>NZ_BAAAEN010000005.1:0-296729 GCF_039523035.1 Pigmentiphaga daeguensis | reverse complement strand
ACGGCACGCTCACGGACTTCAGGCGAAAATTTGTTGTTCTTGCTCATGGCTCCATTTTCTCAAAGGTTGGAGCCTCCTCAAAACTCGGTGCGATTCATCACCAAGAGCCGCCGCAGCGCCTATGACCATTTCATGCTGCAGTTGCACGACCGCATGAAGGCCGACGCCGGCTACCAGCGCGACGGCATACAGGAAAGCATCGAATTCCCGCCCGGCAGCACCTGGATCTGCTTCTCGGACCAGACCCCGCACGCCGCCATGACCGGCCAGTTCATGCTGGAGCAGACCTACCTGCTGCCGGTCTCGGCCATGGCCCGGCCCGACCTTTCACCCCAGCGCGTGCTGGCGCGGCAGGTCGCCGCGGCGCACTAGCGCCCTTCCCGTGGCCGCGCCCCGCGCGGCCGTTTCAGGCATTTCCCTCGGCCTGCTCGCGCCGCTGCGCGGCCGCGGCGCGTATGCATTCGATCAGCGCCCGCACCGCGTGCGAAGGCACCGCGTCGCTGCGCAGCGTCAGCCCGACCGAGGCCGAGGTGTGCTGCGTGTCGCAGGCCAGCCGGACCAGGCTGCCGGCGCGCAGGTCGTGCTCGACCACTCCCAGCGCGATCATCCAGACCGCGTCGGTGTGGGCCACGTAGGATCGGGCGAAGGCATCGGACAGGGTCTCGATCGCCTCGCGTCCCACGCCCACGCCATGACGGACCATGTACGAGTCGATGGTGTGGCGGATGGCCGTGCCCGGCAGCGGCACCACCATGCCGCAGGCGGCGATCTCCTCGGGCTCCACGCGGCGGGCCCGCGCCAACGGATGCCCCGGCCGCGCGACCACCACCACCGGTTCCTCGTACAAGTGCTCGTATGACAGGCCCAGCATTTCCGAGGGCTCCGCCACACGCCCCAGCACCAGGTCCAGTTCGCCCTGCTTGAGCAGCGCCAGCAGGCCCGCATTCACACCCGTATGCACGCTCAGCCGCACCGACGGCCATTGGCGCTTGAACAGGCTGGCAGCCTGCGGCCCGATGGTGGGGGCGACGGTGGGCAGCGTGCCGATCGCGATCACCGCCGCGTCGTCTCGCACGGCCGACGATACGTGATCCAGGCCCTCGCGCAGCGTACGCAGGCTGCTGCCGGCGTAGCCCAACAGCACGCGGCCCTTGTCCGTCAGCGACGCGCCGCGCTTGCCGCGGACCACGAGCTGCGCCTGCACCACGTCCTCGAGCTCCGCCAGGGTCTTGGAGATGGCCGGCTGCGAGATGCCCAGCGCATCGGCAGCCTTCCCCATTTGCCGGTACGCGGCGATGGCGACCAGGCATTGGAGATGCCGCAGCTTGATGCGGCCCAGTCCCATGGATATGCCGTGTTCCTGCATGCATCCTCTCTCGTCCTGCCAGAATCATAACCAAAAGGAAATCAACTCTTCTTATTTTTCATTTTTCATAACCAAAATAACTAAATACACTGCGGCAAAACATCAGCATCAGGAGCGAGACCATGCCCGTTCTTCGACCGGCCCTGCTGGCCGCCGCCGTCCTTGCCGCGTCTCCGCTGGCGCAGGCCCAGTCCGACTATCCCTCCAAGCCCGTGCGCGTCCTCGTCGGCTCGCCTCCGGGGGCCCCTTCGGACATGGTCGCCCGTGTCCTGGCCGAACGCCTGGGCAGCCGCTTCAAGCAGACCTTCGTCGTGGAAAACCGCGCCGGCGCCAACAACGGCCTGGCCGCGCAACAGGTCGCCAAGGCCGCGCCCGACGGCTACACGCTGCTGGTCACGCCCGACACCGTGGTCACGGTCAATCCCTTCGTCTACAAGAAGATGGACTTCGACCCGCGCACCGATCTCGTGCCGGTCTCGCTGGTGGCCAACTTCAACCAGATGATGGTGTGCGGCGCCGCGCTCAAGCTCACGTCCATGGAGCAACTGATCACGCGCGCCCGGCAGACGCCGATGACCTACGCATCCGGCGGCCAGGGCTCGCCCGGCCATCTCGCGGCCGAACTGGTCCTGAGCAAGGCCGGCGTCGCCATGACCCACGTGCCCTACAAGGGTCCGAGCCCGGCGATGACCGACGTCATGGGCGGCCAGGTCGACTGCGGCTTCCTGGCGACGCCCACGGTCCTGCCCAACGTCCAGGCCGGACGGCTGACCGCGCTGGCGGTGTCCTCGGCCCGGCCCTCGCCCATGGCGCCCACCGTGCCCACCTTGCCGCAGGTCGGCCTGCCCAACATCGACGCTTCGTTCAACCAGTACCTGATGGCGCCCAAGGACACGCCGGCCGCCGTGCTCCAGGCCCTGCAGGAAGCCGTGACGGCCGCGCTGCAGGAAGCGCCCGTGCGCCAGCGCCTGACCTCGCTGGACCTGACGCCGGTGGGCCAGGTGGGCGCGCAGGCCGCAGAAACCCTGAAGCGCGACACGGCCAAGTGGGCCGAGGTGGTCAAACGCATCGATATCAAGGAATAGGCCGCCTGACTACTACACTACGGGGGCAGGCCGCGACGCAGCGGCCGCGCCGACAAGATATCTGCCCCCGGAGACCCCCATGCCCGCATTCACCCGTCTGGCCGCCACCGGCATCGTTGCCACGCTTGCCGCGGCCGTCGCATCGCCCGGCCACGCCCAGGACTATCCCAGCCGTCCCATCCGCGTCATCGTCCCCTACTCGGCCGGCGGCGGCGCGGACAATGCGGCGCGGGTGATCGCGCAGCGGCTGGGCACGGCACTGCACACACAGGTCGTGATCGACAACCGGCCGGGCGCCAGCGGCATGATAGGCGCGCAGGCGGTGGCCCAGGCCACGCCCGACGGCTATACCGTGCTGTACGACGCCTCCACCTACGCGGTGAACCCCGCGCTGCGCAAGATGCCCTTCGATCCGGACAAGGACCTCGTGCCCGTGTCGCTGGCGGTCACCGTGCCCAACATCCTGGTCGTCCACCCCGACGCCCCCTACAAGAGCTTCAAAGAATTCGTGGACTACGCCCGCCAGCATCCGGGCAAGGTCAGCTACGCCTCGTACGGCGCCGGCAGCCCCGCCCACCTCGTGGGCGAGCTGCTGAAGAACCAGGCCGGCATCGACATGCTGCACGTGCCCTACAAGGGCGGCGCTCCGGCCCTGGCCGACGTGATGGGAGGACAGGTGAACGCCTACTTCGCCAACGCCGCGTCGGGCCTGTCCTACGTCCAGTCCGGCCGCCTCAAGGCGCTGGCCGTCACCTCCGCCAAGCGCATGGCCGCGCTGCCCGATACGCCCACCATCGCGGAAAACGGCTTCAAGAACTTCGAAGTGCTGGAATGGAATGGCTTCTTCGTGCCCAAGGGCACGCCGCCGGCAGTGGTCGACCGCCTGGCGAAGGAGGTCAAGGCGGCCGTGTCGGATCCGGATACCCGCGCCAAGCTGAACAAGCTCGGGCTGGACACCGTGGGCGGCACGCCAGCCGAGTTCGCCACGTTCATCCAGGGGGAGACCCGCCGCTGGAAGGAGCTGGCGACGGCGAACAAGATCACGGTGGAGTAAGAGGAGCTTCCCGTGGCTGCGGCGGACAAGCGCCCACTGTCGGGTCATCCCCGCTCCCGCGGGGAACACTAGGCATCAAGCTGATCGAGCGAAATCCCGAGCGCTTGGGCAATGCGGGCCCGGGTCGCCTTGCGCGGCCGGGCATCGGGGCCTTCCATGTTCGCGTAGGTCGGTTGCCGCACCTCAAGACGCGCGGCCATTTCCGCCTGGGTGATCCCAAGGTACTCCCGCCACGCCCGGATCAGGCTCCATCCGTTCTTGACCTGAAGGCTGATCACCTCATGGGGCACCGCCTCCCCCGCGGGGATGCGCGGCTTATTGCCAGTCAGCGCAATGTATTCGTCGTAGGGAAGCACAACGAAGGCTGGCCGGCCGTCGCTAGTGTTGATGATGGTGTGATTCGTGCTCATCGCATTCTCCGCCGGGCTATTGCCCGGATGGGGTTTCAGTACGTCTGGTCGTCGCGCTTCTTCACCTCTTGCACTTCGACGATTCGGATTTCATGATCCGCGTCGAATAGCACTCGATACTTACCGACGCGCAGGCGGTAACCGTACTGGTGCTTCGTGAGGGCTTTCACATTCTGGGCGTTGGGCAAGTCCACCAACGTGGACACGGCATCAACAATCGCTTCGCGGGCCTTCTGCGTACCAACCGTTGCCAGTTGCTTGCGAGCCTTCTTCATCCAGTTGATGGTGTACATCTGTGCCTTATCGAATATAGGTTATTTTATAGGAAAACCTATATAAAATCCATGACTCGGGGATCGCGCAGCAGGTAGCGCACGGGGCTCATGCGTGAGCGCGGAACATGATTCGTCCCCGCTCCCGCGGGGAACACGTGCTCCAGCGCCTGACGATATCGGCATTCGGCGGTTCATCCCCGCTCTCGCGGGGAACACACCAAACATAACCGATTGTTTTCAAAAGAGAAAATCGGACGCCAAAAATCTACCAACTTTTTTCCAGGAAACTCAACTCGTTAAAAAGCCGAAAGAACAGGCTTCAACTCGTCATGTCAACCAGACATTGCAGCTTATTTCTCAGCGGACAGAACCTAGCGGAGCAAGGGCATCGACCTTGTCAGCCACTACCTGGCACGCCGCCACAAGGTCTGTGACGATCCGATCATCGACACTCAAATCTCCTTCATACTCACCGAGATTACGGATGTCGTGACACTTCGAGAGCACTCGCCAGACCGCCGGTCCGAGACCCAATGTGTGGGGTAGCAATTGGAAAACCAGATAGCGATTTGTTGACCGATACCCGTTCCATCGCAGCGCAGCCAGGCAAAGTGCGTGGGCGGCGTTGTAGGCCAGATCGAAACGGCTCTCGATGGACAGGGACGAATTGAGTGCGTCCTTCAGCCTCGCATGACCTGACCTCTTCAAGCCGTCGAATTCCTTGGCGTCCGGCGGCTCCGCCTTGAGCGGCTTGCCTGGGCCGGTCAGGCTCTCAAACGGGGAGGTCATCGGGGCCTCCCAGGATCCAGAGCTTGGGCTGATCCAGCACTCGGGAAAGGAAAGACTCCTGTACGGTCACCCGCTTCAAGAATTCCGCGCGAGTCAAGATAGTGGGGTTCACTGGCCGCCCCAGTGTGTGGCTTGCCTCTTCCAATGCTTCAAAGACATCTCCGTAGCTCACGTCATCGCTCACAAGCATAAGATCAATGTCGCTTCGCGCCGTGTCCATTTTCTTCGCAACAGAACCGTAGACAAACGCCGCGGTGATTCGACGCTCCAGAGGCCGAAGAGCACTGCGCAAAGGTTCTGCCAACCCTATCGTCTTCTGCACGATCGCACACAGTTCCTCAAAAATCGGGGAGTCTGGGTTGGCCTGATAGTGCTTTTGATTGCCAACAGCCTTGACGGTGACCAGGCCGCTCTGAGCCAAGGCCGCCAACTCACGCTGAACCGCGCCGGAGCCACTGGCCACGATTCCCATCACCTCGTTGGCATAGAAACTGCGCCAAGGCTGGCCGAACAGCAATCCCAACACGCGCTGTTTGGTTCGAGGGAATAGGGCATCGGCCAAGTTAGAGTGCATGGTGAAGCAAAACATACCCATATTGGGAATGAATTTACCCAATATGGGTATTTAATTCAAGGTATTTCTACAGGCGAATTGGCTACTGCAAGAATGCACCCTTGGCCAAGATCAGGCATACACCCGAGTAACCTCCCCACTCTCGCGGGGAACACCAACCCTAAGCACTTGTTTTAAAAAGAAAAAACCGTCCTCACAAAATCCACCGTTTTTTCAACGATCCACGCCGCCCAACAGAACAACCGCTGTCATAGCCAAACCATCATACTTAACCCGCCCCGCTTCTATCCAATTCACGCGCGCCGATCGGGACTCGTCCTCCCTTCAAACCCACGCTGGACCGCCAGCCCGCGAAAACCCAGCCCGCCAGATCCAGCAGACGGGCAAGGGTGCAAGCGTTTTTCGAAGGAATTCAGCGTATCCTAGGCAGCTGATTTTTCTTCTTTTGTGTTAGAGCAGCATGGCTAGCCTGTCACGCGATGAACAGATCGCGGCACTGCGCCGGGATGGTCTGGTGGTGGTGCGCAATTTCCTGGATGACGACGCCTGCGCGGCGCTGCTGCAGATCGCGCGCGCGCAGCTCAATGCCCATATCGAGCCCATCGAGTACGAGGCGGACCTGGGTTATCCGGGCGCGCCGACCTCGCGCGAGGCCGAGGGCGGGCGGACGGTGCGGCGGCTGCTGGATGCGTGGTCGCGCGACGAGGCCTATCGGCAGTACGCGACCTGTGCGCCCATCCGCGACTGGATGGCGGCGTACTTCGGCGAACCGGCCAAGCTGTCGCTGGCCCATCACAACTGCGTCATGACCAAGCATCCGCGCTACGGCACGCTCACGGGCTGGCACCGGGACTTCCGCTACTGGTCGTTCCAGCGCGACGACATGGTCTCGATCTGGCTGGCGCTGGGCGACGAGGTGGACCGCAACGGCGCGCTGCACCTGGTGCCGGGATCGCACCGGGAAAGCTTCGATGCCTCGCGCTTCGATGAACGCAAGTTCTTCCGCGACGACCTGCCCGCCAACCGCGCGGTCATCGAGCGCGCCATCGTGCCGGAGCTGCATGCGGGCGATGTGATGTTTTTCCACTGCAATACCCTGCACGCGGCCGACCGCAACGCCACGGACGAGGTGAAGTTCTCGGCGGTGTTCACCTACCACGCCGCCAGCAACCGTCCGCTGCCCGGCACCCGTTCGGCCGCCAAGGGCAGCATCAGCCTGGAAGGCGCATGAACCTAGCGCGCATGCGCGCGCAGTTCCTCGGCCGCCAGCTCATCGGCCAGCGCGCCGGCCTGCAGCAGGAACGGTGACCGGTCGTCCCGGCGGCGGCTTACGATCACCGGCGAGGTGAATCCGGGGCTGTCCAGCGGCACATAGACGATATCTTCGCGCTGCAGGCGCTGCACCGACGCGGGCACCACGGTCACGCCCAGGCCGGCGGCGACCAGTCCGATGGCGGTCTGCAGTTCGTTGGCCTCCTGGACCACGTCCAGCCCATGGCCTGCCGCCCGGAACAGGCCCAGCACGTGATCGGCGTAGCTGGGCCGCGGCCGCGCCGGATACAGGATGAAAGGCTGCGCGGCCAACTCGGCCGCATCCACCCCGCGGCGCGCGCGCCGGGCCAGTGGATGGGCGCGCGCCACCACCGCCACCAGCGGTTCGGCCATCAGTACCTTGCGCTCGATGTCGGGATCGTCGAACAGGATGCGCCCGAACCCGATGTCGATGCGCCCCGCCTTGAGCGCTTCCATCTGCTGCAATGTCGTCAGTTCCGACAGGCCCACCTCGACGTGCCGGTCCGCGCCCCGCAGGCGGCGGATCAGCTCCGGCACGAATCCGTACAGCGTGGACGGCACGAAGCCCACGCCGAACCAGCGCCGTCCCTGCTGGCCCAGGCGCCGGGTGGCCTCGGTGATCTCCTGCAGGCGCGCGGTCAATTGCAGCGAGTGTTCGAGCAGGAAGCGGCCGGCCTCGGTCAATCGCAGCGATCGGCCGGTGCGCTCGAACAGAAGCACTCCCAGTTCGTCTTCCAGCGCGCGTATCTGGCGGCTGAGCGGCGGTTGCGCCATGTGCAGTTTCTCGGCCGCGCGCGTCACGTTCATTTCCTGCGCCACGGCCTGGAAGTAGCGGAGTTGCCTGACGTCCATCGATACCTTCAAGGTATTGAAAACGCCAAATATAGTCTTGGACTCAGGAAAAATCGAATCCCATACTGGCTTCCCGAACCAAACAAACCGGAAAAGTATGGTTTTCCCACGTATCGAGTCGATCGAGGCCATCCTGGTCGACCTGCCCACCATCCGTGCCCATCAGTTGGCGATGACGGTCATGAACGTGCAGACGCTGGTCATCGTGCGCCTGCGCTGCTCCGACGGCGCGGAGGGGCTGGGAGAAGCCACCACCATAGGCGGGCTGAGCTACGGCGAGGAAAGCCCCGAAGGCATCAAGCTCGCCATCGACACCTACCTGGCCCCGGCGCTGCTGGGGCAGGATGCCTCGAACGTGCTGGCCGCCGCTCGGCGCATGAACCGGGTGGCGCGCGGCAACACCTTCGCCAAGTCGGCGCTCGAGACGGCGTTGCTCGACGCGCAGGGCAAGCGGCTGGGCGTACCGGTCTCGAAGCTGCTGGGCGGCGCCGTGCGCGACGCCGTTCCCGTGCTCTGGACACTGGCCAGCGGCGATACCCGGCGCGACATCGAAGAGGCCGAGTCCCTGCTGGCCGCACGGCGGCACGACACTTTCAAGCTGAAGATCGGCCGCCGCTCCGTGGCCGAGGACGTGGCCCACGTGTGCGCCATCAAGCAGGCGCTGGGTACGCGGGCACGCGTGACCGTGGACGTGAACCAGGCCTGGAGCGAGTCGCAGGCGGCCACCGGCATCGCCCGGCTGGAAGCGGCCGGCGTGGATCTGATCGAGCAGCCGCTTCCCCGCGCCCATCGCGCCGGCATGGCCAGGCTGGCCGCGCGTTTCGTCGTGCCCATCATGGCCGACGAGGCCGTCCACAGCCCTGAGGACGCCATGGACCTCGCCCGCCTGGGCGCAGCCGACGTGCTGGCCCTGAAGATCTCCAAGTCGGGCGGCCTCTACGACGTGCTGCGCACCGCCGCCGTCGGCGATGCCGCGGGCATGGCGCTGTACGGCGGCACCATGCTCGAAGGCAGCATAGGCACCGTGGCCGCCGCGCACGCCTTCGCCACCCTGCCCCGTCTTGAATGGGGCACCGAGCTGTTCGGCCCCTTGCTGCTGGTGGACGACGTCGTCCAGCAACGTCCTGCCTATCAGGAATTCTCGATGACGCTGCCCACCGCGCCGGGGCTGGGACTGGCGCTCGATGAAGAAAAACTGACGCGCTACCGCCGCGACCGTTGAAGCGCCCTATCACCAGGAGAGTCACATGTTGTTCCTCGTCCGCATGGATGTACGCCTGCCGCCCTCCATGCCCAAGGAAGAAGCCGATGCGCTGAAGGCCACGGAGAAAGCCTATTCCCAAGGCCTGCAGCGGCAGGGCAAATGGCCGCACCTCTACCGCGTGGTGGGGGAGTACGCCAACTACAGCATTTTCGACGTGGCCGACAACGACGAGCTGCACACCCTGCTGTCGTCGCTGCCGCTGTTTCCCTACATGGAGATCCACGTCACGCCGCTGGCCCGCCACCCCTCGTCCATTCACTGAGCGTCCCGGCGGCCCATCCGCATCTACTATCCATATCGGAGACAACGATGAAACCCCCGCATAAGACGACGTCCGCCCTGGCCCTGGCCGCCCTGTTTGCCCTGCCGCTCGCGGCGGCGGCCGCGGGCGACGGCTACCCGGACCACCCGGTCCGCTGGATCGTTCCCTTCCCGCCGGGCGGCGCCATGGACAACATCGCGCGCACGCTGGGCGAAGCCATGGGCAAGAGCCTGGGCCAGTCCTTCGTGATCGAGAACCGCGCGGGCGCCGGCGGCAACATCGGCGCCACCGCGGTGGCGCGCGCCAGGCCGGACGGCTACACCATCATGATCGTGGCCAACGGCATGGCGGTGAACCCCGCGCTGTATCCCGACATGGCCTACGACCCCGTCAAGGATTTCGCGCCCATTTCGCTGCTGGCCGTCGTGCCCAACGTACTGGTGGTCAATCCCCAGCGCATCCAGGCCAGGACCGTGCCGGAAGTCATCGCGCTCGCCAAGGCGCATCCCGGCAAGTACACCTATGCCTCGGCCGGCGTGGGAACCTCCATCCACCTGGCGGGCGAGCTCTTCGCCAAGATGGCCGGCGTGCAGATGCTGCACGTGCCCTACAAGGGCAGCGGCCCGGCGATCGCCGACATGCTGGGCGGACAGGTCGACTACATGTTCGACAGCATCACCTCGTCCAAGCCGCACATCGATGCCGGCAAGCTCGTCCCCATCGCGGTCACCACCAGCAAGCGTTCGGCCGCGCTGCCCAACGTGCCGACGGTGGCCGAGGCCGGCCTGCCCGGCTATGAACTGACGCCGTGGTTCGCCGCCTTCGCGCCGGCCGGCACGCCGCCCGCCGTGATCGACAAGTTGAACCGCGCCATGCGCGACGCGCTGAAGGCGCCCAAGGTGCAAGGCACGCTGGCCTCGATCGGCGCCGAGCCCATAGGCGGATCGCCCGCCGAACTGCGCGACTATCTCGCCTCGGAAATCAAGAGCGGGCGCGAGCTGATCGAATCGCGCGGAATCAGGATGGAGTGATACGCGAACCCGGGGCTATCTCCGAAGCGCATCCTCGCGCATAATGCGCCGTTCATCGAAGCGGAACTGCGGAGACAGCCCCATGAAAATAGAAACCCTGGCGGTACACGCCGGCTACAGCCCCGAGCCCACGACCCACGCGGTGGCCGTGCCCATCTACCAGACGGTCGCCTACTCCTTCGACAGCGCGCAGCATGGCGCCGACCTGTTCGACCTGAAGGTGCCGGGCAACATCTACACCCGCATCATGAACCCCACCACCGACGTGCTGGAGAAGCGCGTGGCCGCGCTCGAAGGCGGCGTGGGCGCGCTGGCGCTGGCATCGGGCATGGCGGCCATCACCTACGCGATACAGACCATCGCCGAAGCCGGCGACAACATCGTCGCGGCCAGCACACTGTATGGCGGCACCTACAACCTGTTCGCCCATACCTTCCCGCAGCAGGGCCTGGAGACGCGCTTCGCCGACCCGTCCGATCCCGCGTCGTTCGCCCCGCTGATCGATGCGCGGACCAAGGCCATCTTCTGCGAGTCGGTGGGCAACCCGCTGGGCAACGTCACCGACATCGCCGCGCTGGCGGACATCGCGCACGCCCACGGCATCCCCCTGATCGTGGACAACACCGTCCCCAGCCCCTACCTGTGCCGGCCGTTCGAGCACGGCGCCGACATCGTCGTGCACGCGCTGACCAAGTACATGGGTGGCCACGGCAACAGCATGGCCGGCGCCATCGTCGACAGCGGCAAGTTCCCCTGGGCGAAGCACAAGGATCGTTTCCGCCGGCTGAACGAGCCCGACGTTTCGTACCACGGCGTGGTCTACACCGAAGCCCTGGGCGAGGCGGCCTTCATCGGCCGCGCGAGGGTCGTGCCGCTGCGCAACACCGGCGCCGCGCTGTCGCCCTTCAACGCTTTCCTGGTGCTGCAAGGCATCGAGACCCTGCCCCTGCGCATGGACCGCATCTGCGACAACAGCCAGGCCATCGCCCAATACCTGCAGGACCACCCCAAGGTCGGCTGGGTCAACTACGCCGGCCTGTCCGGCCACCCCGACCACCACCTGGCGCAGCGCTACATGGGCGGACGCGCCTCGGGCATCCTGTCGTTCGGCCTGAAGACCGGCGGCCGCGAGGCCGGCGCCCGGGTGCTGGATGCGCTCAAGCTCTTCACGCGACTGGTCAACATCGGCGATGCGCGTTCGTTGGCCACGCATCCCGCGTCCACCACCCACCGCCAGTTGGATGCCGACGAGCTGAAGAAGGCCGGCGTGAGCGAGGACATGCTGCGGCTGTCCATCGGCATCGAGCACCTGGATGACCTGATCGACGACCTGGACCAGGCGCTGGCCGCGGCCTGACCCGGCAACGAGACAGCCGGACGGCTGCCTCCCGCATGGGCTCAGGCAGCCGCCGGCGGCACGAAGCTCTGCCAGTATCCGGGCCGCGAAGCCTGGTCGGCATAGGACGCCAGCCGGTCGGCCGCCACGCCCAGCAGGTCGGCGGCGCGCTTGCCCCGGCCCTGCACGTACTCGTCCAGCTCTCGCACGCTGCGCGCCAGCACCTCGTACCCCCCGGTGAACACCGCCGAGGTCATCTCGGTGGCGCAGGCGCCCGCCAGCAGGAACCGGGCCACGTCGAGGCCGCTGCGCGCGCCGTTGGTGGCCAGCAGGGGGTAGTCCGGCCCCAGCCGCTTGCGGCTCAGCGCCAGCCAGCGTGCCGTCAGCGGCAGCGCCCAGCCGCCGCCCAGCGCGGCCGACGTGCCCAGCACGGGCGCCTCGGTGTCGAGATCGGGCAGGAAGCCCATGAAGCGTCCCATCATCACCACCGCGTCCGCGCCCGCCTGTCTGGCCGCCTCGGCCAGGGCCGCGACGTCCTCGCTCTGCCCGGTCAGCTTGATCCACAGCGGCAGCCGGGTCGCGGCACGCAGCGTGCGGACGATGGTCGTGATGCGTTCGCTGCTGCGTTCCAGCACGATGGCGCCGCGCGCGGCCTCCTCGCCGTGGGGCGCGCCGATGTTCACTTCCAGCACCCGCAGGCCCATCTGCTCGATGGCCCGCGCATAGCGCGCGCACTGGTCGAGATCGCTCAGGATCAGGCTGGGGATGACGTAGGCGCCCTGCGCCGCGGCTTCGCGATCCAGCGCGACCAGTTGCTCCATCCAGGGTTCGAACTCCAGCTGGATCAGGCCCGAGCGGCACAGCAGTTGCGCGTCGGCGGGCGGCGCGAAGTTCCAAGGCAGCCGGCGCCAGTCGCTGCCCAGCAGCGCGTAGTCGGTACGGTCCAGTTGCTGCCTGGCCGCGGCCGATTCATTGACGGACTTGGCGACCACGGCGCCCACGCCCGCCCGCAGGGCGGCGCGGATACCGTCGGCCGTCATGGTGTGTTCCCCCGATCCGCAGATCACGGGGTTCTTCAAGGGCAGCGATCCCACCGCCACTTCGAGTCTGGACATCGAATTCTCTTCGGATGTCGGCCGGGCACGCGGCCGCTTCAATTCTTCCCGGCGCCGGCCAGCCCCAGGTGCTTGTAGGAAACCCCGTTCAGGCGCTCGGTCAGCGCGGCGGCGGCCTGCTGCACCAGCTTCACCATGCCGGGCGGCGGCGGCGAAGGCACGTCCTTGCTCGCGCCGATCACGCCTATGATGCCCACCAGCTCGTCGCTCTTTTCCGAACCGCGGAAAATGGGCGCGGCCAGCACGTTGATGCCTTCCAGCACCTCGCCGTTGGCTTCTTCGAACAGCCGCTCGCGTATCAACGCCAGGCGTTCCAGGATGCGCGCAGGTTCGACCATGGAGCGGTCGGTGTAGGCCTGCAGCTCGCGCCGGAGGATCTTGCGCTGCGTGGCGGCATCGCAGTAGGCCAGCACGATCCGGCCCTGGGCCGAGCAGTGATGCGGCACGCGGTTGCCGGGCTTGACGGTGATGCAGACCTGGTTGGTCGACTCCACCGATGAGATGACCAGCGCCGAGTCCTCGGTGACCGCGGACAGCAGCGCCGTCTGGCTGGTCTGGTCGCGCAGCTGCGTCAGGTAGGGATCGGCGATCAGCCGCAGGTCGAACTGCTCGCCCGCGGCGGTTCCGTAGGACACCAGCTTGGCGCCCAGCCGGTATTTCTCGCTGACCAGATCCTGTTCGACGATGCCGATCTGCCGCAGGGAAGCCAGGTGCCGGTAGACGCGCGGCTTGGGCTCGTCGATGGCCAGCGCCAGCTCGGTCACGCCCAGCGGACGCCGTGCCGCGGCCAACTGGTCGAGTATCGTGAAGACGATGGCCACCGACTCCAGCAGCGCGGGCCCCGCTCCCTTGGCCGAGGTCGCGGGTGCTTCCGGTTCCGTCTTCTTTGCGGCGCTGGTCCTCATGCTTCTCCTCAGATACCCATCAGGGCGGATGCGTTCGTGGAGGTCATTTTACGAACATCCGCCTCGGAGTAGCCCAGGTCCAGGCAGGTCCGGATCACGTGGCGGAAACCGTCCACGATCCGCGGATTGCCCTGCTGGCCGAGATCCGAGCCCAGTATGGTCCGGTCCACCGTGCCGGCCTCGATGATCTGGCGCAGGAACTCCGGTTCGTAGAACTTGAACTTGGAGCCGGGCACCCACATGCACATCGAGTGCTCCATGTAGACGCCGTCGCGGGCCAGCACCTTCATGTCGTCGAGCGTGGCATCCACCACGTAGGTGGGATGGTTGACCAGCAGACGCTTGACGCCGCGCTTGCGGGCTTCGTCGAACAGCGGCCAGATCTCCGAGATGTGCAGGTGCCCCGCGGACAGCACCACGTCGGCCTCGGCGATCAGGTCGAGGATGTCCTTGACCTCGTCCTTGAGCTTGCCGCCGGCATCCAGCACCGTCAGCGGCACCGGGTCGATCATCTTCTTCTTGGTCTGCGGGAATTTCTCGGTGAATTTGTGATCCTGCTTGTGGTGGTCGATGTGATTGGCCGACGAGAAGGTCGGCATCCACACCAGGCGCGCGCCCAGCTTGATGCCGTGCTCGACCGCGTGCACGTTCAGGCCTCCCACCGCGTTGTTCAGCGGCACGCCGGACAGCATGAGCACGCCCAGGTTGCTGAAATGCTTGTTCAGCAGATAGGTGACGGGGGTGGCCGAGTAATAGTGGTCCTTCAGCAGCACGGCTTTCAGGCCGGCCTCGGAGGCTTCCCGCATGGCCTCCAGGTGGTCCAGGTAACGGGCCATCACCGACGGGCCGCTGTGGCAATGCAGGTCGATGGCGCCCTTGACGAGGTTTTCGACCCGGGGATCCAGCTCGGTGGCCGGGGTTGCGACGACAGAAGTATTCATGGGTTGCACTCCGATGTTTGAAGAAAGGCCGCGGCCATGCGCCCGCCCAGGCCCAGCGCGGCGGCGCGCAGCCAGCCCTGGTCCGAGCCGATCACGAACAGGCTGACGCCGCGCGCGGCGTAGGCGGCCAGCGCGTCGGCATCGGGAAGGAAAATGCCGACGGCGACCCCGGCGGCCGCGCCGGCCTGGATCACCGTGTCGACCGCCTGCGCGACCAGGGGATGATCGAGTTCCGTCACGCCATAGGAAACCGCCAGGTCGGCGCGTCCGATGAACAGGCAATCGACCCCGGGCACGGCGGCGATCGCGGCGATGTTGTCCACGCCCGCGCGGTCCTCGATCTGGCACAGCACGCTGACGCCGGCATCGGCTTCCCGCATGTGCCGCGCCATGGGCAGCGCGCCATATCCGCCCGAGCGCGGCGAATTGCTGTAGCCGCGCATGCCATCGGCGTAGCGGGTCCGCGCGACGATCTCGCGGGCACACTCGGCATCGACCACGTGCGGCACCAGCACGCCCGCGGCCCCCATGTCCAGCACGCGCAGCACGCTGGCGGCACCGGGGTCGGGCAGGCGCACGACCGCCGCGGTGCCGGCCGCGCGCGCGGCCAGCGCGCACTGGTCCAGCTGCGCCGGATCGAACACGGCATGCTCGGCATCGAGCACGACGAAGTCCAGGCCGGCGCCGCCGGCGATCTCGACGTGCTGGTAGGCGGGTGTCTTGATGAACGTCCCGCCCAGCGGCGCGCGCTCGCGCAGGCGGGCGCGGAAGGCCTGGTTCGCGGTGGCCATGGTCACTCGAACTCGGCGCGCTGGTACTCGACCAGGTGCTTGTAGTCTTCGCGCAGCGGCGCGAACACGTCCAGGTTCAGGACCACCTCGTCGCCCACGGGCTCGGCATAGTGCACCACGTGCGGCGGGATGCGGATCATGCTGCCCGGGCCGCCCTCGACCACTTCGTCGCCCAGGTGGAAGCGCACACGGCCCTGCACGATGATCACCAGTTGCTCGAAGGTGTGGCTGTGCGGATTGGTGTCCATGCCCGGCGTCAGCCAGTTCATGACGCACATCACGTCGTCGCCGCGGAACCCGACCCGCTCCACGCCCTTGCGTACGGTTTCCCGGGCCAGGTCGTTCCAGTTATGCAGATTCGCCAATGCCATACCGCCTCCTTGAGTTCGCTTCATTGCACCGTGACGCCCGCGGTTTCCAGCAGCTTGCTCCAGCGCGGGATGTCCAGCTTCAGGCGCGCCGTGACGCGGTCCGGCGTACCGCCTTCCGGCTCGGCGCCGATATCGGTGATGCGGCGCCGGACCTCCTCCTTGGCCAGGCCCTCGTTCAGGGCGCGGTTCAGCTTCTGGATGATGGCGGCCGGCGTGCCGCGTGGAGCGTTCAATGACAGCCAGGAACTGGCGTCGAAGCCGGGATATCCCAGTTCGGCCACGGTGGGCACCGACGGCAGCATGTTGGAACGCTTGGGCGTGGTCACCGCCAGGGCGCGCAGCTTGCCCGACTTCACCAGCGGCGTGGCGGTCGGCACGATGTCCATCATCACCTGCACGTTGCCGCCGACCAGGTCGGTCAGCGCGGGCGAGCTGCCCTTGTAGGGCACGTGCATCCAGCTGACGCCGGCCACTTGCTGGAAATACTCCCCCATCAGGTGATTGATGCTGCCGCTGCCGGCCGACCCCATGGCCAGCGGACGCGGGCTGGACTTGGACAAGGCGATCAGCTCGGCCACGGTGTTGGCCTTGAGCGCGGGATTCACCACCAGGATGCCTGGCGTGCTGGCGTACCAGATCACCGGATCGAGCCGCTCCAGCGGATCGAACTTGCGCTCCTTGAACAAGGCCGGGCTGACCGTGAGCGGCCCCGCCGCGCCCACCGCGAGGGTGTAGCCATCGGGCGCGGCTTTCGCCACTTCTTCCATGGCCAGCAGGCCACCCGCCCCGGGGCGGTTTTCCACGATCACGGCCTGGCCCAGGCTTTCGTTCAGCGATTGCGCCATCAGGCGGCCGACGATGTCGACCGCGCCGCCCGGCGCGAACGGCACGATCAGCCGGATGGGCTTGGTGGGATAGGTCTGGGCCACCGACACGCCACAAACGGACATGCAGGCGAGGACGATGGCGCCGCCGCGCCAGACGGTGGCGGGGAAAAACCGCGGGAATGACATGGTGTCTCCTTGTTCGAGCGTGAGCGTCCCCCTGCCTGCACGGCATGGGCGCGAGATTCCGGGAACGAGGGAGAGACGGGGGAGATTGCGGGCACGGGGCCCGCTCCTGTCTCTCATTTGTTCTTTTAAAAAGAAAAGAATTTCTTTGTAAGAAACATGGTAAAGAGCCGGACCGGGGGTGTCAAGCGCCCACGCAGGCGACGGGCGAAAAAAAACGAGGCCCGAAGGCCTCGTTCTCGGCGGCGGAACCCGGACGCGTCAGGCAACGCCCGCCGCGTGCGCCTGCTGGTCGGCGTGGTAGGACGAACGCACCATCGCGCCCACGGCGGCATGGGTGAAACCCATGGCGTAGGCCTCGCGCTCGAACATCGCGAAGGTATCGGGATGCACGTAGCGCAGCACCGGCAGGTGGTGCTCGGAAGGCTGCAGGTACTGCCCGATGGTGATCATGTCGACGTTGTGCGCGCGCATGTCGCGCATCACCTGCAGGATCTCCTCGTCGGTCTCGCCCAGGCCCAGCATCAGGCCGGACTTGGTCGGCACGTCCGGATGCAGCGCCTTGAACTCGGCCAGCAGCCTGAGCGAATGCTCGTAGTTCGAACCCGGGCGCGCCTGCTTGTACAGGCGGGGCACGGTTTCCAGGTTGTGGTTCATGACGTCGGGCGGGCCGGCGTTCAGGATGGCCAGCGCGCGATCCAGGCGGCCGCGGAAGTCGGGTACCAGGATCTCGATGCGGGTCGAGGGCGACAGCTCGCGCGTCTTGGCGATGCACTCCACGAAGTGGGCGGCGCCGCCGTCGCGCAGGTCGTCGCGGTCCACCGAGGTGATCACGACATAGTTGAGCTTCAGCGCGGCGATGGTGCGGGCCAGGTTCAGGGGCTCGTCGGTGTCCAGCGGATCGGGACGGCCGTGGCCCACATCACAGAACGGACAGCGGCGGGTGCACTTGTCGCCCATGATCATGAACGTGGCCGTGCCCTTGCCGAAGCACTCGCCGATGTTCGGACACGAGGCTTCCTCGCACACCGTGTGCAGGTTGTGTTCGCGCAGGATGCGCTTGATGTCGTAGAAACGCGACCCCGGGGACGCCGCCTTCACGCGGATCCATTCCGGCTTCTTGAGCCGCTCCACCTGCACGACCTTGACGGGAATGCGCGAGACCTTGGATTCGGATTTCTGCTTCTGCAGCGGATCGTAGGCCGGTGCCGCCACGGGTGCGTCGGCATTGCCGCCCACGGCGGACGTTTCGGGCACAGAGCTCATCGACTGGTTCCTGTTCGGCGTGACCGGGGTAGAACCGGGGGCCGGGATTAGTAAAGACCCTTATTCTACCGCCGCCGGCGCCGGGGCGGCCAAAGCCCCTGCCGGCGCCCGGGCCGTCAGCGTCCGTTCAAGGTGGCGCGCCAGGCGGTTGCCGGCCTCTTCCAGGCCGATCCCGCAACCGCAGGACGCCAGGTCCACGGTCCTCAATCCCGCGTAGCCGCAAGGGTTGATCCAGGTGAAGGGCGACAGGTCCATCGCCACGTTCAGCGCCACGCCGTGATAGGTGCAGCCGCGATGGACCTTGATGCCCAGCGCGGAAATCTTGGCCAGCTCCAGCGCCGCCTGGGGCGGCCGGGGCCAGTCGACGTAGACGCCGGGGGCGTCCGGCTTGCGGCGCGCATCGGGCAGGCCCAGGCCGGCCAGCATGTCGATCACCGCCTGCTCCACCCGCGCCACGTATTCCTTGACGAAGTACCCCGCCCGCTTCAGGTCCAGCAGCACATAGGCCACCACCTGGCCCGGGCCGTGGTAGGTCACCTGCCCGCCCCGATCGCTCTTGACCACCGGCACGTCGCGCGGCGCCAGCACGTGTTCGGGCTTGCCGGCCAGGCCCAGCGTGAAGACCGGCGGATGCTCCACCAGCCAGATCTCGTCCGGCGTCTCGGGCCCGCGCGCGGCCGTGAAGGCCTTCATGGCCTCCCAGGTCTCGTGGTAGTCGGCGGGGGACGGCAGCCAGCGGATCAGCATGCGGCGTTACAGCACGTACTTGACCATGGGGTGCGAGGTCAGCTCGCGATACAGGGCGTCCAGCTGCTCGCGCGAGGTGGCCCGCACGATGAAGGTCAGGCCCAGGTAATTGCCGCCCGAGCTGGGCCGCCTTTCCACCGTTTCTGGGTCGAACCCGGGATCGTGGCGCAGGACGACCTCGGTCAGCACCGCGACGAAATCGGGGTGATGGGCGCCCATGACCTTGATCGGAAAGTCCGACGGGTATTCGATCAGCGAATCGGGAACTTCAGGTAAATCTGCCATGATGAATCAAAGCCTTGCGATCGCCTCGTCGTATCCCTCGCGCAGCCGCGCATAGACCGGCCCGGGTCGGCCATTGCCGACGGGCTTGCCGTCCAGGGATACGACGGGCAGGATTTCCTTGGTGGCCGACGACAGCATCAGTTCGTCGGCCGCGTCGACCTCGGCCCGGGAAATCTGCCGCATCTCCAGCGGAATGCCCCGGGCCGCGGCCATGTCCTCGATGAAACCGTAGCGGATGCCTTCCAGGATGAGGTTGTCCTTCAGGGGCGCCAGCAGCCGGCCGTCCTTGACGACCCAGACGTTGCTGGACGAGCCCTCGGAAAGATGGCCGTCGCGGAACATCACCACCTCGGGCACGTCGCGATCGGCCGCGAACTGCCGCGCCAGCACGTTGCCCAGCAGCGAGGTGGACTTGATCTCGCAATGCAGCCAGCGCTCGTCCGGCATGCTGACCGTCTTCACGCCGTTTTCCCGCGCCTGCGCCGAGGGCCGCGCGAACGGGCTGCTCATGCCGAACACCGTGGGCACTACCTGCGCCGGAAAGGCATGGTCACGCTTGGCCACGCCCCGGGTCAGCTGCAGGTAAACGATCTGGTCCTGTGCATCCGAGGTTTCGATCAGCTTGCCCACCAGATCCTGCCACTGCTGAACCGTATGCGGATTCGGAATCCGGATCGCGGCCAGGCTGCGCTCCAGCCGGGCCAGATGCTGCGCCATCCGGAACGGCTTGCGCCCATACACCGGCACGACCTCGTAGATCCCGTCGCCGAAGATGAACCCCCGGTCCAGCACGGATATCTTGGCCTGCGACAACGGCGTGAACTCGCCGTTCAGATAGACCCGAGGATCACCCTCGATACCAGGAATCATCACATCTCCTCCCCCCCTACGCGCTTCGCGCGCCCCCCAGGGGGCGACGCGGGTGGACCGGCAAAGCCGGATCCACCGCATCCTGAGTCTAGTACGGTTAGCTTGGATTGTGGCAACGGTGAACCAATCCAAGAGGCTGGTACTAGACCCAGGAAACTGCGGATCTGGCTCCGCCAGTCCGCCGGTTTCGCCCCCTGGGGGGCGCGCGTAAGCGCGTAGGGGGGTGCTTCAATTGAACCAGAGACGAACCGCGTCGAACGCCCGGCCGAAGATGCCGGCCACGTCCACGGGTTCGAGCACGGTCAGCGGCACTTCGCGCACCGGCTTGTCGTTCAGGGTCAGCTTGACCGTGCCCACCTGCTGGCCCGCCTGCAGCGGCGCGACCAGGGGATCGGTGCGTTCGATGGTGGACTTGACGTTGCCGGCCTGGCCGCGCGGCACGGTCACCCAGATCGCCGACGGCGAACCCAGCTTGGCCTTGCCCACGCTGCCCTTCCAGACCTTGGGCTCCACCACCGCCTGCTTGGCGTCGTAGACCTTGACGGTATCGAAGTTCTGGAAGCCCCAATTCAGCAGCTTCAGGCTTTCCTGCGCCCGGGCGTTCTCGCTCGAGGCGCCCACCAGCACCGTCAGCACGCGACGGTCGCCCCGCATCGCCGAGGCGATCAGGCAATAGCCCGCGGCATCGGTATGGCCGGTCTTCATGCCATCCACCGACGGATCCACCCACAGCAGCCGGTTGCGATTGGGCTGGGTGATCTTGTTGTAGGTGAACTGGCGTTCCTTGTAGTAGCCGTAGTAATCGGGATGATCCTGGATCAGCCGCTTGGCCAGCAGGGCCAGGTCGCGCACGGTGGTCACGTGCTGCGGGTCGGGCAGGCCCGTGGAGTTGGTGAAGTGCGTCTCCTTCAGGCCCAGGCGCGCGGCTTCCTGGTTCATCAGCGCGACGAACGCGTCCTCGCTGCCGGCCACGGCCTCGGCCAGCGCCACGGTGGCGTCGTTGCCGGACTGCGTGATCATGCCGCGGATCAGTTCTTCGACCGTGACGGGCTTGCGCGGCTCGATGAACATGCGCGAGCCGCCCGTGCGCCACGCCTTCTGCGACACGTTGACCGTCTGGGCCAGCGTCAGGCGCTTTTCCTTGAGCGCGTTGAACACCAGGTAGGCCGACATGACCTTGGTGAGCGAGGCGGGCTCGATGCGTTCGCTCGAACGTTCCTCGGCCAGGACCTGGTCGCTGGTGACATCGATGGTCACCCACGCGCGCGCCGCGATCGCGGGTGCCGGCACGGAAGCCAGCAGGCCGACGGTCGACATCGGCGGCGCGGACGGCGTCGCGGTGGAAGTGGTGGCGGGCGGTGCGGCGGCGGCCAGGGCGGAGGCAGGCATGGCGGCCGGGAACGCGAGAAAGCAGGCGGAAGCCACGGTGGCCAGTGCGAACCGACGTCCCGGACCAGACGAGAAAAAGCGCAGTTTCATGTGGGAGGATGGTCGTGCAAGAGGGGCATGCCGCCGGGCATGCCCTGGGGCCGCCTGGCGCTCGCCCCGCGATGCGGGGTGGAAAACGTGATTATAGGCACCCGGGCCGCCGGGCCGGCGACGCGGTGCCGGACACCTGATGCAACCGAATGCTACAGCTGGATCGCGTCGCGGCGGTCATCCCAGGACCCGGGCCAGGTAGGCCAGCACCAGCCGCTTCACGACCACCAGGTTGCCGTGGAAGAAGTGGCCCGAGCCAGGGATGACCGTTACCGGAAGGCTTTGCGGGCGCGCCCAGTCCATGACGGATTGCAGCGGCACGGTATCGTCCTGTTCGCCGTGAATGACCAGGGTGTCTTCCGGCACGCTGGCCACGGAAAACCGGCTGGCCGCGGTCCCCAGCAGCACCAGGCCCGCGATGTCCAGCCCGCGCTCGCTCCGCGGTCCGCAGCCGGCGTGGACCTGGCTGGCCACCGCGCTGCCGAACGAGAATCCGCCCAGCACGAAGCGCCCGCCGGCCAGGGCCGGGTAACGGTCGCGGAACTGGTCCACCACGCCCAGCATGTCGGCGGCTTCGCCCTGGCCGTTGTCGAATTCCCCCGCCGATGCGCCCACGCCCCGGAAGTTGGGCCGCAGCGCCGCCAGCCCCTGCTGGAGGCAGGCACGCGCGATCGTGGTGACCACCTTGTTGTCGCGCGTGCCGCCGAACAGCGGATGCGGATGCAGGACCAGCGCCCACCCGCGCGCGGCTTCCAGGCCGACTTCGGGAATATCGAGCGCGCAATCGACGGCGCCGGCGCCGCCCTCCAGGACCAGGTGTTCCGTGGTGATGGCCATGCGAACCTCAGATCCTCAGGCGTTCGACCGGCTCGCCCCGCACCAGGTGCGAGTCGATGATCTCGTCGATGTCGCTCTGGTCCACGTAGGTGTACCAGACGCCCTCGGGATAGACCACCAGCACGGGGCCTTCCTCGCAGCGATCCAGGCAGCCCGCCTTGTTGATGCGGATCTCGCCCTTGCCGGCCAGCCCCAGTTGCTTGATGCGTTTCTTGGCGTAGTCCTGCATGGCTTGCGCACCCTGGCGCGCACAGCTGGGCCGGGGGGCATCGGCCCCGCGCTCGTTCAGGCAGAAGAAGACGTGGTGTTTGTAGTAGGACTCCATACCGGCTCGCAAAGGAATGGGGACTTCGGGTGGTCAGGCGGAACGCCGCCGGGCCAGGAAAAAGAGAGCCGCCAGCGGCCAGATCACGGACAGGCCGAGCGTGAGCGACTCCAGGTGCAGCCAGCCCGTGCGGGCCATCGCGGTCGTCATGTCGAAATACTGGTCGGACGGAAACAGGTTGACGATGCCCAGTTGCACGCACAGCGCCGTGATGCCCAGGGCCCGCTGCCAGGCCGGTTTCAGGTAGGCCATGCCCGTCGCCAGCAGCAGTCCGGCCGCCGTGCCCACGGCGGCCCCGGCGGTGACCCACGCGCCAGGCGCCTGCCCGGGGACGGCCAGGGGCTGCAGGGCCGCCTTCGCCAGCACGGCGCAGGCGACCAGCACGAGAGGAAGGATACCGCGCGCCGGCACCGGGCGCGCCACGTGCAGGAGCAGCATCGCGGCCCCCACCACCGCGGCGGCGGTGCAGATCTGTTCGGCAACGATGCGCTGCGCCGGCTCGGGCGACCACAGGAAGCCCACCACGTCCGATGGCAGCGCGGCCCAGTCGCCCAGCAGCAGCCACAGCTCGCCGGTGCCGAACAGCATGGGCTGGCGCGGGATCTGCATAAACACCCACAGCATCGCCAGGATCAGCGCAGGGCCGGCCTCGGGGCGGAACCACCGCTGGCGCCAGCGCGCCAGCGCGCCATGGCCGATCAGCCAGGAGGCCGTGGCGGTGCCGGCCAGCGCGCCCAGCAGGGCGCCGGCGGTATTGGCGGCGAGGTCCACGTTCGAGGCGATGCGATTGGGCAGATAGGTCTGCAATGCCTCCAGCGCACCCGACAGCAGTCCGCAGCACACCGTGGCCAAGGCAACGGCCAGCAGGCCCCTGCAGGCCGGATAGACGGCCCAGACGAACAACGCGCCGACCGGCAGATAGGCGGCGACGTTGGCGATGATCTCCGAGCCGACCCAGTATTGCGGCCATGGCGCGCGCAGGTAGGCGAACGCCGGCACGCCGACGTCCACCCAGCCCGAGAACGGATACAGGCTGGCGTAGACGACCAGCAGGACGATGATGGACAGCGCCAGCCGCGCCAGCGGCGCGCCGTGCAGGCCCGATGGCACGGGCACGGCGGACGGGGGGATCGGGGTGCCCTCGTGTCGCTGCGCGACATCCTCCCTGGGGGAGGGAGCACGTCCTTCGGGCGGCGTGCTCATGGGCGGCGGGAGCAAAACGTAAACGACATGACTCAAGTTTATGCGTTTTGCGGGCTCCGGCATGCGAAATCCGCCGGCTCTGCCTACAATCCCGTGTTTCCGCGTTCCACGCGCGGCCCTCGACGAAGACCCATGGTTGCACCAGACTCTGCCCTCTCCGACGCCCGGCTTGCCCCGCCCGCGGAGCTTGCCGCCGGCTTGCGGCGCCTGCTGCCGGACTGGACCGTGACGTGGCTGGACGCCACCGCGTCCACCAACGCCGACCTCCAGCAATACCTGCGCCGCGGCGGCACCGGGCCGGCGCTGCTGGGCAGCCACGCGCAAACCTCCGGACGCGGGCGCGCCGGCCGGCCCTGGCGCACCCGCGCGGGCGACGCGCTGCTTTTCTCCTGCGGCTGGCAGGCCGACATCCCGCCCGCGCGCCTGCCGCCGCTGTCGCTGGTGGCGGGCGTGGCCGCGTGCGAGGCCCTGAGCAACCTGCTGGGCAGCGGCGCCGACGGCGCGCTGGCGCTGAAATGGCCCAACGACGTGCAGTGGAACACGGCCAAGCTGGCGGGCATCCTGGTCGAGACCGTGACCGTGCCGGCCTCGGGGCGCATGGGCCTGATCCTGGGCATCGGCATCAACCTTCGCGGCGCGGCCGCGCTGTCGCAGGCGCTGGGCCGCGAGGTCGCCGACTGGGCGCAGACCGGCGGCGCCGACGACCCGGCGCGCCTGGCCGCCACGGTGGCAAGATCCTGGCAGGACGCCATCGCCGGCTACGCCGCCGAGGGCTTCGGCCCGTTCCAGGCACGGTTCGCCCGCTGGGACGCCCTGTACGGCCTGCCGGTGCGGGTCATGGACAACGGACACGTCTTGTTCGAAGGCACGGCCCGGGGCGTGGACGAAAGCGGCAAGCTGCTGGTCCAGGCCGCCGACGGCCTGCGCGCCGTCACCGTGGGCGACATTTCCGTGCGGACGGCCGGCGCATGAGCGCGCCCGCGCGGCCGCCCGAAGGGCGCGCGACCTCCCCCGGGGAGGACGTCGCGCAGCGACAGGAGGGTAGTCCGGTGAGCGCGCCCGCGCGGCCGCCCGGAGGGCGCGCGACCTCCCGCGGGGAGGATGTCGCGAAGCGACAGGAGGGTAGTCCGGTGAACGCGCCCGCGCAGCGTGCGGGCACGCTGCTGATCGACGCCGGCAACACCCGCGTGAAATTCGGCTGGCGGAACGACGACGCGACCTCGGGCCAGGCCGTGCCGCGCACGTCCCTGCAGGTCGCGTTCCGCCACGAGGAAGTGCCCGAGGCCCTGCTGCCCTGGCTGGACGAAGCGGGCCTGCGGCCCCGCGCCGCGCTGGGCTCGAACGTGGCCGGCGATGACAGCGAGCGCACCATCGCCTCGCTGCTGGCGCGCAACGGCTGCGCGGTGGACTGGATACGCGCAGGCCGGCGTCTGCTGGGCGTCACGAATGGCTACCGGCACCCCGAGCGCCTGGGCGCGGATCGCTGGCTCAGCCTGGTGGGGATCTGGAACCGCTGGCGCCGCCAGGCCGCCCCCGGCGCCGCGGCCCCGGTGCATGTGCTGGCCCATTTCGGCACCGCCACCACCGTGGATACCCTGGACGGCTCCGGCCGCTTCGTCGGCGGCCTGATCCTTCCGGGGCGCGACCTGATGCGCCAGTCGCTTGCGGCCGGCACCGCCGGCCTGCCGCGCGCCAACGGCCAGGTCGCGCCTTTTCCCGACAACACCGGCGACGCCATCATGTCCGGCGTGGCGGCGGCCCAGGCCGGCGCGGTGGCGCGCCAGTGGCTGGCCGCGCGCGAACGCTTCCGGCAGGAACCGCTGCTGGTGGCCAGCGGCGGCGCCTGGTCCGCCATCGCCGGGGAAGTCGCCCACCTGATGCGCGCGGCCGGCTCGACGCGCCAGGTGCTGGTCGTCGATAATCCCGTCCTCGACGGCCTGGCCTGCCTGGCCGAATCGGGGCTCGCCCCCTCTTCCTGACCCCCTACCCACCGGCTTTCCATGCGCAGCCTGTTCGTCGTCTTGCTCCTGGCCAACGTGGCGCTCTTCGCGCTGGATCGCGGCTGGTTCGGCCAGCCCTTCTCGGAACGCGGCCGCGATCCCGCCCGGATGCGCTCGGAACTGCGCGCCGACACCATACAGGTCCCCCGGCTGCCCGGCATCAACGCCACCGACGAAGCGCCGCCCGCGCCCGCCGCCGAACCGGCGCAATCCAGTCCGGCGGCCCCGGACGCCGAGCCTTCGGCCGGCGCCGCCGACATCGATGCCGCGCCAGGCTCCGCGGCGCAAACCACACCCCCGGCCGGCGCCGTCATTCCCGCGGCCGCCACGGCCAACGCCGAGCCGGCGCCGGCGATTCCCCCGACCGTTCCCCCCGCCCCCGCCGCGGCGCCGGCCAGCCCGCCCGCGCCGCCCGAACCGCTCGCCTGCGTGGAATGGGGCGCGTTCAGCGAAGCCGACCTCATCATCGCCAGGAAATGGGCGAACGACCACCTGCCGGCCGCGAAACAGGGCACGCGGCGCGAACCGGGCAAGCAGGGATGGATGGTCATCGTGCCGCCGCTGCCCAGCGCCTCGGCCGCGCAGGCCGCGGCCGCCCAGCTCGGCAAGAACGGCGTCAAGGACTACTTCGTGATCCAGGAAGGCGGCCCGCTCCAGCACGCCATTTCGCTGGGCGTCTTCAGCACCGAGGCCGCGGCGAAGAAACAGGCCACGATCCTGCAGGGCCAGGGCGTGCGCAACGCCAAGGTCGTGGCGCGCGGCGCCCAGGGTGGCAAGAGCTGGCTGCGCCTGGACGGCGTCGCCGCCGCCGGCCGCCGCGCCATCGAAGGGGCGCGCAACCTGTTCGACCGCCCCACGGTGCGCGACTGCCGCTGACGGCGCTCAGCGCGTCCGGATGCGCTGCACGAGCTTGGTGGTGGAACGGTCGTGCTCGAAGTCGATGGCCACCGCGTCGCCACCCCAACTGCGCACCAGCGCGGTCTCGGGCAGCTTGTCCATGTCGTAGTCCCCGCCCTTGACGATCAGGTCGGGCCGCAACTGGCCGATCAGCTCCAGCGGCGTGTCCTGGTCGAACCACGTCACCACGTCCACCGAGGCCAGCGCCGCCAGCAGCGCCGCGCGGTCGTCCTGGCTGTTCAGCGGCCGGTCCGGCCCCTTGCCCAGGCGGCGCGCCGAGGCATCGGTGTTCACCGCCACCACCAGCATCGCGCCCAGTTGCGCGGCGGCGTCCAGGTAGGTGACGTGGCCGCGGTGCAGGATGTCGAACACCCCGTTGGTGAAGACCAGCGGGCGCGGCCAGGCCGCGCGGGCGGCCGCGCATGCGGCGGGACTGAGTATCTTGGATTCGAAACGGGCTGGCACGGTCTGGCGGCACGGAAAGGGTGGAACGGCCCATTGTAGAGGTAGCGGGCGGCGGCGCGCGCACGGGGCGATACACTGTGCGCGTCCATGGCCGGGACCTGCCCGGGACGAGGAAATGCGATGCGACTGCTGCTGGTCGAAGACGATCCGATGATAGGCGAGAGCGTGCTGGACGTCCTGCGCGCCGAACACTACGCGGTCGACTGGGTCAAGAACGCCGGCAGCGCGGACACCGCGCTGCGCACCGAGGCCTATGACCTCGTGCTGCTCGACCTGGGCCTGCCCGATGGCGATGGCCTGGACGTGCTGCGCGAACTGCGCGCGCGCAAGGCCCGCATCCCCGTCATCATCGCCACGGCGCGCGACGCCATCGACCAGCGCATCGCCGGCCTGGACGCCGGCGCCGACGACTACGTCGTCAAGCCGTACGACGTGGACGAGATCCTGGCCCGCATCCGCGCGCTGATCCGCCGCAGCGCGGGCCGGGCCGAACCGCTGTACGAACACGACGGCGTCGTCCTCGATCCCGCCACGCACACCGCCACCGTCAACGGCCAGCCCGTCACGCTCACCGCCAAGGAATGGGCGGTGCTCGAACCCCTGCTGGCGCGGCCGGGCCTGATCCTGTCGCGCGCCCAGCTGGAAGAAAAGCTCTACAGCTGGAAGGACGAGATCAGCAGCAACGCGGTCGAGGTCTACATCCACGGCCTGCGCAAGAAACTGGGCACGCAATTCATCCAGACCGTGCGCGGCGTGGGCTACGTCATTCCCAAATCATGAAACTCCTGCCCGGCCACTCCCTGCGCGCGCGCCTGCTGGCCTTCCTGCTGGCCGCCATCTTCCTGGCCGCGCTGGTACAAGGCGCCATCGCCTATCGCGGCGCGCTGGTCCAGACCGACGAGATCTTCGACTACCAGCTGCAGCGCACCGCGCTGGCGCTGGGCAACGGCAATCCGCTGTTCAGCACCGGGCCGGAAGGCGGACTGCTGGACGACCCGGCCGCGCGCGACCTCATCATCCAGATCTGGACGCCGGACGGCGTGCGCCTGTTCCGCTCCACGCCCAAGCTCGTGCTGCCCGACCGCGTCGTCCTGGGCTTCTCCACCGTCGAGGCCGACGGCGCCACCTACCGCATGTACTCGATGGAGGCGCCGCTGCAGATCATCCAGGTCGCCCAGGACGTGCGCGTGCGCACCGGCACGGCGCGCACGCTCGCGCTGCGCACCATCTGGCCCATCGCGGCCATGGCCCCGCTGCTGATGCTGGTCGTCTGGTGGGTGATCAGCCTCTCGCTCGGCCCGGTGGATCGCACGCGCCGCCAGGTCGCCTCGCGCCAGGCCGACGACCTGTCGCCCGTCAGCGAGGCCGGCCTGCCCGACGAAGTCCGGCCCCTGGTCCACGAGCTCAACCTGCTGCTCGGCCGCGTCCGCCAGGCCTTCGACGCGCAGAAACAATTCGTGGGTGACGCCGCGCACGAACTGCGCTCGCCGCTGGCGGCGCTCAAGCTGCAGCTACAATCGCTGCGCCGCGCCCAGGACGACGCCACCCGCCAGGTGGCGGTGACCCGGCTGGCGGCCGGCATAGACCGCGCCACCCGGCTGGTCGAGCAGTTGCTCTCGCTGGCGCGCCAGGAAGCGCAAGGGCCGGCGCTCGCGGCGGTGGACCTGGGCGACGTCGTGCGCACCGCGCTGGCCGACATCCTGCCCCAGGCCCACGCGCGCGGGGTGGACCTCGGCATGGAAGGCGCCGCCAGCGCGCGTATCGCGGGCCAGGACGAAGCCCTGGTCCTGCTGGTGCGCAACCTGCTGGAAAACGCCGTCAAATACGCCCCCGAATCCGGACGCGTCGACGTCCGGCTCTCGACTGGCCCGCAGGGCGTCACGCTGGACGTGGACGACAACGGCCCCGGCATCCCCCAGATCGAACGCGGCCGCGTCTTCGACCGCTTCTACCGCGCCCACACCGCCGACACCCCCGGCAGCGGCCTGGGCCTGGCCATCGTCAAGGCCATCGCCGACCGCCACCACGCCACGATAGAACTCCTGGACTCCCCCCTGGGCGGCCTGCGCGCGAGGGTGGTGTTTCCCTCCCCTACGCGCTGACGCGCGCAAGGGAAGCCCACCCCCTACCCGCTTGCGCGGGCCCCCTCAAGGGGGCGAAACCGGCGGACTGGCAAAGCCAGATCCGCGGTTTCCTGGGTCTCGGGAAACTATCTTGAACTGAAGCACGGTTGCTACCGCTGGCAACCAGCGAAGCACCGGCGCCACATCCCAAGACCGCGGTACTAGACCCAGGATGCGGTGGATCCGGCTCCGCCGGTCCACCCGCATCGCCCCCTGGGGGGCGCGCGAAGCGCGTAGGGGGGAGCCCCTTAAGCTCCATTTAAGACAAGCGCTCCACCATGACGCCATGTTCCATCACCTGGCAGAGGAGCCCTCCATGAACACCCGCAAATTCTCCGCTTCGCATCTGGCCGTCGCGCTGGTTGCCGCCGGCGTGTTCGGCGTAGCCGGCGCCACCGCGTTCCAGCGCGTCTCCACGACGCAGGCCAAGCCGGTCTCCGCCGCGACCGCCCAGGCTGCCGCGCCCGTGGGGGCGGTGACGCCGCCCGATTTCTCGCAGATCACGCAGCGCTACGGCCCGGCCGTGGTCAACATCAGCGTGACCGGCACCACCAAGGTATCGGACGACGACGGCGATCCGTTCGCGCAATTCTTCCGCGGCTTCCCCGGCTATCCCGGCGGTGGCGGCGGCACGCATAGCGTGCCGATGCGCGGGCAGGGTTCCGGCTTCATCGTCAGCCCCGACGGCATCATCCTGACCAACGCCCACGTGGTGAAGGACGCCAAGGAAGTCACCGTCAAGCTGACCGACCGGCGCGAGTTCCGCGCCAAGGTACTCGGCTCGGACCCCCAGACCGACGTCGCCGTGATCAAGATCGACGCGCGCAACCTGCCGGTCGTGGTCGTGGGCAATCCCAACGACCTGCGCGTGGGCGAATGGGTGCTGGCCATCGGTTCGCCCTATGGCCTGGAGAACACGGTGACGGCGGGCGTGGTCAGCGCCAAGGGCCGCTCGCTGCCCAACGACGGCTCGGTGCCGTTCATCCAGACCGACGTCGCCGTCAATCCGGGCAACTCGGGCGGGCCGCTATTCAACTCGCGCGGCGAAGTGGTCGGCATCAACTCGCAGATCTACAGCCAGACCGGCGGCTATCAAGGCCTGTCGTTCGCCATTCCGATCGACGTGGCGGCCAAGGTCAAGGACCAGATCGTGGCGCATGGCGAGGTCCACCATGCCCGCCTGGGCGTCACCATCCAGGAAGTCAACCAGGCGCTGGCCGACTCGTTCAAGCTGGACTCGCCCACCGGCGCCCTGGTCGCCAACGTGGAAAAGGGCAGCCCCGCGGACAAGGCCGGACTGAAATCCGGCGACATCATCCGCAAGATCGACGGCAAGCCCGTGGTGGCCTCGGGCGACCTGCCCGCGGTGATCAGCCTGGCCACGCCGGGACAGGACGTCAAGCTGGAAGTCTGGCGCAATGGATCGCCGCGCGACATCGTCGCCAAGCTGGGCAGCGCCAAGGCCGAAGCCACGGCCAGCGCCGATACGCGAGGCGATGCCGCGCACGGCCGGCTTGGCCTGGCCCTGCGGCCGCTCACGCCGCAGGAACGGATGGCCGTCGGCGACAGCGGTGGACTGGTTGTCGAGCAGGTGGGCGGCCCGGCCGAACAGGCCGGCATCGAGCCCGGGGACCTGCTGCTGTCGCTGAACGGCGTCCCGGTACAGAGCGTCGACCAGGTTCGCTCGCTGATCGCGAAGTCGGGCAAGAACGTGGCGCTGCTCGTGCAGCGAGGCGACGCCAAGATCTTCGTGCCCGTGCAGCTCGGCTGATCGCCAGCCCCTCGCATCGCCCCGCGACTGGCCGCTGCTCAGCCAGCGGCCAGCTCCTTGCGATAGCGGTTCAGGTCCTGCACGGTCGCGAAGCTGCGGCCGAGCAGGGTCGACATGGTGTGCAGGATGCGGTCGGCCACCTTGCCTTCCCATTCCCGGTCGAACTGGATCTGGTCGTCCAGCCAGCGGTCGAGCCAGCCCGGCTCGGGCAGCCGGGATTGCACGGTGTCGTTGGGGAACAGGCTTTTGTTGACGTGCAGGTTCGTGGGGTGCAGCGCCTGCGAGGTGCGCTTGGCCGAGGCCATCAGCACGCCGATCTTGGCGAAGGCCGCGCGCGCCTGGTCGGCCAGTTCCTTGCCGCGCTCGGTCAGGGCCCGCCTCATGTAGCGCAGGTAGGCCCCCGCATGGCGGGCCTCGTCCTGCGCGATGAGCTTGTAGATGGCCTTGATGACCGGCTCGCTGTGCCATTGCGCCGCGCGGCGGTACCAATGGTTGAGCCGGATCTCGCCGCAGAAGTGCAGCGTCAGGGTCTCGAGCGCGGGCGCGGCGTCGAACTCGAAGCGCACGTGGTGCAGTTCTTCCTCGGTCGGCAGCATGTCGGGGCGGAAGCGCTTCAGGTATTCCTGCAGCACCAGCGAGTGCTTCTGCTCTTCATAGAACCAGATCGACATGAACGCGCTGAAGTCGCTGTCCTCGCGGTTGTCGCGCAGGAACATCTCGGTGGCCGGCAGCGCCGACCACTCGGTGATCGCGTTCATCTTGATCGTATGCGCCTGCTCGTCGGTCAGCAGACTGGCGTCGAACTGGTCCCACGGCACGTCCTTCCCCATGTCCCAGCGCACGGACTCCAGGGATTTGAATAGTTCCGGGTACAGCATGATGGGCCCTTGTATGGAAGCCGGCAGCTTGAGCGTTTCAAGTCGCCGGAAGGTCGGCGAACGATACAGGGGGCGTCTTACCCCCGCATGACACACTCCTTCCAGATCCGGCCGGGCGTGGCGCGGAAGGCGCCTGTAACAGAACTTACAGGACCGGATGCAGTGCGGGCCGCTCGCGCGCCCGCACCACTTGGGGAAGGAGGCTGCCGGCCCAGATGCCGACGAAACCCGCCAGCAGTCCCGCCAATTGTGGCGGAAAATCCTCCGCGGCAAAAGCCCTGACCAGCACCCAGGCCGCCACGCCCATCACCGAGGACAGCAGCGCCCCCTGCGTGGTCGCCCGCCGCCAGTACAGCCCCATGAGCAGCGGCACGAAGGCCCCCACGAGCGTAACGGTGTAGGCGCCGGCCACCATCTCGTAGATGCTGTCGGACGTGCTGAGCGCGAACGTCAGCACGCACAGTCCGAACAGCACCACGGACACGCGCATCGCGCGCAGGAAATGCTTGTCGGACATGCCGGGCAGGAAGTGGCGCAGGATGTTCTCGGCGAAGGTGGTGGAAGGCGCCAGCAGCGTGGCCGAGGCGGTCGACATGATGGCCGACAGCAGCGCGCCGAAGAAGAACACCTGCGCCAGCGTGGGCATGCGCTCGAGTATGAAGGTGGGCAGGATCTTCTGGGGGTCCTCCTGCAGCAGCGAGCCGACCGTGTCCGGCATCACGCTGAAGGCGGCCACGCCGATGTACATGGGGATGCAGGCGAACATCAGGTAGAGTAGCCCGCCGATGACCGGACCGCGCCGGGCCGTCGTCACGTCCTTGGACGACATCACGCGCTGGTAGACGTCCTGCTGGGGAATGGAGCCCAGCATCATCGTGACCAGCGCAGCGAAGAAGAACAGTATGTCGTGCGTCGTGGCGGGCGGCAGGAAGTTGAGCAGGTCGCGGCTGGTCGCCTCGTGCACGACCACGCCCACGCCGCCGGCCAGGTCGGTGGCGAAATAGGCGATGGTGAACAGGCCGGCCACGATCACGATCATCTGGAAGAAATCGGTCAGCGCGACCGACCACATGCCGCCGAACAGCGTGTAGGTCATCACGATCAGGGTGCCGATGATCATGCCGCTGGTCTGCGAGAACACGCCGGGATCCAGCATGTGGAACACCAGTCCCAGGGCCTTGACCTGCGCGGCCACCCAGCCCAGGTACGAGATGATGATCGCCAGGCTCATGATGACCTCGACGATGGGGCCGTAGCGCTCGCGGTAGTAGTCGCCCAGCGTCAGCAGGTTGTGCCGGTAGAGCCGCGCGGCGAAGAATACGCCCACCAGCACCAGGCACATCGAGGCGCCGAAGGGATCCTCGATCACGCCGCCCAGCCCTTCCCGCACGAACACGGCCGACACGCCCAGCACCGCCTCGGATCCGAACCAGGTGGCGAAGGTCGTGGCGACCACGATGAACAGGGGCAGCGACCTGCCGGCCACCGCGTAGTCGGCTGAGTTCGACACCCGGCGGGCGGCGACCACGCCGATGCAGATGGAAACCAGCAGGTAGAGCAAGACGAACCAGAACACCATGATGCCGAGCCCACCCGGGAAAAAAAGCCAAAACCGCGCGAGTATCGCACAGCGGGCCAGGGCTTTCCAGGTCCGTCGGGGCGGGAGTCACGGCATGTGGGCATGGGCGCCACGGTGGGGGCCGGAGCGTCGCGGCCGGCATCCCCGGGCAGGTTCAGAAGCACAGATACAGGCCCAGGAGGCCGAGCCCCGTGAAGAATCCCCGGCGGAACGCCGCGGGGCTGATGCGGTGGCGCAGGTACTGGCCCGCCCACATGCCCGCCATGGCCGGCACCAGGGCCACCAGGGAAGCCGCCATCTGCTGGTAGCCCAGCGCGCCGCCGCGCGCCAGCGCCACGGCCAGAGCCAGCGTCGAGACCGTGAAGGCCATGCCCAGCGCCTGCACCAGCTCGTCCTTGGCCAGGCCCAGCGCCTGCAGGTAGGGCACGGCGGGAATCACGAACACCCCCGTGGCCGCGGTCACCGCGCCGGTCGCCAGGCCGGCCAGCGCGCCCAGCCGGCGCTCGGCGCCCGGCGGCACGCGCAGTTGGAAGGCCATCAGGCCGAAGGCCGCGTACAGCACCAGGGCCACGCCCAGCGCCCGGACCGCCCAGGGTTGGGACCCCGTACCGGCCAGCGCCGCCGTCAGCCAGGTGCCGGCCACCACCCCCGCCAGCAGGGGCCACAGCCGCCTGGCCAGGTGCACGAAGCGGCCGCCGGCGGCCAGTTGCCAGACGTTCGTCACCATGGACGGCACCACGAGCAGCGCCGCGGCCTGCGCCGGGACCATGGCCAGCCCCAGCAGCCCCATGGCGACGGTGGGCAGGCCCAGGCCGATGACGCCCTTCACGGCGCCAGCCACGAAGAAGGTACCCAGGATAAGCAGGATCAGGGGCCAGCTGGCCGCGGAATAGAGAGAGAGCAAGGAGTCCATGGCGCCATGCTGCCGCAAGCCGCGCCGGCCGGAAATGCGGATTGCGCCGATCCAGCCTTCGGAAAGTCCTGAGCCAGGCCCCGGGCTACCTCGAGACCGCCCACAGCGCTACGGCCACGCCCACCGCCAGCACCGCCGCGATCACCGCCATCAGGCGATTGGTCTGCTGCTGGGCGGCCCGCAGCCGCTGCAGCTCGGCCAGGGTATCGGCGGAACGATCCGGACGGGCCAGTTGATGGTGCACCAGGCGCGGCAGCTCGGGCAGCATCTGCGCCCATTGCTGCGACTCGCGCCGGAGGTTGTTGCGCAGCGCCGCCCAGCCGACGCGCTCGTTCATCCAGCGCTCGAGATAGGGCTTGGCCGTCTTCCAGAGGTCCAGCGAAGGATCCAGTTCGCGTCCCAGCCCTTCGACGTTGAGCAGGGTCTTCTGCAGCAGCACCAGTTGCGGCTGGATCTCGACGTTGAAGCGGCGCGAAGTCTGGAACAGGCGCAGCAACACCTGCCCCAGCGAGATCTCGGCCAGCGGCCGGTCGAAATAGGGCTCGCAGCAGGCGCGGATCGCCCCTTCCAGCTCTTCCTCGCGCGTGCCGGGCGGCACCCAGCCGGACTCGATGTGCAGGCGGGCGACCTGGCGGTAGTCGCGCCGGAAGAAAGCCAGGAAGTTCTGCGCCAGGTAGTTCTTGTCGAACTCGGACAGCGATCCGACGATGCCGAAATCGAGCGCGATGTAGCGCCCCAGCGTGCGCGGATCGTCCGACACGTAGATGTTGCCCGGATGCATGTCGGCGTGGAAGAAGCCGTCCGCGAACATCTGGGTGAAACAGATCTCCACCCCGTCGCGCGCCAGCTTCTTCAGGTCCACGCCGGCCTCGACCAGCCGCGCGGCGTGGTTGACAGGTATGCCGCGCATGCGCTCCATCGTGAAGATGGACGACGAGCAATAGTCCCACATCACTTCCGGCACGATCAGCAGGTCGCCGCGCGGCCCGCCCGGGGCGAAGTTGCGGCGCAGCTGGCTGCAGTTGGCCGCCTCGCGCAGCAGGTCGAGTTCATCGTGCAGGTATTTGTCGAACTCGGCCACCACCTCGCGCGGCTTCAGGCGCCGTCCGTCGGCCGAGATCTTCTCGATCAGCGTGGCCGCCGCCCGCAACAGCCGCAGGTCCTTGTCGATCACCGGCGCCATGTTGGGCCGCAGCACCTTCACCGCCACGTCGCGGCCGTCCTTGAGCACCGCGAAGTGCACCTGCGCGATCGAGGCCGAGGCCACCGGCTCGCGCTCGAAGCTGGCGAACAGTTCGTCCGGATGCCGGCCCAGCTCCTTGCGGATGCTGGCGATCGCCACCTCGGACGGGAATGGCGGCACGCGGTCCTGCAAGCGCGCCAGTTCGTCGGCGATGTCCGCGGGAATCAGGTCCCGCCGCGTCGACAGCACCTGGCCGAACTTGACGAAGATGGGGCCGAGCGTCTCCAGCGCCAGGCGCAGCCGCTCGCCGCGCGGCGCATGCAGCTTGCGGCCCAGCCTCATCACGACCAGCAGGCGCTCGGTCCAGGGGTGCTGGATGCCGGAGATCACGAGTTCGTCCAGGCCGTAGCGGAAGCTGACGAACATGATGCGGATCAGGCGCAGGAAGGTGAACATGGCCTAGCCCTCCGCGCCCAGGCGGGCTTCCAGCCGGGCCAGCCGGGCCCGCAGGTGCTCGACCCGCTTGCCCGCGCGCTCGGCGTCGTCGCGCAGGCGCCGCACCTCGCCCCCCCAGGCTTGCAGGGCATGCGAGGACGCGACGGCGCCGCTTTCCTCGGTCAGGTACTCCGCCACGTTCTCGGCCAGCCGCCAGGCGCCGGCGCGCAGCCCGCCCGCCAGGCCGCGCGCCGTGCTGACCAGGCGGGCGGCGGGAATGTCGCCCACGATCCCGGCCAGGTCTTCCTCCACGTCCCACCGCAGGTCCCGCGCCAGGTCGCCCAGCACGTGGGCCAGCGCCGCGTCGCCCTCGATGCGCACCGCCCCCATCCTGCGGGCGGCATCGCCCGACAACAGTTCCGGCAGCCTGCCGCCATCGACGGTCAGGGTCACGTCGGGCATGGCATCCGCGACGGCGGCCTCGACCAGGCCTTGCGGGGTGATCGTCAGCGTCACGTTGAAGGCACCGGCGGCCAGGCGAGCCGTCTTGCCGGCATGCGGGCGCAGCCGCTCGCGGGCCCAGGGCTCGCGCAGCAGCAGCGTGTCGAGCGCCCGGATGGCGACGGCGGAAGGGTACGGCAGGGACACGGGCATAGGATGGAAGGCGGAAACCTGTAGGGAGAATCGACCGGCAATCCGGCCTGCCAATGAAAAACGCCCGTCCGAGGACGGGCGTTCCACGGGGTTCGACCCCGCAAGTTTACCGGGTGGCGCGCCGGCGCGTTACCGGTTGTGCTCCTGCACCGGGATCTGCTGCACGCCCGCGAGCAGCCAACCGCCGTCGTTGGGCTTGAACAGGTTCCAGACTTCCTCGAAGCGGAACGCCTCGGTGCCGGGGGCCTCGCGCAGCATGCCGGAGAAGCGGACGCTGGCGAGGTGGCCGTCGGAGACGGTCTCGATGCCGAGCAGTTCGGCGTTCAGCAGCACTACCTCGGTCACGTTCTGCCCCTGGCGCTGGCCGATCTGCTGGCTGAGTTCGGCCAGCAGGTCGTCGGTGACCAGGTCGCGCAGTTCGTTCACGTCGCCGCGGTCCCAGACACCTTGCAGCTTCACGAAGTAGCTCTTGGCGTGGCTGAGGAAATTCGCGGTGTCGAAATCGCTGGGAATGCCCCACTCGCCGGTGGGCGCGGCACCCGTGGCCGCCGCGGAGGCGGCAGGCGCGGCCGCCGGCGCGGCGTTCACCGGCGCCACCGATTCGCGCGCCATGGTGGCAGGCGGGTCGTTGCGCTGCTGGAAGCGGCTGTTGCCCGCGCCCTGGAGCGCCGGCTGCTGACCGACGCCGCGCAGCCGGCGAACGATGAACAGCACGGCAAAGACGGCCAGCGCGATGAGCAGCAGGCTGCCGATGAACTCGGCCGCGGCCGCGCCCAAGCCCAGGTGCGACAGCAGCGCCGCCAGGCCCAGGCCGGCGGCGATGCCGGCGATGGGGCCCAGCCAGCGCGACATGCCGCTGCGCGCGGCGGTGGCGCCGGCGGCAGCCCCCGCGGCGGCAGGCGCCGCGGACGGCGCGGCCTGCTGGTTCTGCTGGGGCGTACGCGCGGGCGGCGTGGCCTGCCGCTGCGTCACGTTGCTGGACTGGCGGCCCATGCTGCCGCCTCCGCCCAGGCGCTTGGCCAGGGCGTCATGCGAGACGCCCAGCATGGCCACGGTCGATACGGCGATGACCAGCGCCGGGATGAACCTGGAAAAAAATCGTCGGGACATTGTGTGGATTCTCCTGTAATCAATGTCGTGGCGCCGCCCTGCCGGCCCCGATGCCGGATTTGCCGGGCAGCGCGGACGCCATTGCTGCCAGGTGGGGATGCCCGGCGCCGCGACGTCCCCGCAGACGGGCGGTCGTAGCAGCCTTTCCTGACAATAAGCTGAAATTTAACGGACTATGGCGCAAATCGCCAGCCGGAACGCCCCGGATTCGTGAAGGAATTTGAAACAGCGGGCGCTACAGCCGCACGCCCTCGTGCAGGGCGACCACCCCGGCGGTCAGATTGAAATATTGGACACGCGCCAGGCCCGCCTGTTCCAGCATGCCGGCCAGGGTGTCCTGGTCCGGGTGCATGCGTATGGATTCGGCCAGGTAGCGGTAGCTGGCCTCGTCCTGGGCCACCTTGCGCCCCAGCCAGGGCAGGATGTTGAACGAATACCAGTCGTAGGCCGCCCGCAGCGGCTTGGCGACCCGGGAGAACTCCAGCACCAGCAGCTTGCCGCCGGGGCGCAGCACCCGCGTCATCTCGGCCAGGGCCCGGTCCTTGTGGGTCATGTTGCGCAGCCCGAACGCCACCGAGACGCGGTCGAAATAACCGTCGGGGAAAGGCAGTTTCTCGGCGTCGCAGACGGCGGTCGGCAGCATCAGCCCCGCGTCCAGCATCCGGTCCCGGCCCACCCGCAGCATGGAATCGTTGATGTCGGTCAGCCAGACCTCGCCAGTGGGCCCGGCGCGCCGGGCGAAGGCCTTGGCCAGGTCGCCGGTGCCGCCCGCGATGTCCAGCACCTTCATGCCCGGGCGCACGCCGGCGCGGGCCACGGTGAAGACCTTCCAGGCCCGGTGCAGGCCGCCGGACATCAGGTCGTTCATCACGTCGTAGCGCGCGGCCACCGAATGGAAGACCTCGGCCACCTTGCGCGCCTTGTCCGCCTCGGCCACCTGCTGGAAGCCGAAATGGGTCGTGCCCGGCGGCGTGGTGTCGCCGGCCGGCGCGGGGGAGTGCTGCTTATCGCTCATTGCTTACCTTCACGGCGTACTTCGGTTGTTGCCATTCCGTCCCGGGGCTCGGGGTCCCGCGATGCGCCCGCCGCCTCCAGGGCGGCGAGGTACTCCGCCCACAGGCGGTCCTGGTCGCGGCCCAGCGCATAAAGGATGTCCCAAGAGTAGATCCCGGTCGAATGCCCGTCGGAGAACGTGGGCTGGACCGCGTAGTTGCCCACCGGCTCCAGGGACACGAGGTCCACGTCGCGCTTGCCCACCTGCAGCGTCTCCTGGCCCGGCCCGTGGCCCCGGACCTCGGCGGAGGGGCTGTAGACGCGCAGCAGTTCGAAGGGCAGGCGGAAGCTGCTGCCGTCGTCGAACGCGACCTCCAGCGTCCTGGACTGCCGATGCACGACGATGTTGGTGGGAAGAGGGGTATTCTTGTCCAGGCCGGCCATGTTGTTCTCGCGTAAGGACTCCATGGTAGCCGATGGGGGCCGCCGCCGCGCCGGGCCCCCGCCGGGAGCCGGATCATGTCACATACCTGAAACAATACCGCCATACTATGGACATGCTTCAGCAACCCAACCGGCATACCCATGTCCAGCACTATTTTAGTCGTCGAAGACGAACCGGCCATCCAGGAGCTGGTCTCGGTCAACCTGTCCTTCGCGGGCCACAAGGTCCTGCGCGCGGCCGATGCCGAACAGGCCCAGACCCTGATCCGGGCCGAACTCCCCGACCTGATCCTGCTCGATTGGATGCTGCCCGGCACCTCGGGCGTATCGCTGGCCCGCAAGCTGCGGACGGAAGAGCGTACCAAGGCCGTTCCGATCATCATGCTCACGGCCAAGGGCGCCGAGCAGGACAAGGTCGACGGCCTGGAGGCGGGCGCCGATGACTACATCACCAAGCCGTTCTCGCCCAAGGAGCTGATGGCCCGCATCAAGGCCGTCCTGCGGCGCCGCGCGCCCCAGCTCACCGACGACCTGATCGACGTCGCCGGGCTGCGCCTGGATCCGGTCACCCACCGGCTCAACGGCAACGGCGTGACCCTGAACATCGGTCCCACCGAGTTCCGCCTGCTGCACTTCTTCATGACCCACCCCGAGCGCGTGTTCTCGCGCTCGCAACTGCTGGACCAGGTGTGGGGCGACCACGTCTTCGTCGAAGAGCGCACGGTGGACGTGCACATCCGGCGCCTGCGCAAAGCACTGGAGCCCAGCAAGCACGACGGGCACGTGGAGACCGTGCGCGGCAGCGGCTACCGGTTCACGGCGCATCCTGTAGGCCAATAACCCTCTGCGCGTGACGCGCGCCCGGCATGGGGAGCCCCCCAGCCGCCATGCGGTGGCCCCCCGAGGGGGCCGGGGCCCGCGGGGCTCTACTTGCGGACCGGCAAGCCAGATCCGCCGTGCCCTGGCAAACTCATACGAAAAACATACAAGACGGCAGAGTCCGGGCTCCGGGCAATGCGACAATCCGCTCCATGGTCTGGATACGCAACCTCATCGTCGTCCTCTTGTGGGCCGGCCTGGCGGCCCTCACGCGGCCGATCACGGGCCGCTTCGGCTGGGCCGTCTTCAGTTTCGGCCTGGGCACGCTGCTGGTCTGGCACATCTGGCAGCTCTCGCGCGTCACGCGCTGGACCAATGACCTGCAGCGGCCACCGCCGCCCTCGGCCGGCTCGTGGGACGAGGCCCTGGCCCGCATCTACCGGCACCTGCGCAACCAGGAACGCCAGCTGGCGATGCTGGAAGGGAACGTGCAGGGCTTCTTCGCCGCTGCCCAGGCGCTGCCCGACGGACTGGTCACGCTGGACAAGGAATTCCACATCGACTGGTGCAACCGCATCGCGCGCCAGCACCTGGGCCTGCGCCTGCCGGCCGACCGCGGCCAGAACCTGCTCAACCTGGTGCGGGCCCCCGAGTTCGTGGACTACGCCCGTCAGGAGGACTGGCCCGCGCCGCGCCTGGTGCGCAGCCCCGGCGGCGGCGACCGCCTGCTGATGGTGCAGCTCATTTCCTACAACAAGCACCAGCGCATGCTGCTGACGCGCGACGTGACGCAGATCGAGCGGCTGGAGACCACCCGCCGCGACTTCGTCGCCAACGTCTCGCACGAGCTGCGCACGCCGCTGACGGTGCTGTCGGGCTTCCTGGAAACGCTGCGCGACATGCCCACCGAAGCGCTGAGCGACGAGCAGCGCGAACAGTACATGAAGCTGATGCTGGACCAGGCCCAGCGCATGCAGGCCATCGTGGCCGACCTGCTGACCCTGTCCACCCTGGAGTCGTCCCCCACCACCGATCCACAGCCGGTGAACATGCCCGCGCTGATCGAGACGGCCCTGAGCCAGGCCCGCGCCCTGTCGGGCGGCCGCCACGAGATCGTCGGCGAGATCGACGAAGGCCTGGACATCCTGGGCACCGGTACCGAAATCGCGTCGGCCATCTCCAACCTGCTGATCAATGCCGTGCGCTACACGCCCGAGGGCGGCCACATCACGGTGCGGTGGCGGCGCGACGCCGACGGCGATGCCCGCTATTCCGTGAAGGACACCGGCATAGGCATCGCCTCGCACCATCTGCCCCGCCTGACCGAGCGCTTCTACCGCGTGGATCGCAGCCGGTCGCGCGAATCGGGCGGCACGGGGCTGGGACTGGCGATCACCAAGCACATCGCCATGCGGCACGACGCCGAACTGGAGATCGCCAGCGAGCTTGGCCAGGGCAGCACCTTCGCGCTGCATTTCCCCGACAGCCGGGTGGCGTAGGGCCTGTTCCCGCTAAAAGGAGGCCCGCATGCCCACCCAGACGCGCGCCTGGCAAGGCGCGAAGCACAGTCGTGGCGGGACCACGACGAGCATTCGCAACGCAGTCAGGGGTGCGTTTGGGTGGGCACCCTACGGGCAGGCAGGGAATGCGAATCGGGAACGCGGCGGCTATTCGGCCAGCGTGGTCAGGCGCTTCTCCAGCGCGCGCATTTCTTCGTAGCCCATCAGCTTCATGATGTCCTCGATGCCCACCAGCAGGTCGGGACGATCGACGGACTCGCCGCTTTCCATCACGCCGCGCATGGCCTGCAGCGCATGCTGCATGGCGTGGATGGCGGCGGCCGGCAGCATGCGCGGCAGGCTGATGCGCTTGACGCCCAGCGCCTTCAGGCGCGGCAGCGGGATCAGCGGCGTCGTGGGCCGGCTGCGTATGCCGAACCCCATGTTGACGGTGACCGGGATGCCGGCGGCATCGACGATGCGCTTGATGTCGTCCTCGGTGCGCACCGCGTCGGGAAACAGCATGTCGGCACCGGCCGCCGCATACGCCTTGGCTCGGCGCACCGCGCCCTCGATGCCTTCGATGGCCAGCGCGTCGGTGCGGGCGATGATGACGAAATCATCGTCGCGGCGCGCCAGGCAGGCGGCCTCGATCTTCTTCAGCATCTCGGCCTGGCTGACCACGTCCTTGCCGGGCATGTGGCCACAGCGCTTGGGACTGACCTGGTCCTCGAGATTGACGCCGGCCACGCCGGCTTCCTCGAACATCCGCACCGTATGGAACACGTTCACCGGATTGCCGTAGCCGTTGTCGGCATCCGCCGTCAGCGGAATGGACACCGAGCGGGCCAGGTTGCGGCAATGGTTGACGTTCTCGGTCAATCCCATGACGCCGATGTCGGCGATGCCCAGCAGCGCGTTCGAGATGGCGGCCCCGCTGGTGCAGGCGGTCTTGAACCCGGCGGCCTCGACCAGCCGGATGCTGTACCCGTCGTACACCCCGGGCGAGACGATGAACGCCTCGTTCTTGAGCAACTCCCGGAACTTGCGGGGACTGTTCATGCGATGACTCCGAAATGGTCAGTGTTTCAGGTGCCCGTCCCGGCCGCCCGCCCTCCCCGCCTCCGGGCGGCGTCGGATTCGTCCCGGTCCGCGAGATGGGTGAACAGGTGCCGGGCCGCGCGTTCGATATGCGAGCGCATCAGCGACTCCGCCAGTTCCGCATCGCGCGACTTGATCGCGCGCAGGATCTGCCAGTGCTCGGCATAGGCGTCCTCCTTGCGTTCGAGCACGGTCCCGGAATGCCGGCGGTACACGCGCAGCAGGTGATAAAGGTCCTCGCACAGCGCGTGGATGATGCGGTTGTTGCCGCTGGCCCGCACGATGCGCTCGTGGAAATCGAATACCCGGGGGCCGGACGACTCGCCCCGCTCCTTGCGCAGCTGGCGCTGCCTGTCCTGCTCCAGTTCGGCCAGCAATTGCGCCACTTCCTCGTCGCTCATGCGCTGGGTGGCCAGGCTGCAGGCCACGCCTTCCAGCGCCATGCGCATCTGGAACAGCTCCAGCGCGGACTCGGCCGATAGCGAGACGACCCGCGCCTTCTGGTAGGGCTCGCGGGTGACCAGCTGGATGCCCTGCAGGCGGCGCACCGCTTCGCGCACCGGCCCGCGGCTCACGCCGAACTCCTGGGCCAGCGCCACTTCGTTGATGACGCTGCCGGGCGCCAGCCGGCCCTGGTAGATCGCGTCCAGCACCTGCTGGAACACCGCATCGGCCAGCGGCCCCTGGGCGTCCTCCCTGTTGATGAAGGTCTCGGCTGATTCGTCCATAGTGTCGACAGATTATCAAAACGGTTTTAAAAGTGTCAACTCTTTTGCATGGGCCTGGTTTGCATGGAGTATGCGCTCCACCCCGAACAGCGGCTCATCAATCAAGCCATATTTACAGAGAATATCAGCTGACTCCATGGTTTATCGCAAGGCGGCCACCGTACACCGCCAGCTTCCCATCGGCGCCAAAGTGTTGACATTTAACAAATGGTGCTCATAAGATTCATACCATAGCAAAGCCGCAAGCATTTTCGCCGCCCCGCCCATGATCCGTACGCTTTCCTTCCGATCCGCCACGCTGCACATCGCCGACCTCGCTGCCGTGGCGCAGGCGGCGGGCAAGCGGCTGGTCGACTATCCCTACGTCGTGCGCGTGCTGCTGGAGAATCTCGCGCGCAACCGCGCATGGGGCCGGCCCGTCGCCGAAGGCGACCTGCGCGCCCTGCTCGACTGGCAGGACCACATCGGCGCCGACCTGCCGCTGCACGTGGCGCGCGTGATCCTGCCCGACTCCAGCGGCCTGCCGGCGCTGCAGGACCTGGCGGCCCTGCGCGATGCCGTCGCGGCCCGGGGCGGCGACGTTTCCACCGTGGACGCGCGCGTGCCGGTGGACCTGATCGTCGACCACTCGCTGCAGGTCGACCACTGGGGCGGCAGCGACGCGGCCGAACGCAACCTCGCCCGCGAGTTCCAGCGCAACGCCGAACGCTACCGCTTCCTGAAGTGGGCCCAGCAGGCCTATGCCGGCCTGCGCGTATTCCCCCCGGGCACGGGCATCATTCACCAGGTCAACCTGGAACACATCGCCCCGGTGGTCTGCCGCGCCGAGCGTCCCGACGGCACCTGGGCGCATCCGGACTTCGTCATCGGCGGCGACTCCCACACACCCATGGTCAACGCGCTGGGCGTGCTGGGCTGGGGCGTGGGCGGCATCGACGCCGAAGCGGCGCTGCTCGGCCAGGCCTACACCTTCCCCGTGCCCCGCGTGGTGGGCGTGCGCCTGCACGGCCGCATCCCTCCCCCGGCGCTGACCACCGACGCCGCGCTGCTCATCACCGAAACGCTGCGTCGCGCCGGCGTCACCGCCTGCGCGGTCGAATTCTTCGGCCCCGCGGTGGCCGGGCTCACGGTGCCCGAACGCGCCACCATCGCCAACATGGCGCCGGAATACGGCGCGACCTGCGGCTACTTCCCCATCGACGACCAGACCCTGTCCTACCTGCGCGCCACCGGCCGCCCCGAGGAACAGGTCGCGCTGGTCGAGGCCTATGCGCGGGCCAACCACCTGTTCCGGGACGCCGATGCCGCCGTCCCGGCCTACAGCCAGGTCGTCGAGATCGACCTGGATACCGTGCTGCCCGCCATGGCGGGACCGCGCCGGCCCCAGGACCGCCTGCCGCTGTCGCGCATCGCGGAAGACTTCCGGGCCCGCCTGCCGCGCGCGCTGGCCGATGGAGGCTTCGCCGCCGCACCGGCCTCCGGCGCCGGCACGATGGACCACGGCAGCCTCGCACTAGCCGCCATCACTTCGTGCACCAACACCTCCAATCCCGTCGTCATGCTGGCGGCCGGCATCGTCGCCCGCAAGGCGGTCGCGCGCGGACTCCAGCCTCCGGCATGGGTGAAGCGTTCGCTCGCGCCCGGTTCGCGCACCGTCACGCGCTACCTGGAAGAGGCGGGGCTGCTGGCGCCCCTGGCCGCACTCGGCTTCCACCTGATCGGCTACGGCTGCACCACCTGCGGCGGCAAATCCGGCCCGCTCGTTCCCGAAGCCGCGCGCGAAATCGAACAGCGCGGCCTGGTCGCGGCGGCGGTGCTGTCGGGCAATCGCAACTTCGAAGGCCGCATCCACAAGCTCATCCGCGCCAACTACATCGGCGCGCCGCCGCTGGTTGTCCTGTACGCGCTGGCCGGCCGCATCGACGTCGACCTGACGCGCGACCCCATCGCCACCGATCCGGCCGGCGTTCCCGTCTACCTGCGCGACCTGTGGCCGACCCCCGAGGAAATCGCGCAGGCCATGCCGGTCGCCACACGGCGCGAGATCTTCGTCGACACCTACGAGGCCCGCGCCGCCGGCGGCTCGCTGTGGGACACGCTGGAAGCGCCCACCGGCCCGCTCTTTCCCTGGGACCGCCAGTCGCACTACTTGGTCGAACCTCCTTTCTTCCGCCAGGCCGGCGCCGCGAAAGGCCTGGACCAGTTGGAACGCGAGCTGCAAGGCGCCCGCGTGCTGGCCGCCTTCGGCGATTCGCTCACCACCGACCACATTTCCCCCGGCGGCGAGATCCCCGCCGACACGCCCGCCGGCCGCTACCTGACCCAGGCCGGCGTGGCGCCGGCCGACTTCAACACCTACGTGGCGCGGCGCGGCAACCACGAGATCATGGCTCGCGCCACCTTCGCCAACATCCGCATCAAGAACCTGCTCGTGCCCGGCACCGAAGGCGGCGTCACCATCCACTTTCCCGGGCACACCCCCTGCACCATCTTCGACGCGGCCCGCGCCTACCGCCAGGACGGCATCGCCACCCTGATCCTGGCCGGCAAGGAATACGGCACCGGCAGCAGCCGCGACTGGGCCGCCAAGGGCTCCGCGCTGCTGGGCGTGAAGGCCGTGCTGGCCGAGTCCTTCGAACGCATTCACCGCGCCAATCTGGTGGGCATGGGCGTGCTGCCCCTGTCCTTCCTGCCCGGACAGGGATGGCGCCAGCTGGGCCTGACCGGCGCCGAAAGCTTCAGCTTCCAGGGGCTGGCCCGCGGCGTCATGGACGGCACCCCGATCACGGTGGAAGCCGTCGGCCCCGACGGCATCATCCGCTTCCAGGCGCAGGCCCAGGTCCTGACCCAGGCCGAACGCCAGCTGATGCAGGACGGCGGCATCCCGGCCAGCGTCCTCCGCGCCTGCCTGGCCCCCAAGGACACCACCCCGGACTTCAACGAGGAAACGCAACCATGAACCTGGACCTCGTCCTGGCCAACGCCAGGATCCTGCTGCCGCAGCGCGGCCTGACGCCCGGCCAGATCGGCATCAGCCAAGGGCGCATCGCCGTCATCGCCGAACCCGGCGCGCAGCTGGCGGCGGACGAGACCGTCGACTGCCAGGGCCTGTGCGTGCTGCCGGGCGTCATCGACCCGCACGTGCATTTCGGCTTCGGCTCGCCCGAGACCGACTTCGAGACCGAGTCGCGCACGGCGGCCCTGGGCGGCACCACCTCGGTCCTGTCGTTCCATCGCTCTCGCGACATCCGCGAGTCGTTCCAGGCGGCCCACGACCGGGCACTGGCGCAAAGCTGCATCGACTTCGGCTTCCACTTCGGGCTGACCAGCCACCTGCACGTCGAGACGCTGAAGGAAATCTCCGAGCGCTTCGGCGTCTCGTCCTACAAGCTCTACATGATGTACAAGGGCGCCGCCGGCCTGGCCCAGGGCTTCACCGACATCGACGACGGCCTGTTGTTCGCCGCGCTGCGCGAGACCGCGCGCATCCCGGGCGCGATCCTGGGCGTGCACTGCGAGAACGTGGAAGTGATTCCGCTGCTGCGCGATCCGCTGCGCGCCGCCGGGCGCGACGACCTGAGGGCGTGGAACGAGCAGAGCCCCGACTTCCTGGAAGCCGAGAACGTGCACCGCGTGTGCTACTTCGCGTCCAAGACCGGCGCCGCCGTCAACATCGTCCACCTGAGCAGCGGCGAGGCCCTGGACGAAGTCCGGCGCCATCGGCGCAACCGCAATGCCCCGCCCATCCACGTCGAAACCTGCCCGCACTACCTGTTCCTGACGGACGAGAGTCCCGCCGGCACCTATGCCAAGGTCAACCCGCCCGTGCGTGGCCAGGCCGACGTCGACGCCATGTGGGAAGGCGTGCTGGACGGCTCGGTCACCACCATCGGCTCGGACCACGTGCCGCGCAAGCGCAGCACCAAGGACAAGGATATCTGGGCCGCCAGCAACGGCTTCCCGGGCACCGGCATGATCCTGCCCATCCTGCTGCACGAGGGCTACCACCGCCGCGGCGTGCCGCTGGAGCGGCTGATGGAAGTCGCCTCGGCCAACTCGGCCCGGCACTACAACATGCCGTCCAAGGGCGGCATCGAGGTCGGCAAGGATGCCGACCTGCTGGTGGTCGACCTGGACCTGGAGAAGACCGTGGACCCGGCCACGCTCGAATCCTATGCCGACTATTCGCCCTACGAGGGCATGACGCTCAAGGGCTGGCCGGTGCGCACGCTGGTGCGGGGCCGCACCGTGGCCCTGGACGGCAAGATCACCGATGAAGCGCGCAGCCGGCCCGGCGGCCGCTACCTGCGGCGCCTTTGATACCCCAAGGAAACGACATGAGCCAAACCAAACGCATCTGGGACGACTTCCTGACCGAACGCGACCAGCAGGTCCTTGCCGTGGCCGGCTACGGCAAGCGCGGCGGCTTCGGCACGCGTCCCGCCCTGTTCATCATCGACGTCCAGTACAACTTCTGCGGCGATACCCCGCAGGACATCCTGGAAGGCCTCAAGCAGTACCGCACCCATTGCGGCAAGGAAGCCTGGGACGCCGTCGCGCACATGGTGCCGCTGCTGGAACTGGCGCGCGAGAAGAACATCCCCGTGTTCTACACGGAAAGCGCCCGCCGCCCCGACCTGCTCGACAGCGGCGTGCAGGTCGGCAAGAACCATCGCGGCGGGGAAAAGACCGTGCTGGCCGATACCCACGCCACCCGGACCGTCGAGGCGCTGGCCCCGCGCCCGCAGGACATCCGCATCACCAAGACCAAGCCGTCGTGCTTCTTCGGCACGACCTTCATGAGCCACCTGAACTTCCTGGACGTCGACACGCTGATCCTGGTCGGCTGCACCTCGTCGGGCTGCCTGCGCGCCACCGCCGTGGACGCCTACTCGTACAACTTCAAGGTGATCATTCCCGAAGAAACGGCGTTCGACCGCTTCCAGGCCAGCCACGCGATCAACCTGTTCGACCTGAACTGCAAGTACGCCGACGTGATTCCCTCGAGCGAGGTCCGCGACTACCTGGCCACGCTGCCGGTGCGCCAGGGCGGCGGCTCGGCCGGCTGAGCGGACCAGGCATGCCGTCCGCCACGTCCGCCGCCCCCATCCCGGTCTACCTGCTGACCGGGTTCCTGGGCAGCGGCAAGACCACCCTGCTCGCCCGGCTGGTGCACAGCCGCGAATTCGCCGACACCGCCGTGGTCATCAACGAGTTCGGCGAGGTCGGCCTGGACCACGTCCTGGTCGGCCAGTCCAGCGAGGACGACATCGTGCTGCTGGACTCGGGATGCCTGTGCTGCGCCAGCAACAACTCGCTGCAGGAAACGCTGGAGTCGCTGTACTACCGGCGGCTGCGCGGCGAGATTCCGGCGTTCTCGCGCATCGTGGTCGAGACCTCGGGGCTGGCCGAACCGGCCCCGCTCATCAACGCCCTGGCTTCCGACGCCTCCATCGCGCGCCACGTGCGGCTGGCCGGCGTGATCACCACCATCGATGCCGAGCACGGCGCGGCCACGCTGGACGAATACGAAACCGCCGCCACGCAGCTCGCGGTGGCCGACCTCGTGGTCCTGACCAAGACCGACAAGGTCGCGCCCGAGGCCGCCTCGGCCATGGCCGGGCAACTGCGCCGGCAGGCGCCCGGCGCCCCGGTCCTGCGCGCGGATCGCGACGGCCTGCAAGAGCGGACCGATCTCTTCCAGGCCGCGGACCGCCGGACCGTGGCGCCGGGCCAGTTCGGGCTGGAACGTCCGCGGGCCTGGACGCGGCTCGCCCACGTCCTGCGCTACGGCATCGCCTCTCACGTGATCCGGGCCGATGGCCCGGTCGACTGGGCACGCTACGCCGCCTGGGTCGACTACATGCAATCACGGCTGGGCGAACGGCTGCTGCGCGTCAAGGGCATCCTGCTCATGGAAGACGGCGCCCACTACGCCATCCACGGCGTGCGCCATGTCTTCAGCCCGCCGCGGCCGCTGGACGGCGAAGTACCCGGCGACCTGTCCGGCGTGCTGGTGCTCATCACCCGCGACGCCGACGAGGAGGAGCTCGCGCTTGCCGCCGCCGTGCTCGACGGCGGCGCCTGACCCCAACCCTCGCTTTCCACGACTTCGATTCCTTCCATGCAACGTCCCGACACCCAGGCCTACGCCCAGCAGTTCCCCAAGCTCCCGCCCACCGCCACCGACGCGCAGGGCCACCTGGTCTACACCCAATTCATCGACGGCGGTTTCACGGGCGCCGACGGCGCCCGCTTGGCCACCAGCGATCCGGTCACCGGACGCCAGTGGGCCAGCATCGCCCGCGGCACCGCGCAGGACGTGGACAAGGCCGTGCAGGCCGCGCACCGCGCCTTCACCCGGGGCGCGTGGCCGGCCATGAACGCCAGCCAGCGCGGCGCGCTGCTGCGCCGCATCGGCGACCTGGTCACCGAGCACGCGGAATGGCTGGCGCACGTGGAACAACGCGACAACGGCAAGCTCAGCGCGGAGCTGTCCATGCAGATGCGCTACATGGCCAACTACTACTATTACTACGGCGGCCTGGCCGACAAGATGGAAGGCACCGTCATCCCGACCGACAAGCCGGGCGTGTTCAACTACACCGTCTACGAGCCACTGGGCGTGGTCGCCTGCATCACGCCCTGGAACTCGCCGCTGCCGCTGGCCAGCATGAAGATCGCGCCCGCCCTGGCGGCCGGCAATACGGTCGTGCTCAAGCCCTCGGAATTCACGTCGGCCTCGCTGCTCGAACTCATGAAGCTGTTCCAGCTCGCCGGCGTGCCAGACGGCGTCGTCAACGTCGTGACCGGCCTGGGCGCCGAGGTCGGGGCCGCGCTGGTGGACCATCCGCTGGTCCAGCGCATCGCCTTCACCGGCGGCCCGGAGGCCGGCCAGCGCATCAACGAGCAGGCCGCCTCGCGCATGAAGCGCGTGACGCTGGAGCTGGGCGGCAAGTCGCCCAACATCGTGTTCGACGATGCCGACTTCGAACAGGCCTTGAAGGGTGCCGTGGCCGGCATCTTCGCCGCCTCGGGCCAGACCTGCGTGGCCGGCTCGCGCCTGCTGCTCCAGGACGGCATCCACGACCGCTTCCTGGAACGCCTGGTCGAGATCGCCGGCAACGCCCGCTTCGGCCACCCGGCCGATCCGCAGACCCAGGTGGCGCCCATCTCCACCGCTCCCCAGCTGGACAAGATCGAGTCCTACGTCCAGGTGGCGCTGGCCGATGGCGCGCGGCTGGTGGCGGGCGGCAAGCGCGCCCACGTGCCGGAGTGCCCGGACGGGCTGTTCTTCCAGCCCACCATCTTCGCGGACGTGGACAACCGCATGCGCATCGCGCAGGAAGAAGTCTTCGGCCCCATTCTGTCGGTCATCCGCTTCCAGGACGAAGACGAAGCCGTGGCCATCGCCAACGACGTCGACTTCGGCCTGGCGGCCGGCGTCTGGACCACCTCCATGCCGCGCGCGCTGCGCATGGCGGGCAAGGTGCGGGCCGGCACGGTCTGGGTCAACAACTACCGCTCGACCAGCGTCACCTCGCCGTTCGGCGGTTTCAAGATGAGCGGCGTCGGACGCGAATGCGGCATTGCCGGCATGCGCGAGTACATGGAGATCAAGAGCGTCTGGCTGTCCATGGAAACCGACATCCCCAACCCCTTCGTGCGGCGCTGAGCCGGCTCCCGGCGGCGGAAAGGCAAATTGGCTATGATGGCGCGAGTCCCCAGCGACCTACCCGGCATGACGGCGCGCGCCGCCGTGCCGCCCCACCGTGACCAGAACCGACCCCACCCGCTCCAGAAAGAGCGAGGACGCCGCCGCCTCGCATCGCATCGCCGACTACGTCCCGCTCTACTACCGGGTCTATACGCTGCTGCTCCAGCACATCCGGGACCACGGCTACGACGAGCACACGCCGCTGCCGACCGAGGCCGAGTTCGCCGAACGCTTCCAGGTCTCGCGCGTGACCCTGCGCAAGGCGATGAACATCCTGGAGGCCGACGGCCTGATCACGCGCCAGCGCGGCCGGGGGACCTTCGCCCGCAAGCCCGTCCGCCCGCCCGGCAAGACCGGCTTCAGCGGCCTGATCGAGAACATCGTCCACTTCCAGGAAACGACCAAGGTCAAGCTGCTGGCGTTCGAGCGCGTCGGGCTGCCGACCAACATCGCGCCGCTGCTCGACAGGCAGCAGGGCGAACCCGGCCTGCGCATCGTGCGCGTGCGCAGCGACGCCACGTCGCCCTTCTCGCACATCACCTGCTACCTGCCGGAACCCGAGGCCAGCCTGCTCAAGCGCAACGAACTGCGCAACACGCCGGTGTCCATCCTGCTCGAGCGCCAGGGCGTGAAGGCCACCCAGGCCGAGCAGTGGATCAGCGCCACGCTGGCCGACAAGGACACGGCCCAGGCCCTGCAGGTCGAGATGGGCAGCGCGCTGATCAGCCTGACGCGGATCTACCGGGATACCGCCGGGCGGCCCATCGAGATCCTGCACGAGCTCTATCGGCCCGATCGCTACGAATACCGCGTGAACCTGTCGCGCGTCGAGCAGGGCGACGCCCCGCGCTGGTCGGAAGTCCCGGACTGACCCGGGCGGCGCCGCCGCGCGCCCCGCCCCTCCCCTTGATCCCGCCGATACGCCCGTCGCCGGCCTGAGCCGTCGCGTCCTGATTCGTATCCGCCATCCCAACCATAAAAGTATTATGTATGATACAAAATACTTTTAGACCGGCCCGATGCCAGCGCCGGCCGCCTCGTCGAGACAGAAGGATCCCATGCAGCAGCCTCACCACGTCATCGTTGCCGGCGCAGGGCCGGTGGGCCTGACCGCCGCGCTGATCATCGCGCGTGCCGGCGTGCGCGTCACGCTCCTGGAAAAGCGCGATCGGCTCAACGAAGCCTCGAAGGCCTCGACCTTCCATGCGCCCACCCTCGCGGTGCTGGACCACCTGGGCGTCCTGCCCGCCATGCTGGCACAGGGCCAGGACGTCACGCACATCCAGTACCGCAGCACCGAACAGGGCATCCTGGGCGAGATCGCCCTGGCCGAACTGAAGCACGACACCGACTACCCGTATCGCCTGCACCTGGAACAATCGCGCATCACGCCGCTGCTGCTGGCGCAACTGCGCGCGCATCCGCATGCCGACGTGCGGTTCGGCACCGCCTTCCTGGACGCCGCCCCGGATACCGGCGGCGTCACCGTGCGCGTGCAGGACCCCAAGGGCGTCCACACGCTGCGCGCCGACTACCTGCTCGGCACCGACGGCGCGCGCAGCCAGGTACGGGAATCCATGGGCCTGCCGTTCGATCCGACCCCCTATCCCGGCTGCGTGCTGCGGGTGCTGGCCGACGAAAGCCTGGAGCGCATCCTGCCCGGGCTGCGGCCCATCAGCTACCTCGTGAACGGCGACGCCTCGGCCAGCTTCCTGCGCATGCCCGACTGCTGGCGCATCATCCTGCGCGTGCCTCCCGACGTGGACCAGGCCCACGCCCAGTCGCGCGCCTGGATACTGGAACGGCTCCGGCAACTGGTGCCCGGCCTGGCGGAACTGCCCAACATCCTCGGCCAGGACGTGTACTCGGCCAGCAAGTTCGTGGCCGGCACGTACCGCGCGGGCCGCATCTACCTGGCCGGCGACGCCGCCCACCTCAGCAATACCCGCGGCGGCATGAACATGAACTGCGGGCTGCACGACGCCTACTTCATGGCCACCGCGCTGGTCGAGGGCCTGCGCCAAGGTGACCAGGCCATCGTCGACGCGGCCGCCGACCGACGCCACCGGGTCGCCGCCGATTCCCTCCTGCCGCGCACCGATGCCATGGTGACCGGGCAGGCCACCTGGCTCGACAACGTCAAGGGACTGCTGGGCGACCCCGCCCAACGTCTCGCCTTCCTGCGCCGGACCGCCATGCTGGACATGGCGCCCGAACTGGCGCGCCGCATCGACCCCGTTTCCGCCGCCGCATGAGACCCGCCATGACCGACCTCCCTCTCGTCAGCCGCCCCCAATGGCGCGTCGGCGCCCTGGTGCCGCCCGCCAACCCCACCGTCGAAGTCGAATATCCGGCACTGCTGCCGGCCGCCGCCGCGCTGCACGCGATGCGCCTGCCCGTGGTGGCCGGCGATCTCGACACCCGCAACCTGGCCTACCTCGACAGCTACGTGTCCTGTCTGCAAGGCTTCGGCTCGCTCAAGCTCGACGGCGCCGTCATCGCCCTGACCGGCTCGCAATACCGCATCGGCCACCAGGAAGACCTGCGCCGCTGCGAGCAATTGTCCGAGCGGTTCGGCATGCCGGTGGAAACCGCCAGCTCCGCGCTGGCGCGGGCGCTGCGCCACCTGGGCATCACGCGCATCAGCATGGTGTCGCCCTACCCCGACTGGCTGACCGAACTGGCCATCGCCTACTGGCGCGGCGCGGGCGTGCAGGTAGACCACGTCGAACACTTCGCCGACGAACTGGTGGCCTACAAGGTCTCGCCGGCCGAGGTCGCCCAGCGGCTGGCCTCGGTACAGGCGCATCCCGACGGCGCCGTGCTGCTGTCGGGAACGGGCATGCCGACCATCGAATCGATCATGCAGGCGGGGACCGGCAAGCAGGTCCCCATCCTGTCCTCCAACCTGTGCAGCATCTGGAGCATCAGCCGGACGCTGGGGATCCCCCATCCGGAGTGGATGGCACGGGCCTTCCCCTGGCTGTGCACGGCCTGATCCGCACCGCCCGTCTTCGCCCCTTCATGTCACCGAGGATACCCGCCATGACCTCCGTTCGCCTCGTCGTCCTGCTGGCCGCCCTGGCCGGCGCCGCCAGCCTGCCGTCCGCCCCCGCCCTCGCACAGGGCGGTGCCTATCCCAACAAGCCGATCCGCGTCATCGTGCCGTTTCCGGCAGGCGGCACCACCGACGTCGTCGCCCGCCTGATCGGCGCGCAGGTCGGCGAGGCGTGGAGCCAGTCCGTAGTGGTCGACAACGTGGCCGGCGCCTCGGGCCTGATCGGCACGGCCGCGGGCGTGCGCGCCGCGCCCGACGGCTACGTCCTGACGCTGGGCAACAACCAGACTCATTCGACCAACGCGTCGCTGTTCCCCAAGATCCAGTTCGACCTGAACAAGGACGTCCAGCCCATCGCGCTACTTACCCGCACCCGCCACGCCATCGTCGTGCCCGCCTCGTCGCCGTACAGGACGCTGTCCGAGCTCATCCAGGGCGGCCGCGGCAAGCCGGTGAACTACGCCTCCTCCAGCCCCGGCTCGTCCTCGCACCTGGTGTCCGAGACCCTGTGCTCCAGCATGAAGATGCGGTGCACGCACATTCCCTACAAGGGCGCCGCGCCGGCGGTGACCGATCTGATCGCCGGGCACGTGGACTTCATGACCGCGAGCTATGCCAGCGCCATCGCCTACATCAAGGCCGGCAAGCTGCGCGCGCTGGCCATCTCGGGCGACACCCGCGAGGCGCAGGCGCCCGACGTCCCCACGCTGCACGAACTCGGCTACGAGACGTTGTCGGCCGACAGCTGGATCGGACTGTATGCGCCCGCCGGCACCCCGCGCGCGATCCTGACCAAGTGGAGCGACGAGCTGGCGCGCGTCATGGCCCAGCCCGACATCCAGCAGAAGCTGGCCGGCGCGGGTTTCGAACCCTGGTTCAAGCCCCTGGCGCAGTTCGAGGAATTTCACCGCAACGAGATCGCCCGCTGGCGCAAGATGGTGCAGACGGCCGGCGTCACCCTGGAATAGCGCCATGGCCTCGCGCACCGGCCCCACCCTGCCGCGGATGTCGCGCCTGTGCCTGGGCATGATGTCCTACGGCGCCCCCGCCTGGGCGCCCTGGGTCGTCGGGCAGGACGCGGCGCGTGTCCTGTTCCGCCAGTGCCTGGAGAACGGCATCACATGCTTCGATACCGCCAACTACTACTCGGACGGGGAAAGCGAGCGCATCCTGGGCCGGCTGGTGCGCGAGCACGGCGGCCGCCATGAGCTGACCCTTGCCACCAAGGTCGGACTGCCGGTGGCCGACGGCCGGGGCCTGTCGGCGGCGCAGATCGCCCGGCAGGCCGAGGCCTCGCTCAGGCGCCTGGAGACGGACTACATCGATCTCTACCAGGTCCACAGCTGGGACGACGCAGTTCCCGTCGAGGAAACGCTGGGCGCCCTCGAAGCCCTGGTCGACGCGGGCAAGATCCGCGCGTACGGCTGCTCCAACCTGGACCATCTCCAGATCGGACAGGCCGCGCGGGCCGCCGCCGCCCTGGGCGCGCGCGGCTACGCCAGCGCGCAGTTGCAGCTGAACCTGCTCTATCAGGAAGAACTGCGCGCCACCGTGCCGGCCTGTGCCCGGCACGGCCTGCACATCATGGCCTACAGCCCGCTAGCGCGCGGCTACCTGGCCGGCCCGGCGGCCGGCGACGCCGAAGCCGCGGCGCGGCTAGCCTCCGACGCCAAGGGGCAGCGGCTGTACGGCGGGCCGCGCGGCGCCCGGGTCCGCGCCGAGCAGCTGCGCATCGCCGCGGACCTGGGCGCCGAGCCCGCTGCCGTCGCGCTGGCATGGGTGCTGGCCCAGCCCGGCGTGCGCTCGGTCATCGTCGGCGCCTCCCAGTCCTCGCACCTGGACGTCGCACTGCGCGGGCGCGACCTGCGCCTGCCCGCCCAGGCCCTGGACCGCCTGGCCGCGGCCTACGAACCGCGCGACTACCTGCGCGTGCGGCTGAACCCCTGACGACCGTAGGCTCAAGGCCGTCCGCCGGCGGACCTGGCGTTACCATAGGGACATCAGCGTTTCAGCCGGAGCTGCTTCCCATGGCACAAATCGTCTTGCTCGAGAACATCCATCCCAGCGCGGTCGAAGTCTTCGCCGCCGCGGGCTACAGCGACATCGCCACCCACGCCAGCGCCCTGCCGCCCGACGCGCTGCGCGATGCCCTGCGGGGCGCCAGCGTGGTCGGCATCCGCTCGCGCACCCACCTGGATGCGAGCATCATCGACAGCCTGCCCGACCTGCGCGTCATCGGCTGCTTCTGCATAGGCACCAACCAGGTCGACCTCGCCACCGCGATGGAACGGGGCGTGCCCGTCTTCAACGCGCCGTTCTCCAACACCCGCTCGGTGGCCGAACTGGTGCTGGCCGAGGCCATCCTGCTGCTGCGCCGCATCCCCGAGAAGAACCTGCGCGTGCACCAGGGCCACTGGGACAAGAGCGCGACCGGCGCCTACGAGACCCGCGGCAAGACCCTGGGCATCATCGGCTACGGCAACATCGGCTCGCAGGTCGGCATCCTGGCCGAGGCCCTCGGCATGCGGGTCATCTTCCACGACGTCGAGGCCAAGCTGCCGCTGGGCAACGCCCGCGCCTACCCCGACCTGTCCGCGCTGCTGGCCGAGTCCGACGTGGTGACCCTGCACGTGCCCGGCGGCCGCTCCACGGAAAACATCATCAACGAGGCCACGCTGTCGCAAATGAAGCGCGGCGCCATCCTGATCAATGCCTCCCGCGGCACCGTGGTCGACATCGATGCGCTGCGGGCCGCGCTCGATGCCGGCCTGCTGCGCGGCGCGGCGCTGGACGTCTTCCCGGTCGAGCCCAAGAGCGTGGACGAACCGCTCAAGAGCCCGCTCATCGGCCTGCCCAACGTCATCCTGACGCCGCACATCGGCGGCAGCACGGTCGAATCGCAGGAAAACATCGGCAAGGAAGTGGCCGAGAAGCTGGTGCGCTTCATCCAGGGCGGCACGACCAAGGGCGCGGTGAACTTCCCCGAGCTGTCCCACCAGGACCTGGCGGGCACCTCGCGCATCCTGCACGTGCACCGCAACGAACCGGGCGCGCTGGCCCTGCTGAACGCCGTCTTCGCCGAACGCAAGATCAACATCTGCAGCCAGCAGCTGCAGACCAAGGGTCCGATCGGCTACGTGCTGACCGACATCGGCAACCAGGCCGACGCGGCGCTGATGGACGCGCTGCGGGCGCTGCCGATGACGGTGCGCTGCGACCTGCTCTAGGCCGAAGGCAGGAAGCGCACCGCCAGGCGCTCTTGCAGGCGGCGGTGGAACTCGGGCACGCGCTGCGCCGCCGCCCGCGTCAATTCGCGGAACGCCTCGGTCTCGGCGCCGGGCGCGACGCGCGGCGCGGCCCAGATCGCATCGGGAAAGTGGCGGTCGCCGCGCCAGCGCGGAATGACGTGCCAATGCAGGTGGGGCACCATGTTCCCCAGCGCGGCCAGGTTGACCTTGTCGGGCCGCATGTGGTCGCGCATGACGGCCTCCACCTCCAGCACCACCCGCATCACGTGCAGCCGGTCCTCGTCGGCCAGGTCGGTCATCTCCGCCGCGTGGGTACGCCAGATCACGCGCACGTAGCCCGGATAGTCGGCATCGTCGACGGCGATCACGCGCAGCCTGTCGTCGCGCCACAAGGCCGGCGAGCCATCGCTGGCGCACAGCGGGCAGGAATCGGCGGGGGAACTCATCTCGTGTGCACCTCGATGGCTATGACGCGCCCTGGCGCAACTGCACCTGGCTGATGAAGTGCTGCAGGACCTGCAGGCCGTCCTCGTCCAGGCCGTCCAGGGTACAGCCCATGTGATGCCCTTGCTCCGGCGCCCGGCGCGGCGTGACGTGCATCACCTTCAAGTCCACCGCCAGCCGGGTCGCCGGCCCCAGCGCCAGCGTGGCCCGCGGCAGCGGCGTGCCCACGGGGAAGGGCGGACTGCCGGGCGGCAGCAGCAGCCCGACCCCGGTCATGCTGATGTCGATCACTTCCAGCTCGACCGGCCCGCCGGCCTCGGGAGCGTGCGCCCGCACCACCGGAGCGGGGCGCATGACCGGCCGCACGCGGAAGTACGAACGCCGCTGGAAGCGGTACAGCTCCAGCGGCAACAGGCACGCCAGCCGGCTGCCCGCGTCGCCCGGCAGCCATTGCAGGTTCTGGACGCGGAACTGGATCTTGACGTGGTCCAGGTAGCCCACGGCCACCATCCACGGAGAAGCGAGCAGATGCTCCAGGCGCGCGTCGCCTGGGGTGCCGAACAGCCACAGCAGCCGCCGGCCGCGGTCCACACCGGCGATGGCCGACAGGCACGAGACGCCATCGGCGGCGACCAGGGCCACGATCTCGGCCTGCTCGACCATGCGCCCGAGCAGGGTCAGGATTTCCAGCGGCTGCGAGATCCGGAAATCCTCGAGCGAGGCGTCGTCGCCGGCAGGCTCGGGCGTCAGAGGCAGCAGCGGATGCTCCCTCATGGCTTGCCTCCCCGTGCGTGCGCGCCCGTTCCCAAGGCCGCGCCTACAGCAGGACCCGTTCGATACCGCCGTCGTTGGCCCGCCTGACGTAATCCTCCATCCATTGCTGCCCCAGCACGTGACGGGCGATCTCGACGACGATGTAGTCGGCGTCCAGGTTCGCGTCGTCGTTGTAGCGACTGAGCCCTTGCAGGCACGACGGACAGGAGGTCAGCACCTTGACGTCGCCCTGGAAGCCGTCGGCCCGCAGCTTGTCGGCCCCCTTGCGCAGCTCCTCCTCCTTGCGGAAACGGATCTGCGTGGAGATGTCGGGACGCGTCACCGCCAGCGTTCCGGACTCGCCGCAGCAGCGGTCGCTCTTGTCCACGCCCTCGCCCACCAGCGCCCGGACCGTCTTCATCGGATCCTGGAGCTTCATGGGCGTGTGGCAGGGATCATGGTACATGTACCGCGCGCCGGTCACGCCCTCGAGCTTGACGCCCTTCTCCAGCAGGTATTCGTGGATGTCGATCAGGCGGCAGCCCGGGAAGATCTTCTCGAACTCGTAGCCGGCCAGCTGGTCGTAGCACGTCCCGCAGCTGACCACCACGGTCTTGATGTCGAGGTAGTTGAGCGTGTTCGACATCCGGTGGAACAGCACCCGGTTGTCGGTGATGATCTTCTGCGCCTTGTCGTCCATGCCGTTGCCGCGCTGCGGGTAGCCGCAGCACAGGTAGCCCGGCGGCAGCACGGTCTGCACGCCGGCATGCCACAGCATGGCCTGGGTCGCCAGGCCCACCTGCGAGAACAGCCGCTCGGAACCGCAGCCCGGGAAATAGAACACCGCCTCGGTGTCGGCCGAGGTGGCGCGCGGGTTGCGGATGATGGGGATGTACTTGGCGTCCTCGATGTCCAGCAGCTTGCGCGCGCCCTGCTTGGGCAGGTTGCCGGGCATCTTCTTGTTGACGAAGTGCACCACCTGTTCCCGCATGGGCGGCTTGCCCACCGTGGCCGGCGGATGCTCGGTCTGCTTGCGCGCGAACTTGGCCAGCACGTCGTGGGCCAGCCGCTGGGCCTTGTAGCCGACGTCGACCATGGCCTTGCGCGTGGCATTGATGGTGCGCGGATCCTTGGCGTTCAGGAAGAACATCGCCGCGGCCGTGCCCGGGTTGAACGACTTGCGGCCCATGCGGCGCAGCAGGCTGCGCATGTTCATGGACACGTCGCCGAAGTCGATGTCGACCGGACAGGGCTTCTCGCACTTGTGGCACACCGTGCAGTGGTCGGCCACGTCCTCGAACTCTTCCCAGTGCTTGATGCTGATGCCGCGGCGCGTCTGCTCTTCGTACAGGAAGGCCTCGACCAGCAGCGAGGTCGCCAGGATCTTGTTGCGCGGAGAATAGAGCAGGTTGGCGCGCGGCACGTGGGTGGCGCACACGGGCTTGCACTTGCCGCAGCGCAGGCAGTCCTTGATGGCGTGCGAAATGGCGCCGATGTCGCTCTGCTGCATGATCAGCGACTCGTGGCCCAGCAGGTTGAAGCTGGGGGTATAGGCATGGCGCAGGTCGCCGCCGGGCATCAGCTTGCCGGCGTTGAAGCGATTGTGCGGGTCGATGCGGCGCTTGTAGTCCTGGAACGGCGCCAGCTCGGCCTCGGACAGAAACTCGTACTTGGTGATGCCGATGCCGTGCTCGCCCGAGATCACCCCGTCCAGGCTGCGCGCGACGTCCATGATGCGCGCGACGGCCTCGTTGGCCTCCTGCAGCATCTCGTAGTTGTCGGAGTTGACGGGGATGTTGGTGTGCACGTTGCCGTCGCCCGCGTGCATGTGCAGCGCGACGAACACCCGGCCCTTGAGCTCCTTGTCGTGGATCTCCTGGGCCCGGACCAGGATGGGCGCGCAGGCCTGGCCGGAGAAGATGCGCGACAGCGGCGCCTTCAGCTCCGCCTTCCAGGACACGCGCACCGTGCGGTCCTGCACCACGTCGAACACGCGGGCCGTGGGCTGCACCTGCAGCCGCTCCTGCAAGGCCGGCAGCAGCTGCCCCAGCCCGATGCGGGCGAACTCGCCCAGCGTGTCGGCCAGCGGCAGGTCCATGCTGCGCAGGATCCAGTTCCAGCGCTCGCGCACCGACTCCAGCAGTTCCAGCGCCTGCACGGCGCGGTCGCCCAGGATCTCCTCGCGCGACAGCTTCTCGCCCTCGCCGTCCTCGCTCTTGCCCACCGGCAGCTCGCCGTCGAAGAACTCGGCCAGCCGGTCGATCAGCCGCAGCTTGTTGCGGGTCGACAGCTCGATGTTGATGCGCTCGATCTCGTCCGTGTACTCGCCCATGCGCGGCAGCGGGATCACCACGTCTTCGTTGATCTTGAAGGCGTTGGTGTGGCGCGCGATGGCGGCCGTGCGCGAACGGTCGAGCCAGAATTTCTTGCGGGCCTCGGCGCTGACCGCCACGAAGCCTTCGCCATGGCGGGTGTTGGCCAGCCGCACGACCTCGCTGGCGGCAACGGCCACCGCATCCTCGTCGTCGCCGACGATGTCGCCGATCAGCACCATCTTGGGCAGCGTGCCGCGCTTGCTCTTGGTCGCATAGCCCACCGCGCGCAGGTAGCGCTCGTCCAGGTGCTCCAGGCCAGCCAGGATCGCTCCGCGCGCGCGCCCCTCGCCATCCAGGTAGGCCTTGACTTCGACGATGGACGGAATCGCATCGCGCGCCTGCCCGAAGAACTCCATGCAGACCGTGCGCACGTGCTTGGGCATGCGGTGCAGCACCCAGCGCGCCGAGGTGATCAGGCCGTCGGTACCTTCCTTCTGCACGCCCGGCAGGCCGGCCAGGAACTTGTCGGTGACGTCCTTGCCCAGACCTTCCTTGCGAAAGACCCGGCCATTGATCTCGAGCGTCTCGGCGCGCAGCAGGCGCTCTCCCGGCTTGCCCATCCCGTCGAACCACTTGAGCTCGAACCGGGCCACCGGCACGTCGTGGATCTTGCCCAGGTTGTGCTCGAGACGCGTGACCTCCAGCCAGTTGCCCTCGGGGTCGACCATGCGCCACCAGGCCAGGTTGTCCAGCGCCGTGCCCCACAGCACCGCCTTCTTTCCGCCCGCGTTCATGGCGACGTTGCCGCCCACGCAGGAAGCCTCGGCCGAGGTGGGGTCCACCGCGAACACGTAGCCGGCCTTGTCGGCCGCGTCGGCCACCCGCTTGGTGACCACGCCGGCGCCGGTGAACACCGTCGCGACTTCGCGGTCCACGCCGGGCAGCGGCCCGACAGTGACGTCGCCCAGGGTCTCGAGCTTTTCAGTGTTGATGACGGCGGACTTCCACGTCAGCGGCACCGCGCCGCCGGTATAGCCCGTGCCGCCCCCGCGCGGGATGATGGTCAGGCCCAGCTCGATACAGCCGCGCACCAGCGCGGCGATCTCGTCCTCGCTGTCCGGCGTCAGCACCACGAACGGGAATTCCACGCGCCAGTCGGTGGCGTCGGTGACATGCGAGACACGGGACAGCCCGTCGAACTTGATGTTGTCGCGCGCCGTCGCGCGGCCCAGCACCTTCTGCACGCGGCGGCGCAGTTCGGCGGTCTCGTTGAACTCCTGCTCGAAGGCCCGCACGGCGCTGCGCGCCATGTCCAGCAGCCGCCCCACCTTGCCGTCGCGTTCCGCGTCGTCGGGCTCGCGCCGGCGCTCGACCTCGCGCAGCCGGTGGTTCAGCGCCTCGACCAGCAGGCCGCGGCGCTTGGGGTTGTCCAGCAGGTCGTCCTGCAGATAGGGATTGCGGCGCACCACCCAGATGTCGCCCAGCACTTCGTACAGCATGCGCGCCGACCGGCCGGTGCGGCGCTCGCCGCGCAGGTCGCACAGCATGTCCCAAGCCTGCGAGCCCAGCAGCCGCTGCACGATTTCCCGGTCGGAAAACGACGTGTAGTTGTACGGAATCTCCCGCAGGCGGGTCGGTGCGTGCGCAGGAGCGAGGGCGATGGGCAGAGGGGCGTTCATGGTGGGGGCTGTACTTCATCCCGAGGGTAGCCGACCATTCTAGCCGATTGCCCCACCCTCCCGCTGGAGCCGCCCGCCTTTTCCGACCCGCTAAAAGGGTCATATCTGGCGGGAAATGCATCCAACGCGGGGACATTCGCCCCGCCAGGGCGCCTAGGAAGCCACGCCCAGGCGCCGCGCCCAGCCCGTCTCCGAGAACCCCACGCTGGCCACGCCGTCCGCCGTCACCAGCACCGGCCGCTTCACCAGCGTCGGATGCTCGGCCACCAGCGCCAGCCACTGCGCCTCGCCGGCGGGCTGCTTGCGGTCCTCCGGCAGGTTGCGCCAGGTCGTGGACGACCGGTTCACCAGCTTCTCCCAGCCCCCTACCTGGGCCGCCCAGTCCTTCAGCGTGGCCGCGCCCACCGGATGCTCCCGGTAATCGACGAAATCGGCCTCCAGCCCCTGGGCGGCCAGCCATTTACGCGCCTTGCGGCAGGTATCGCAATTGTTCAGTCCGTAGACCCGCGTCGTCATGTTCCAGATCCTTTTCTTGCTACTTGTCGGGGAACACCCACAGCAGCGCGGCGGTCATCGTGGCGTAGCGCCCGAACTTGCCGATGGCCATGTAGACCACGCAGGCCCGGAAATCCAGCCGCAGCCACCCCGCCACCGCGCACAGCGGATCCCCCACCAGGGGCACCCACGACAGCAGCAGCGTCTTGGCGCCAAACCGCTCTATCCACGCGTGGGCATAGGCATGCCAGCGATCCTTCCGCGTGGGCGCGTGCGCCTCGCCGTCGTCCGGTTCCGCCTCGTGTTCGTGAGGATGCCGGGCCTCGCGCCGCGCCTTGATGCGCTCCACCGCCCGCTTGGCTCCCACCCCCATCCAGTAGCTGATCATCCCCCCCACGGTATTGCCCGCCGTCGCCACCAGCACCGCCACCCAGAACATCGGCGGCGCCAGCTTCACATAGCCGAACACCGCCGGCTCGGACCCCATGGGCAGCAGCGTGGCCGACACCAGGCTGACCAGGAAAACGGCCGACAGCCCCACCTCGGGCAAAGCCAGAGCGTGGAGCAGCCAGTGAACGGAGGATTCCAGCCATTGATGCATGGCGAGGAGTTTAGCCCACCCCCTGGCTCTTTCCAGGTGGCGAAGCGCCTCTTGAGCCATCTGTGTCAAACTTAAGGATTACGCTTTTTCCACCAACCCCTGACGCAGCATCATGGCCACCGACTATCTCAAGCGCATACTCACCGCCAAAGTCTATGACGTCGCTATCGAGTCCTCCCTCGACGCGGCTCCCCAGATTTCGGCGCGAATTGCGAACACGGTGCTGCTCAAGAGGGAAGACACCCAGCCCGTCTTCAGCTTCAAGCTGCGGGGTGCCTACAACAAGATGGCCAATCTGCCGCCCAAGGCGCTGGAACGCGGCGTCATCGCCGCCTCCGCGGGCAACCATGCCCAGGGCGTGGCGCTGGCCGCCCAGCGCATGGGCTGCCGGGCCGTCATCGTCATGCCGGTCACCACGCCCCAGCTCAAGATCGACGCGGTCAAGGCGCGCAACGCCGAAGTCGTCCTGCACGGCGAAAGCTTCACCGACGCCTACAACCACGCCAAGCAACTGGAGGCGAAGGAAAAACTCACCTTCGTCCACCCCTTCGACGACCCCGACGTCATCGCCGGCCAGGGCACCATAGGCATGGAGATCCTGCGCCAGCACCCCGGCCCCATCGACGCCATCTTCGTCGCCATCGGCGGCGGCGGCCTGATCTCCGGCGTGGCCGCCTACGTCAAGCAGTTGCGCCCCGAGATCCGCATCATCGGCGTGCAGACCGAAGACTCCGACGCCATGGTCCAGAGCGTGAAGAAAGGCCGCCGCGTCACCCTGCCCGACGTCGGCCTCTTCTCCGACGGCACCGCCGTCAAGCTCGTGGGCGAGGAAACCTACCGCCTTACCCGCAAATACGTGGACGACTTCGTCGTGGTCGACACCGACGCCATCTGCGCGGCGATCAAGGACGTGTTCGAGGAAACCCGCAACGTGCTGGAGCCCGCCGGCGCGCTGGCCCTGGCCGGCCTCAAGAAATACGCCGCCCAGCACCGCCTGAAGGGCAAGACCCTGGTGGCCATCGCCTGCGGCGCCAACATGAACTTCGACCGGCTGCGCTTCGTGGCCGACCGAGCCGACGTGGGCGAGTCCCGCGAAGCCGTGTTCGCGGTCACCATGCCCGAGGAACGCGGCAGCTTCCGCCGCTTCTGCGAACTGGTCGGCAACCGCAACGTGACCGAGTTCAACTACCGGATGGCCGATTCCGAACAAGCCCACGTCTTCGTGGGCCTGCAGACCGAGTCGGCCGGCGAATCCACCAAGATCGCCGCCAACTTCCGGCGCAACGGCTTCACCGCCATCGACCTCACTCACGACGAGCTGGCCAAGACCCACCTGCGCCACATGATCGGCGGCAGCGGCCCGCAGGCCAATCACGAACTGCTGTACCGCTTCGAATTCCCCGAGCGGCCCGGCGCGTTGATGCGCTTCCTGAACTCCATGTCGCCCAACTGGAACATCAGCCTGTTCCACTACCGCAACCAGGGCGGCGACTACGGGCAGATCGTGGTCGGCCTGCAGGTGCCGCCGTCCGACAAGAAGGAATTCGCGGCCTTCCTGGCGGAATTGGGCTACCGGCACTGGGACGAGTCCGAGAACCCGGCCTATAAGCTGTTCCTGCGATAGCCGCGGCTGCGGCCTCCGCGCGGCGTCCCCGCCGCCGGAGGCCCGCCCTTACGCCAGTTCGAAAACGATATCCTGCGCGCCTTCCCACAGCGTCTTCACGCCCAGCGCGCGCAGGTTTTCCTTGCCCTCGACCACCGTCAGGAAATGGTTGCCGGCCAGTTGGCCCATCTTGCTGGCGAACATGCAGCTGCCATAGGCCAGGATGATTTCGGTCTCGCTGTAGCCGCCCGGATAGAACAGGATGTCCCCCACCGAGGGATGGCTGGTATGGTTCTCGAACCCCACGCCCAGCTTGAACTCGCCCAGCGGAATCCAGCAGCCCTCGCCGCTCCAGCGCACGTGGATGATCTTCTGCTTGTAGGGCAGCAACTTCAGGAAGGCGGCCACGGTCTCGGGAGCATCCGGATTGGTCTCGGCGATGAACTCGTATTCGGCGGCGCGTATGCGGATTCTTGTCATGGTGGTCTGCGAAGGATTGGGGCCCTGACGGGCCCCGGATGAAGGAAAAAAACCGGCCAGGCGCCTCAGTTTAATCAAATGGCTGTCCGGTTCAGGCGGCGGGAGCGGGGTCGGGATCGCCGATCCACTTCGTGACGGTCGGCGCCTTCCAGGCCGCCAGCCCATCGAGCAGCGCGCCCGGGTCGGCCTCGATCACGATCATGTCGCGGTGCTCGGCCTTCATGAAACCCTCCTGCACCGCGTGCGTCAGCATGGCCCGCATGGGCTCGTAGAAGCCGCGCACGTTCAGCACGCCGCACGCCTTGGTGTGGTCCCCCAGCTGCGTCAGCGTGGCCGCCTCGAACAGCTCCTCGTAGGTCCCCAGCCCGCCGGGCATCGCGATGAAGGCGTCCGCCAGGTCCGCCATGCGCGCCTTGCGCGCCCGCATGTCCGCCACGATCTCGTGCGAGGTCAACCCCGGATGCAGATGGCCGCGGTCGTGCAGCCGGCGATTGATGACGCCCACCGCCTGGCCGCCCGCCTCCAGCACCGTGTCGGCCATGATGCCCATCAGGCCCTTGTGGGTGCCGCCATAGACCAGCGTCAGGCCCCGGGCGGCGAACTGCGCGCCCAGTCGCCGCGCGGCCTGCGCGTACTCGTCCGAAAAACCGAAATTCGAGCCGCAGAAAACTGCGACCCGGCCAAGAGCAAGCGCTGTGGTGTCCATGAAAAAAATCCTCGGTACCGAAGCATGAAAGTGTAAACGCGCCGGGCCGCCCCGATGGCGTCAACACCCTGTAACGCGAGGCACGCAGGATGGCAGCGCTCCACGCCCGAGCATCTCCCCCCATCCGCACCCCGACAACGATGAGCGAACATACCTACCCCGTCATCCCCCTGGACTTCTCCCTGCGTCGCGCCTTCCTGCTCAAGACCTTCCGCACCGCCGGCGCGGTCAGCCTGACGGGCTTCCTGGCCGCCTGTGGCGGCGATGGCGACGACGCTTCCGCCAACCCCGCGCCGGTCGATCCCAAGCCCCCCGTCGACCCCGAACCACCGGTCGAGAAGTTCAACCCCTTCGCCAAATTCAGCGCCCTCCAGCCCGCCGACGCCAACGGCGTGATGTTGCCCAAGGGCTTCTCCTCGCGCATCGTCGCGCGCAGCGGCAAGGCCCCGGTCAGCGGCGGCAGCTTCCTGTGGCATGCCGCGCCCGACGGCGGAGCCTGCTATGCCACCGACGACGGCGGCTGGATCTACGTCAGCAACGCCGAAATGACCGCCCCGCTGGGCGGCGTCAGCGCGCTCAAGTTCGACAAGACCGGCAAAATCGTCGACGCCTACCCCATCCTGAAAGGCACCTCGGGCAACTGCGCCGGCGGCCCCACGCCCTGGAACACCTGGCTGTCGTGCGAGGAATTCGAACTCACCCAGCAGATCGCCGGCATGGTCTGGGAATGCGACCCCTACCGCCCCTGGTCCGACGCCAACCCGCCCCGCGCCTGGCCCGCCCTGGGCAAGTACGCGCATGAAGCGGTCTGTGTCGATCCGGCCAATCGCATGCTGTACCTGACCGAGGATGCCAGCGGCGGACGCATCTACCGCTACGTCTGCGACTCGACCGACTGGCCCACCGGCGCCGCACGCCCCGTCAAGTTCGAATCCGGCCAGCTGCAAGTGCTGCGCATCGACGCCCTGCCCCGCGACGCCGACGCCTCCGACGCCGCCTACGCCGACCTCATCGGCTTCGGCAAGACGCCGGCCTCCGTCACCTGGGAGCCCGTGGCCTTCCCCGACCAGGGCCAGAAGAACATCCGCGACACCCTGCGCAAGGGCGGCATCCTGCCCCCCGGCAACTACTTCCAGAAGGCCGAAGGCATCTGGTTCTTCAACGGCATCGTATTCTTCGTCACGTCCCGCAACAGCCGCATCTGGGCCTACGACACCGCCCACCGCACCCTCGAAGTCATCTTCGACGGCAAACTGGGCCCGGCCGACACCCACAGCATCGACGAACCGGACAACATCACCATCACCTCCTTCGGCGAAATGCTGGTGGCCGAGGACGCGGGCAACCTGGAGATCGGCGTGCTGCGCGACGACGGCACGTCGCAGGCCGTGATGCGGCTGGTCGGCCACGACGACAGCGAGATCACCGGCCCCGCCGTTTCGCCCGACGGCACCCGGCTCTACTTCAGCTCGCAGCGCGGTACGGCGGGCAAATCGGAGGAAGGGATCACGTTCGAGGTGCTGTTGCCGACGAAGCTGGTGGAGTAGCCAGGCAGTGAGGAGGCATGGGCTCATGCCCAGCCTGAGCGGGAGCATTCGAACGAACCCATTCGACGGCTGATCTCGAATGGTTCAGCCCCCGCTCACGCGGGGAACAGGGGCGCCTGCGGCACCAACCGGCATCCGCAATGCGGTTCATCCCCGCTCACGCGGGGAACAGTGCGGCATCCCCACCAGCACTCTGAGCCGGGCCGGTTCATCCCCGCTCACGCGGGGAACAGTACTTCGGAGTGGCCCAGCGACGGCGACGTGTCGGTTCATCCCCGCTCACGCGGGGAACAGGCGTTGGCCTCGGTTTCCCGGCCGCCCACGGCCGGTTCATCCCCGCTCACGCGGGGAACAGATGCGAACTGGCTGGGGCGAGTGCTACGACGGCGGTTCATCCCCGCTCACGCGGGGAACAGTGCGAATGCGGCGCATGTCAACCCGCCATGGTCGGTTCATCCCCGCTCACGCGGGGAACAGTTTCAAGTTCTCGGCGTCACCGACGACAAAGACGGTTCATCCCCGCTCACGCGGGGAACAGTGCGACGTCCGTCTGCTCTGCGCAAAACGGGGCGGTTCATCCCCGCTCACGCGGGGAACAGAGAGCAGCCATGACCATCGACATCCCCCTGTACGGTTCATCCCCGCTCACGCGGGGAACAGCGCAAGGGCGAACGTGGAGTAATTCTTGTTTTCCGGTTCATCCCCGCTCACGCGGGGAACAGGCCAGGGTGACGAGTTTGTCGCTGAATCCCACCGGTTCATCCCCGCTCACGCGGGGAACAGTTGCAATCGGATAAACGCGTTTAAATTCAACGCGGTTCATCCCCGCTCACGCGGGGAACAGGTTGTCGTCCATCATCGTTCCCCCTGCGGGATCGGTTCATCCCCGCTCACGCGGGGAACAGAGGCGAGGGTTCCATAAGGGCGGTAAAAGCGGCGGTTCATCCCCGCTCACGCGGGGAACAGAAGCGACGGAACAGCGCCGCTTGGTGGTGCGGCGGTTCATCCCCGCTCACGCGGGGAACAGTCGATGACATTCTCGGTCTCCTGCTGCGCCAGCGGTTCATCCCCGCTCACGCGGGGAACAGTTCTTGGCTTGCAGGGCATCCCACTGGGACGCCGGTTCATCCCCGCTCACGCGGGGAACAGAGGCCTCGGTCGTCGGGCGCGGTGAACAGGCTCGGTTCATCCCCGCTCACGCGGGGAACAGGCCATTGATCCAGTGCACGAATTTCTGCAGCGGCGGTTCATCCCCGCTCACGCGGGGAACAGGCGGTAAGGATCAGTTTCACCAGGCCGGTGAACGGTTCATCCCCGCTCACGCGGGGAACAGTGGCAGCGACGAGGCCCTGGCCCTGTGGGACACGGTTCATCCCCGCTCACGCGGGGAACAGGAGTGGGTCGAGGACTTCGGCGAGGACTCGGACGGTTCATCCCCGCTCACGCGGGGAACAGGGATGGACATGGTAGGCGACGAACTGCTGGCCCGGTTCATCCCCGCTCACGCGGGGAACAGTTCCACGCATGGCGCGGCATGTCCCAGTCGAACGGTTCATCCCCGCTCACGCGGGGAACAGCTCCCCGATTAGGCGTAGGATTTAAACACTGCCGGTTCATCCCCGCTCACGCGGGGAACAGGGGAGGCCATGGCTGCGGAACGGGGGCGATCACGGTTCATCCCCGCTCACGCGGGGAACAGCAAACGGTTTTAATCAGCCGCAGCATCGTTGACGGTTCATCCCCGCTCACGCGGGGAACAGTCATGCGCGCCCAGGCGAACGAAAAACCATTGCGGTTCATCCCCGCTCACGCGGGGAACAGAATGTGTTTGCTGCGGCCCTGCGTCAAAATCGCGGTTCATCCCCGCTCACGCGGGGAACAGCGCCGCCACGGCCGTGATGGCGGTCGATAGGGCGGTTCATCCCCGCTCACGCGGGGAACAGCGCGGTGTCCCCGCCAGGCGACAGCACCATGACGGTTCATCCCCGCTCACGCGGGGAACAGCCCCGCAGGCAAAAAGTTCCCGGAAGAACCTACGGTTCATCCCCGCTCACGCGGGGAACAGGGTTCAGGTGGATGTGTGGGCAAAGACGGCAGCGGTTCATCCCCGCTCACGCGGGGAACAGTGGGCAGCCATGGCCTGCTGGAACTCCAGGACCGGTTCATCCCCGCTCACGCGGGGAACAGATCGAGGAGCGTTGGATTGCCAGGAATTGGCGCGGTTCATCCCCGCTCACGCGGGGAACAGCGCTCGAACTCGGCAACGGGCGCCACCTCGCCCGGTTCATCCCCGCTCACGCGGGGAACAGGCCCGAGGCGATGCAGCGTCGCCTGGTCATGCTCGGTTCATCCCCGCTCACGCGGGGAACAGGAGGGTCTTGGCGGCGGCAACGGCCTGCCATGCGGTTCATCCCCGCTCACGCGGGGAACAGACCACGCGCAATACCTGCGCTGGGAGAACGTGACGGTTCATCCCCGCTCACGCGGGGAACAGCTTTGCCATGAAGTTGCGCAGGTTGTTGGCCGCGGTTCATCCCCGCTCACGCGGGGAACAGGGCGGATGCGGCGCATGTCAACCCGCCATGGTCGGTTCATCCCCGCTCACGCGGGGAACAGGCTCGGTCCTCGGACTGGAGGCGGTCCAGCAGCGGTTCATCCCCGCTCACGCGGGGAACAGGGAGGAAGATGGTAAGGCCTTCGCCGGCACCGCGGTTCATCCCCGCTCACGCGGGGAACAGGACCTGGAGCTCCACGAGCGACAGTCGGACGCCGGTTCATCCCCGCTCACGCGGGGAACAGATAGCGCGGCCGGTGGCAGTCATCGGCGACCGCGGTTCATCCCCGCTCAGGCGGGGAACAGCGGCACTCTGCCACGCGGCGGGCGTGATCCGCCGGTTCATCCCCGCTCAGGCGGGGAACAGTCCAAACATAACCGATTGTTTTCAAAGGGAAAAATCGGATGCCAAAAACCCACCAACTTTTCTGTTAAAGAGTTGACCCCTCTGGCAGAAGAAACGCAACCAGCCTCAACCCATCGTAGTCGTCCGGTTCCCGGCGATTCGCCCCAAGCGTCTGGAAGTCATAGCCAGATTCGCTGTTGCTGGCCCAAGCCATCACGATGTTGCCGTCTTCATACCCTGAATCGAGCTGCTGCCAGATCATTTCCCGTGTACGGCGCGATACATCACCGGTATAGGCACCGGCTCGGACCTCGAGCAACCAGATGGCCGATCTCCCGCGCAATCTTGGCGGGACGTTCTCGGTGAGAACCACGAGCAAGCTCATCAGCGACTCCGATGCCCGACGTCGCCGTCGCTTTCTGGATTCGGAATGGCTGGAGGTACGGATTCAGGAGGGGCCTCGGGCGGCTGGATACCACCAGCGGCCAACACATCGTCGATCAGGGGAATGATCCGTCCAAGCAGCTTGCCAGATCGAAACAAATCCCGGCAGGCCAATCGCACTTCGCGCTCGGGCGCCTCCGGAGACTTTGCGGCTATGCGAAAAGCCAGGGGGATCGACGATGATGTGCGAAACGGCTGCTCAAGAAGAGACACGGAGCTATTCGGCCGCATGACCCGGATTTGACCTGGGTACCCAGACAACCAAATGAAGTTAAAGCGATTGAGCGCGTGCAGAGAGAAAAACTTAGAACAGCGAGCTAGCGTTCGGAGCAGGGGAGCTTTGTGCTGCCACTTGGAATACCGGTGCAAACGGACCTGGCTCCCGTATTCTGAATCATTGTCCGCCAGCTTCGTCGCGCAGATTTCCTAGCTGCAGCAGTAGTGTGGGCAAGGCCAGCTTCACAGTGTCCCACACAATGCCGAGATCGATATCAAAGTAGCCATGAGCCATGCGATTACGCATCGCACGCATATTGCGCCAAGGCACCTCGGGATGGGCTGCGGCAAAGCTGGCATGGTGATCTATGATTTTCGTAACAGCCTCTCCGATGATGATGAGGCTCATTACAACCGCCTGCTGCGTCCGCCGGTCCGTCAGGAACTCGTCTTTGGACATGCCCTCGGTGAAGGCGCACGCATTGACGGCGGCTTGGTGCATGTGATCGAGATAGTCAGGAAGGCGATTCATACGGGTTGGGCTTCCGCAAGAACCTTGGCCCGAAATTTCATGGGCAAATCGCCCGGGGTAAGCAAGTCGACATGCACCCCAAGCAGCGTTTCCAATTCGTCCTGGAGGCCGCCGAGGTCGAACAATGTAGCGCCGGGCAGAGCATCGACCAAGATGTCAAGATCGCTACCGTCCTGATCGGTACCGTGTAGAACCGAACCAAAGACACGTGGATTCGCTGTCTTGAAACGAGCTGCCGCTTCGCGTACCGCGCTTCGTTTCAATGCAAGAATTTCGGATGGTCGCATGGTCGTCCTCCAGGATTCATTGCGAGGGCACTTATATTGTAGTTCCCGACAAGACGGAGGCCGGCTCGGCAGTTACGCCGCTCACTTCGTTTGGCTCGCAGATGCTGGCGGCACTTCTGGTGTCGCGAAGCCGCTCAGTTGCGTGTTTGATTACACCACGCTTCCCATCTAGCCGACCGATTCATCCCCGCTCACGGGGGAAACACTCCAGCGACTCGTTGAAGACCTGCTCGATGTTCGGTTCATCCCCGCTCACGCGGGGAACACCAGCTGTGGCGTATCTCATCCCTGGCCCCTCGCGGTTCATCCCCGCTCTCGCGGGGAACACAGCGTCACGCGCATGATGTCGCGGATGATGTACGGTTCATCCCCGCTCCCGCGGGGAACACCACCAAATATAAGCACTTGTTTTAAAAAGAGAAAATCGGCCTCTTTAAATCCACCAATTTTTTAAAGAACCAGACCCAGCTGAAAAAAAAATCGTCCCCAAGCCATCATAGCCAATCAGCTCCCAGCCGCAACAAATGCGAGCTCTGGACGTCCCATATGGAATGAGAACCCAGGCTCCATCCGCAAGCACAGCCCGCTCACATCCTTAACTCAAGGCGGCTTTTTCCTCGATCATGCAACCGGCGGTTGATGACGCCCAACTCCAGCCGTGGTGCTCATGAGATGTCCGATCGCCGGCCGCATCACGCCATGGCCATGTCGTTCTTGCGCTGCGCCCACCCTGTCAGCCTGACTTCGATCAGGGCCGAGACCGCATACAACGCGACGCCCAGCACCGCCAGGATGAACAGGCCGGCGAACACCAGCGGCACGTCGAAGTTGCCGCTTGCGATCATCATCACGTTGCCGATGCCCTTGTTGGCGGCGACGGTCTCGGACAGCACGGTGCCAACGAACGAAAGCGTGATGGCGATCTTCAGGGATGCGAACAGATAGGGCAGCGCGCGCGGCAGGCCTACGTTCCAAAGCACGTCGCGCTTGCTGGCACCCAGCACTTTCAGGACGTCCTCCAGTTCGGGCTCGGTATTGGCGAGGCCCGTGGCCACGTTGACCACGACCGGGAAGATGCTGATGACGAGCGAGGTCAGGATCGCGGGCATCGTGCCGGCGCCGAACCAGACGACGAAGATCGGTACCACGGCCACCTTGGGAATGCTGGAGAAGCCGACCAGCAGCGGATAGGCCACGTCGTAGGCCAGGCGCGAGGAGCCGATGATCATGCCCAGCACGATGCCCACCAGCACGCCGAGCACGAACCCGGTCACGGTCGTGTACAGCGTCTGCACGGTATGCGGCCAGAGCAGCGGCATCTTCTCCACCAGCACGGCGGCGATCTGGCTGGGGCGCGGCAGGACCAGGTCGGACACGCCCGTTGCCAGGCAGATTACCTCCCATAGCAGGAAGAAACCGGCCAGTGCCAGGACGGACAGGATGTAGCGCTTCGTCTTGGGCGAAAGCAGCGGCTTTTTCTCATCGCTCATGCGACTCTCCTTGCGATCGGTTCGATATTGGCGGGAGCGGTATCGCTCTCCGTGCGCGCATGGGCGATGCGCATGCGCAGTTCCTGGACCAGGGTGGCGAATTCCGGCGCGTAGCTGTCCTCCAGCGTGCGCGGGCGCGGGAAGCCGACCTCCCGGTCCTCGAGGATGCGGCCGGGGCGCGAACTCATCACGCAGATGCGATTGGCCAGGTAGGCGGATTCGCGCAGGTCGTGCGTCACCAGCAGCACCGTCGGCCGCTTGGCGATCCACAGCTCCTGCATGATGGCCCAAAGTTCTTCCCGGGTGAACTGGTCCAGCGCGCCGAACGGCTCGTCCAGCAGCAGCAGTTGCGGGTCATGCACCAGCGCGCGGCACAGCGACGCCCGCTGCAGCATGCCGCCGGACAATTGCCATGGGCGCTTGTCGCCGAAGCCTTTCAGGCCCACCTGTTCCAGCAGCGCCTCGGCCCGTTCGGCGAACTCGCCCCGCTTCTTGCGGGCGTAGTCGGCGCGGAACGGCTGGACGATCTTGAGCGGGATCATGACGTTCTCGCGGATGGTCAGCCAGGGCAGCATGGTGGGGTTCTGGAACGCCAGGCCGATGCGTACGCGCGGCGTATGCGGATCGACCGGTCCGCCGCCCTTGGCGCCGGCCTCGCGCCCGCCGACGATGACGCCGCCGGAACTGGGATTGAGCAGCCCCGCCACCAGTTTCAAGATGGTGGACTTGCCGCAGCCGCTGGGGCCGACCAGCGCGACGAAGTCGCCCTGATCGATGTCCAGGTCGGTGTGGTCCAGCGCCAGCGTGCCGCCGCCGTAGCGCAGCGTCACGTCCGCCAGTTCGATGAAGGATCGGGTCATGGAGTCATTCCCTGAGGAGAGACGGCGCGTCGATGCGCAGGATGGCGGCCACCGGCCCGCCGCCGGGTGGACCTTGATGCTCGGCGCCGCCGGACACGTACAGCGCGGTATGGCCGGCTACCGATGCCAGCACGCCGCCGACCGCCGCGCGCGCATGGCGGGTGGCGTTGATGTCGGAGTCGTTGAGCATGGTGTGGCGCTGCCCCCGCACGCCGCCGTCGGGACTGGCCTCGGCCTTGGCGAGCAGGTTCACCAGCCGCTGGCCGAGCGCCTCGGCATCGCGGTCGGGATCCAGGCCGAAGGACTCGCGCAGCATGGCGCGCACGCTCGCGGCGTCCACGGCGTCCCGCATCAGCGTGTGCGCCATGCGATAGGGCGACAGGCTGCCCTGGGCCTCGCCCAGGACGATCACCACGTTGCCCTCGAGTTCGATGCCGGCCGACACCGATGCGCGGGCCGACCACAGCGACCAGTCGTCCAGCACCGAGTCATCGCCGACGCGTTCGCGCGCGATCTCGCCGGTCGCCACCGCCACACCCAGCGCCGAGGCGCCGCGCGAGTAGCCCATGGACTCGTAGGTGTCGCGCGTGACCGGATCTGCCGAGCGCGACAACGCATCGTTCACCTTGGCCGAGGTCAATAGCGGACACTTGACCTGCACGAAATGCACGTCGGCCGCCGACACGATGCCGGCGTCGGCCATGGCGGCCTTCACGGCCTCGGCCGTGGCGTCGGTCTGCGCCGCGCGGCCGATTTCCTCGGGCGCGAAATCGCGCGTGTGCGCAACGCCCACCACCAGCCGCTTGCCCGCCGGCGGCGCATCCGCAGCCGCGGCGAAACGGCGCGTGAATACGGTGAAATGCGGCGACAACACGCCTTCGGTCTTGCCCATGACCGCCAAGACGTGGCGCGGATCCAGTTCGCCCGTGTCCACCAGCGTCCCGACTCCGGACAGGTCGCCCGGCCCGCGGCAGGATACGCGATGCACGCCCACGACCTGCGCCCGGCGGCCCGCGGCTTCTGCTGTCCCGGTCATGTGGCCTCCCGGCTGGGTGCCGCCGTGGGCGGGACACCCGCCGGCGTCTCCAGGATGTTCGACGTGTAGCTCTCGACGTTGCGGGGCCTGGAAGCCGGCATGCGCTGCACGCCCTTGACCGACTGTCCCCACCCGGCGGCCTCCTCGACCAGCCGGCCGTCGCGCATGACGAAGCGGCCGCGCACCAGGGTATGCAGCGGATACCCCTTCACGACGCGGCCGTTCCATGGCGAGATCTTGCTGACGCTGTGCAGCTTGCCTTCCGACAGGACGCCTTCGCGCGCCAGGTCCACGATGGCGATGTCCGCATGCGCGCCGGCGGCGATCACGCCTTTCGTGCCATACAGGCCCCAGGCCTTGGCCGGGTTGACCGAGCTCCAGCGCACATAGTCCATCAGGCTTGCCCGCCCGCGGTTGATCTCGGTCAGCATCAGCGGCATCTGCGTTTCCACCCCGGGGAAGCCGCAGTCGCATTGCCAGATATTCGGCCGGCTTTTTTCTTCCGGCGTGTGCGGGGCGTGGTCGGTGGCGATCATGTCGATCACGCCTTCCACCAAGGCATCCCACAGCGGCTGGTTGTGATGGGCTTCCCGTATGGGCGGGTTCAGGCGCAGGATGCCGCCCAGGCGCGTCATGTCGCCGATGTTCAGCAGCAGGTACTGCGGGCAGGTCTCGACCGTGACGTCCACGCCGCGCCGCTTGGCGTCGCGCAGCAGGAACAGCGAATCGCGTGAACTGTGGTGGGCGATGTGCACGCGGGCCCCGGTCCATTCGGCCAGGGTCAATACCCGGCCGATGGCCTCGATCTCGCATACGGCGGGACGCGAGGCAAGATGGGCCATGGCGTCGATGCGTCCCGCCTCTTCCATGCGCTGCTGGCGGCGCGCCATGATGGACGAGTTCTCGGCATGCACGACCGTGCGTATGCCCAGGGGCGCCAGTTTCTCGAACCCCTCCAGCAGCGCGCCGTCGGTGGGCGCGGGCAAGTTGCCGAAGGTGTTGCCGACGAAGGCCTTGAAGCTGGTCACGCCCGCATCCAGCAATTCTTCCAGCCGGTCTATGGTGTCGTCGCCCAGGAGGCCATGGATGCCGTAGTCCACATAGGACGATTCCGCCGCCTTCTGCTTGATGCGCAGCGCCTCGACCGTGCCGGTGGCGGGGTTGGTGTTGGGCATCTCGAACACGGTGGTGACGCCGCCGCAGGCCGCCGCGGCCGACCCGCTCTTCCAGGTTTCCTTGTTGGGATACCCCGGGTCGCGAAAATGCACGTGGCTGTCGATCGCGCCCGGCAACAGGTACAGGCCGTCGGCCTGCAGCGTCTCTCGCGCGGAAGGCATCATGTCGTCATGGCCGACGGCGACGATCCGGCCGCCGTCGATGGCGACCGACGCCTCGATGATCTGGTCGGGCGACACGATCCTGCCGCCCCGGATGAGGAGATCTACCTGGCTCATGTGTCTTCTCCTTACAGTGCGGCCCAGCCGCCGTCGACCGGCAGATCGACGCCGGTGATCTGGCGCGACGCGTCGCTGGCAAGGAAGAGGCAGGCCATGGCCACGTCCTCGTCGGTGGAAACGCGGCGCAGCGCATAGTCGGCGGCATGGCGCGCCATGGCCTCTTCCAGCGGGATGCCGTGCTTGCGCGCCATGTCCGCGCAGACCTTCTCGCGAAAGCGGGGGCCGTCGACCATGCCCGGGGCAACGCAATTGACGTTGACGTTGTGCGGGCCGGCCTCCAGGGCAAAGCTCTTGGTAATGCCGCGCAGGCCCCATTTCGAGGCGGAGTACGCCATGCGACCGGCGCGCCCGCGCATGCCGAACGTGCCGCCGACGTTGACGATCTTGCCGTAGCGCCGGGCGATCATGCCGGGCAGCACGGCATGCATGGTGTTGAAGCAGCCTTTCATGTTGAGGCCGACGATCTCGTCGAACTCCTCGGCGGTGGTCTCCCAGCCCGTCTTGCCGATCGGACCCGAGCCGCCGGCCACGTTGACCAGGATGTCGACCCGGCCGAAGGCCGCTTCGGCTTCCCGCCCCAGGGCCTCGGTCTGGCCGGCGTCGATCAGGTCGCACCGGATCACCTTGGCGCGCACGCCCAGCGCGCGCGCCTCGGCGGCGACCGGCTCGATGGCGACGACATCCCGCCCGGCCAGCACCAGCGCACACCCTTCACGGGCGAAGGCAAGGGTGATCGCCCGGCCCATGCCCTTGGCGGGGCCGGTGATGACGGCCACTTTGTCTTTCAGCTGCAATTCCATGTCTTATCTCTCGTTCAATGCGGTAGTACTCGATCCCGCCGCGCCTGCCGTCGCCGGCGGTGCGGGGGTTCAGAAATGCGTGGGCCGCTCGGCGCGCGCCGGCAGAAAGCCGCGGTCGAACACCGCTGATACGGCGGGCGTGCTGCCCAGCTGGTTGGCCTGCACCACGAGATCGATGGCCCGCTTCAGGCGGGCATCGTCCACGTCGCCGAGCCCGATCCTGGCAATCTCGGGGTGGCTCATGTCGCGCTTCATGGTCGACAGGAGCTTCTCTTTCTCCAGCTCGGCCTTGAGCAGCGGTTCGCGCTTGAGCACCGCGGCGATGCCGGCGTCGGGATCGGCCACGACGTCCTTGATCGCCTTGTTGAGCGCGCGCAGGAAACCCTTGACCGCCTCGGGGTTCTCCCTGGCGAACTTGCGCGAGAACATGATGGTGTTGGAGTACAGGTCCAGGCCGTAGTCGGCGTACTTGATGAAGCGCAGGTCCTTCTCGGGATCCATGCCGCTCAGCTTGGCGGCGAACCACACGGTGTTCACGTAGCCGAACACGCCGTCGACCTGGTCGCGCAACAGCATCTGCTCGCGCAGGTTGGGCGCCATGTTGTTGATCTTGACCTTGGCCAGGTCGAATCCCGCCGTCTTCGCCAGCGTGGGGAACAGCTTCAGGGCGCCGTCGCTGGCGGGCCCGCCCAGGGTGCGGCCCTCGAAATCCTTGGGCGTCTTGATGGGGCTGTTTTTTTTCACGACCACGGTGAACGGCGCGACGTTGTACAGCATGTAGACGGCCACCGGCGCATCGTCGGGCCGGCGCGCGGCAAAGTCGATCAGCGCATTCATGTCGCCGAACGCCGCGGTGTACGTACCGGCGGCGACCTTGGGCACGCCGGCTGCCGACCCCTCGCCCTGGTCGATCTGGACATCCAGTCCTTCGGCCTTGAAATAGCCGCGCTCCTGGGCCAGGAAGAACCAGGCCTGTGCCCCCTCGTACTTCCAGTTCAAGGTCAGCTTGATCCGGGGCTGGGCATCGGCCAGGGCCGGAAGCGCCGACAGGCACAGTCCGAGCGCGGCGGCGCCGGCCGAGGCGCGAACCAGCCGTTTCAGATGATCAATCATGGAGCGATTCCTATAGAACGAGGAGTGGAGGGAAGCTCCGGCGATTGCGGAGCGTTGGCTGCCAGCGCGCCAGCCAGGTCTTGCGCGCTGGCGACGAAACCGTGCAGTTGTCTGACCAGGAAATGAATGGCCTGGGTGACGTAATCAGGCGATGGCGACCCGCAGGCATCGGCCAGGAGAATGTTGTCGTAGCCCAGAAACCCCGCATCCTGCAGCGTGGAGAACACGCAGCGGTCGGTATTCACGCCCGCGTAGAACAGTGTCGTGATGCCCTGCTGGCGCAGCAGGCTGTCCAGCTCGTTGTCCCAGAAGCCGCTAAGGCGATGCTTGTAGACGGTCACGTCGTCCGCCGCCACCGGCAGTTCCTCGACGACGCGCGCGCCCCACTCGCCGGCCACCACGCTGGGGCCGCGATCATCGGGCGAGCACTCGGCATAGCCCACGCCGTCGGCGCTGCGCTTGCCTTTGAAAAGGATGGTGGGGCTGAGATTGAGGCGATCGGCACGCACGCCCCAGTTGAGCCAGACCACCCGTCCGCCCGCGGCGCGCCATGCCGGCAACAGCGCGGCGATGGCCGGGATGGGTGCGCGCATGGGCGAGACGTCCACGCCTTTCTGGCCGAACCAGCCGTCGGCATGGCAGAAGTCATTCTGCATGTCGATCACGATCAACGCGGAGCGAGCAAGATCGAACTCCAGCGCCTGTCCATCGGACGGCAGGCGCAGCGGCCGGGACGGGCGGGCCGGGCGGACGAGGCTCAGGCAATCGTCTCGCTGGGTCCATGCGTTGTCCGGCGAGGGGCCGAAGGAATGGGTGGGAACAGTCGGTGCGGTCATGGTCTGGACGATGCGTGGATGCCGGCGAATCCCGGAACATGATTTGCTCTATGCAATGACCGTACCCGTCCACCTGATTCTGCGATCCAATTCAATGCCATTTGACGGACTACCCGTTGCCGTATCGGCAACGATGCGGAACACGCCCGCGCCGCCCCTGGCTGGTGGCCTTTCCGCACGGCTGCCGCGCTCGACGGGGCGGCGGGCCGGCCGCCGCCGATGCGCCTCGCACACGTACCGGCCCATGCACCAAACCGAAGCGGCATGCCCGCTATCGGGCGGCGCAGGCCACGAAGCAGTGCGTCCACCCCTTCCCCACTTCCACGTCCTCCCCTCATGAATCACCTGCGCTTTCTCCGCTACGTCGACGAAGTCGCTCGCGTCGGCTCCATCCGCCAGGCTGCCGAGCGGCTCCACGTCGCGCCGTCGGCCGTCAACCGCCGCATCCAGGATCTGGAGGAAGAATTGGGCACGCCCATCTTCGAGCGCCTTCCCCGAGGCATGCGGCTGACCACCGCCGGCGAGCTTTTCGTGCGCTACATACGCAGCCGGAGCGCCGAACTCGACGGCGTCCGGTCACAAATCGAAGAATTGAAGGGAAAGCGCCGCGGCACTGTCCGGATCGTCGCCAGCCAGGCGCTCGCGCCGGTCTGCCTGCCCGGCGCGGTGTCCTCATTCCGCGCCGCCCATCCGCTGGTCTCGTTCGAGGTCACCTTCGGCGACCACCTGCAGGCGCTCGAGGCGCTGCGCGCTTTCGACGTGGACCTGGCCCTGGTCTTCAACCTCGCGCCGGAGGCCGACATCGAGTCCATCAGGCAGTTCGACCAGCCCCTGGTCGCGCTGATGCACCGCAGCCATCCCCTGGCCGGGCAGCCTCGCGTCTACTTGCGCGACTGTGCCGACTATCCCGTCGTACTGCCCGATCGCGACATAGGCGGCCGCCAGTTGCTGGAGCGCTTCATGACGCGCAGCTCGATCAAATTGCACCCGATGGTGGAAAGCAACTCGTTCGAATTCCTGCGCGGCTGCCTCTACTACCAGCAAGCCATTTCCTTCCAGATTGCCATCGGGGCGGTCACCGAAGGCGGGGAACTGGTCGCGCGGCAGTTGGAGGACCGGCATTTCCCCAGGGGCAAGCTGGTGCTGGCGAGTTTGCGGCACCGCCAGTTGCCGGTGATCGCGCATGCCTTCGTCGAACACATCCAGCAGACGCTGGCGGCGGCCGAAGCCTGATGCCCCGCCACCCGGCGCGGATCAGACCACGCGGAGCTGTCCCGCCACCTGCATGCCGCGCTTGAACACGGCAAGCCGGGCGGCCTGCCGCAATATCGCGTCGGACACGCAATGCGCGTCCAGCAACACCAGATCCGCATGACAGCCAGGCGCCATGCCATAGTCGCGCAATCGCAGCATGCGCGCCGCATTGCCGGTCATGGTCGTCCAGATCCGCTCCAGTCCGGCGTTGTGCAGTTGGCGCGTGATCTGCGCGAGCAGCAGCATGGCCTTGAGCGGATCGGCATCGCCATAGCGCACGAACGGATCGCGCATGTTGTCGGTGCCACAGGCCACGTTGACCCCGGCCTCCATCAGTTCGAGCACGCGCGTGAGCCGCATGCGGGTGGGCAGTACGCAAACGTTCACCTCGGCGCGCCTGACCGCGTCGATCGCGTCGGCCGCCTCGGCATCGCCGACCGCGGCCAGCGAGGCAATGTGCGACACCGCCACGCGGCCTTGCCATCCCTGCGCCAGGGTCTTGTGCGCCACGTAGGGCAGGGTGAACGACTCGGGCGTATCCCAGTTGTCGAGGTGATAGTCGATGTCGCAGTCGTAGCGCGCGGCCAGCGCGAAGCTCTCGTCCACCTGGCGCTCGGGATCCGATGGCCACAACGCCCGGTTGACGTTGCCGCCGACGATGCGCACGCCGGCCTCCAGGGCCTGCTCGATGTACGGCGCCGCGCCGTCCTCGGCCGAGCCGGCGGTCTCGAACCAGCCTTCCTGGGGAAATGCGATGACCTGCACGTCCACCGCGCCCGCCAACGCCCGGGCTGCCGCACGCACGCCGGCCACGGCGCGCAAGCCGACATGGCGGTCAGCCTCGCAGTTGGTGCGTGCCACGGTCGTGCCGTGCGCCAGCCCCATACGCAGAGACGCCGCCGCCCGGGCGGCGACGTCCTCCTCGGTAAAGCCGGACTTGAGGCGACGCACGGCCCGGATCGCCGCGTCCAGGTCGGACGCGGCCACGGCATCATCCACGCGGTCGCTGGTCAGCGCCTTGTCCACATGGACGTGAGGGTCGACGAAGGCCGTCGAGAGCAGCCGTCCGTCCGCGTCCCAGGCGTCGGCATACCGGCCGCCGTCGCCCTCGGGCGCGATCTCGGCAATGCGCCCCCCGGCCACGATCACGCGCCACCGCCCTTCGCGCCCGGGGAGAGCCGCATTGCGGATGCCCCAGGCATCCGTTGCCGCCTGCGCGGCCGTCATAGCGGCAGCCTGGCCGTGCGGTCGGCCTTGGGCGGCAGGAAACTCCGGTTGAACACCTCGCCCGGCGACGGCTTGCGCGGCAGGCCGTAACTGTCGGCGATCTGGTCGATGGCGCGCGCCATGCGCTCGTCGCGCACGTCCCCCAATCCGATCTCGGCCACCTCGGATGTCAGGATGGAATGCTTGAGGACGTACAACATGCGGCGCTTCTCGATACTCTTGTCGATCAGCGGCTCGTTGCGCGCCAGGTTGTCGATGCAGGCGTCCGCTGCGGCGATGCATTCCTTCATCGCCCGGTTGACCGCCTTCACCAGGCCGCCCACCGCGCGCGGTTGCTCGGCCAGCAGCTTGGGAGATACCAGCACGCCATTGCTGTACAGATCGAGGCCGTTGTCGTTGTAGAAAATCCAACGGATGTCCTTGTCCGGATCCACGTGCTGCGCGACCAGATTCATGTAGCTGGTGGCGGCGAATACCGCCGAAGCATCCACCTGCCCGCGCAGCAGCATCTGCTCCTGCAGGTTCGGGGCCATGTTGGTCCAGCTCACCTTCTTCTCGTCGATGCCATTGCGCTTGGCGAGCGCGGTGAAGACCTTCAGCGCCGCCGCCCCGGCGGGCGACCCCAGCGTCTTGCCCTCGATGTCCTTGAGCGTCTTGATCGGCCCGCCGGCCTTGGTAATCAGCGCAAACGGCGCCTGGTTGTAGATCATGTAGACCATGACAGGCGCCTCGCCGGGCTTGGTCGCGGCATTCTGGATGATGGCGTTCACGTCGCCCACGCCCGCCTGGTAGCCCCCGGACATGACCCGTGTCACCGCCGCCGCCGACCCGTCGCCCTGGTCGATGGTCACGTCCAGGTTCTCATCCTTGAAATAGCCCTTGTCCTTGGCCCAATAGAACCAGGCGTGGACGCCCTGGATCTTCCAGTCCAGCATGAATCTGATCTTGGCGGGCGATTGCGCGGCGGCGGGCAAGGCGCACGCCAGGGCGGCCAGGCCGGCGGCCCGGATAATCCAGCGGAAAATAGACATGTCGGATCGTTCCTTCGATAAGGTTGCGACCCGGAAGGCAATCCGCCTCGCTGCTCCGAGCGGCGGGATGCCCACTGATGGTGCATGCGGGCGCCCCGTTCCAGGCCACGCCCGACTCATGCATACCTTGTGCCAGTTGGCGTACTCGAACCTTGCCTTTTCACGGCCCATCCGTTGCCGTATTGGCAACGGATGGGCGGGCTGGAGCGCTCAGTGTCCGGATTTGCGCTTGCGGCCCGGTTCCAGCAGCCGCGGATCGAGCGCGTTCAGGTGTTCGTAGATGTCGAGCATGGCCGACTTCAGCCGCGCCACTTCGCTCCGGCCGAAACTGTGGATGGCCACCTCCTCGAATTCGACAGCCAGCGGAATCAGTTCTTCCGCCAGCCGTCTTCCTTCCGCGGTGAGATTGATCGCCACGGCGCGCGCATTGTCCTCCAGCCGGTTCCGGACCACCAGGCCGCGCTCCTCCATGGTGCCGATCAGCCGCGACAGCGACGACACCTCCAGCGTGGTCGCCTTGCCCAGTTCGTTCAGTCTCTGATCGCCCCTTTCCCATAGCGACACCAGCACGCGATACATCGGCAGCGTGAGGTCATAGGGCTTAAGCCGCTTGCTGAACAACTCGCCTATGCGCACGCCCACGCGGTTGAGCAAGTAGGGAAAGGAATCGGTCAATCGATACATGGTCAAGGCTGCGCTCAGGAACCGGGGCAGAGAAAACCCCTATCTGATTTGGACTTTACAACAGTTGTATTTTCAATTGTTGTATGTGAAACTGTTCAAACAGTACGAAAAACATGGAGGAAGACACATGGCCGCCACGCCTTCCGGCGACGTGCAAGTCGCGTTTCGCCAGGCCATGCGCAGCATCGCCGCCACCGTCTCCATCATCACCGCTGGCGACCGCGAGCGCGGCCACGGCATGACCGCCACCGCGGTCACCTCTGTATCGCTCGATCCCGCGGCGCTGCTGGTCTGCATCAATAACCGCACGCTGCTGCATCACATCATGTCCTCGACCGAGCGGTTCTGCGTCAACGTATTGGCGCAGGAACACCAGGACCTCTCCGCCGCCTTCAGCGGCGCGGTCGCGCCCGGCGAACGGTTTGCCCTGGGCGACTGGGCCGAAACCGAAGAAGGCATCAAGCACCTGGCCTCGGCGCAGGCCCGCATTTTCTGCGTCAAGAAGCTCGCCGTTCCGTTCGGCACGCATACCGTCTTCATCGGCGAGGTCGACGACGTACAGCTGTCAGACCGCAGTGCCCCGCTGCTTTACCAGAACGCGACTTATTGCCGCTCGATCCCCATGGCGTCGGGCTAGCGCATTTCCACTCCCTCGCACCGCGCGCCGGCAGGCCGGCCATTCATGCACATAACTCGGAGACCATCATGAGCAGTTTCGCGGAACACGCCATTCTGTCGCCGCCCGGCGGCACGGACGCGCCCTCCCCGCCCCTCGTCGCCGCATTGCGCGAGCTGGCTCCCGGCTTGCGCGCCGCTGCGCGAGAAGTGGAGGCCGCGCGCCGCATACCCGCTGCCCACATGGAACGGGTGCGCGCCACCGGCTTCTTCGACCTGGTCAAGCCGGCCGCATACGGCGGCGCGGAGCAGAGCTTCGCAGCGCTGGTCGAGGCCAATCTGCTCCTTGCGCAGCACTGCGCATCGACCGCCTGGGTGTGCGGCCTGCTGGCCGCGCATCAATGGCTGCTGGCGGGTTTTCCGGCCGAAGCGCAGCACGACGTCTGGGGCGCCGACCCCGATGCGCTGCTATGCGGGTCGTATGCGCCGGCAAGCCGGGCGCAGCCGGCGCCAGGCGGCCTGCGGCTGAGCGGAAGCTGGAGTTTTGCCAGTGGCTGCGAGAACGCCCGGTGGGCGCTCTGCGCCGCCATGGTGCCGTGCGCCGACGATCCGTCTCGCCTGGAGCCCGCCTTCCTGCTGGTACCCGCGACGGACTATCGCATCGTCGACACATGGGACGTGGTCGGGCTGGCGGGCACAGGCAGCAAGACACTGGTGCTCGACGATGTGTACGTACCCGCCCATCGTCTGCTGACCTTCGCCCAGACCACGTCGGGCGACACTCCAGGGGCCGCGCATTACCGGCAAGTCCCCGGCTACCGCATTCCCATGCTGACCGTCATTCCCTCGTGCCTGGCCTCGGTCGCGGTAGGCGCCGCGCAGGGGGCACTCGACGAGTACGTAGCGGTCACCAGCGGCCGCGTCACCCGCGGCGCGGTGGCCGGCGCGCATCAGAAGATGGCCGAGTTCGCCACGGTCCAGTTGCGCGTGGCGGAAGCGGCCGCCAGCGCGGACGCGGCACGGGAGATCCTTCTGCGCGACCTGCGCTGGGTCACCGCCAGGGTCGGCGGCGGCCATGCCGTGACCGAGGAAGACCGCATCGTTTGCCGGCGCGGCCAGTCGTTCGCGGTATCGCTGGCGCTGCGGGCGATCGAGGCCCTCAACGCGTCCACCGGCGGCGCGGGCCTGCAGATGGACAACCCGGTGCAGCGGGCCTGGCGCGACATCAACGCGGTCGGCCGCCACATCAGCATGAACTGGGATGCGGTGGGCACGATGTACGGGCAGATGGCGCTGGGGTTGGCGCCGCGCGGGCAATATTGACCCCCCCTACGCCCTTCGGGCGCCCCCCAGGGGGCGATGCGGGTGGACCGGCGGAGCCGGATCCACCGCATCCTGGGTCTAAGGCCGCTTTTTTGGGTTGGGGCACCGGTGCTTCGCTGGCTGCCAGCGGTAGCAGTGGCGTGACACCTCAAGAAGCTCGTACTAGATCCCGGGCACCGCGTGCTGCGTGAATTGGGATCTTGCATTTTCTGACTGCATGTACAGGAGAAAGAGATGAAAGGAAAAATCGCGCTGGAAGAGCATTTCGCCACGGAAGAGACCCTGATGGATTCGGCGGGCTTCGTGCCGGAGAAGGACTGGCCGGAGCTGAAGTCGCGGCTGCTCGATATCCAGGACAGGCGGCTGCGCCTGATGGACGAGCATGGCATCGAGGTCATGATCCTGTCGCTGAACGCGCCGGCGGTGCAGGCCATCGGGGACCACCGCAAGGCGCATGAGACGGCCCGCAGGGCCAACGACTTCCTGGCGGAGGAAGTGGCCAAGCGGCCGGACCGGTTCCGCGGCTTTGCCGCGCTGGCCATGCAGGAGCCGGAACTCGCGGCGGCCGAACTGGAGCGCTGCGTGAAGGACCTGGGTTTCGTCGGCGCGCTGGTCAACGGATTCTCCGAAGACGTGCGGCATTCCAAGCCGCTGTACTACGACATGCCGCAGTACCTGCCGTTCTGGGCAACCGTCCAGACGCTCGACGTCCCGTTCTACCTGCATCCGCGCAATCCGTTGCCACCCGACGCCGGCATCTACGACGGACACGGCTGGCTGCTCGGACCGACGTGGGCATTCGGGCAGGAAACGGCGGTGCATGCCCTGCGGCTGATGGGCTCGGGCCTATTCGACCAGTTTCCGGCGCTGCGCATCATCCTGGGCCACATGGGAGAAGGCCTGCCCTACAGCATGTGGCGCATCGACCACCGCAACGCCTGGCTCAAGGCCAAGCCGAAGTATCCGGCCAAGAGGAAGATCGTCGACTACTTCAACGAGAACTTCTACCTGACCACCTCGGGCAACTTCCGCACGCAGACGCTGATCGATGCCATCCTCGAGATCGGCGCCGACCGCATCCTGTTCTCCACCGACTGGCCGTTCGAGAACATCGACCATGCGGCCGAATGGTTCGACTCAACCAGCATCAGCGAAGCCGACCGGCTCAAGATAGGCAGCGCCAATGCGGCGCGGCTGTTCAAGCTGGACCGGTAATCGCCCCCCCCCCGGCCGGACATCGCATCCGGCCGGCGATCCCATCCCATAGATGGCCCGAGCCATCAGGAGGAAGACAATGAAGACGATCAATCGATGGTGGATCGTGGTCGGATCCGTGTTCGGCCTGTTGGTCGGCAACGGTCCTATCATGCAATTCACCTTCGGCGTGTTTCTGCTGCCGGTCACCAGCGAGTTCGGCTGGTCGCGTTCCACCACATCGCTGGCCCTGGTGATCGGGCTATGCGTGACCGCGCTATGCGTGCCACTGGCCGGAAGGCTCGCCGACCGCCACGGCGTGCGCGCCGTCACCCTGCCGGCCATCACGCTGTTCGCGCTCGCGATGGTCGCGCTGGCCTTCCTGGCCGATACGCCGGCGAAGTTCATGATCATCTATGCGCTGATGGGCATCGCCGCGGCGGGCCAGACGCCCCTGCCCTACGCCAAGGCCATTGCCGCCTGGTTCGACGACAAGCGCGGGCTGGCGCTGGGCGTGGCCATGTCCGGCGTCGGCCTGGGAGCGGCGCTGGTTCCCCAGTTCGCCCAGGCGCTGGTCGCGCACGTGGGCTGGCGCGGCGCATACGTCGGGCTGGCGGCGCTCACCTTCGTGGTCGGGTTTACCGCAGTCGGCCTGGCGGTGCGCGAACCGCCCCATCGCGCCGCGGCCGACGGCCTGCCGGCGTTGCCCGGACTGACCGGTCGACAGGCGCTGCGCAGCCCCCTGTTCTGGAAACTGGCCATCGCCTTTGCGGGCGTCGCCCTGGCCACGAACGGCGTCATCGCCCACGTGGTTCCGCTGCTGGTCGACCGCGGCATTGCCGCCACGCTCGCCACCTCGGCGCTGGGCTTCGCCGGCCTCGCGCTCATCGGAGGCAGGCTGCTGGCTGGCTTCCTGCTCGACCGCATCTTCGCGCCCTACGTGGCGGCCTTCTTCTTCCTGGTCCCGGTAGCCGGCATCGCCCTGCTGCTCGCCAACCCGTCGCCCGCCTATGCGGCCGTCGCGGTCGTGCTGATAGGGCTGGGCCTGGGCGCGGAAGTAGACCTGATCGCCTTCCTGCTGTCGCGCTACCTGGGCTTGAAGAGCTTCGGCGAGATCTATGGCTATCTGTTCGCAGCCTTTATGGCGGGGTCCGGCGGAGGCCCCTATGTCATGGGGCTCGTGTTCGACGCGACGGGAAGCTATTCGTCGGCATTGGCCGGATTGAGCCTGGTCCTGCTGGCTTCGGCGATGCTGGTGTTGCGGCTCGGCGCCTATACCTACCCTCGCCAGAATGGCGGCGGCAATCGGTCGGAGGTGTTGCAGGCGGCGCATTGACCAGCACGGCGCCACCGCAATGCATCGGGAAGCGGGGCGGATGGCCGCCCCCCCCGCCGCTACTCGTCGCTCACCAGGAACAACCGCCGGTGCTCCTTGATCGCATACCGGTCGGTCATCCCCGCGATGTAGTCGGCAATGGCCCGCGGCTGATCCACGTTGGCCCGTGCCTGGTACTGCGGCGGCAACAGGCGCGGGTCGTCCAGGAAGGCGATGAAGAGGTCGCGCAGCACGCGCTTGGCCTTGGTGGTCATGCGCAGCACCCGATAGTGGCGATACAGGTTGTCGCGCAGGAAGATCTTGAGTTCCTCGGCCTCGGCCTTCACTTCGGGGCTGAAGCCCGCCAGCGGCGGCGCGCGGCGCACGTCGTCGATGGAGGCCGGCTGGTGCCGGGCGATGCGGGCCGCCGTGGTCTCGGTCAGGTCGATGATCAGGGTGTTGATCATGCGCCGCACAGTTTCGGTGATGGCACGCCGCTCGGGCAGGTCCGGGTAGCGCTGCACGACCTCGGCATGATGGCGGTTGAAGATGCCGACCTGCCGCATCTGCTCCAGCGAGACGAGGCCGGAGCGCAGGCCGTCGTCGATGTCGTGGTTGTTGTAGGCGATCTCGTCCGACAGGTTGGTCAGTTGCGCTTCCAGCGAAGGCTGGGTGCGGTTCAGGAAGCGCTCGCCCACGTCGCCCAGGCGCGCCGCCCGGGTCAGCGAGCAGTGCTTGAGGATGCCCTCGCGGGTCTCGAAGCACAGGTTCAGGCCATTGAAGTCGCCGTAGCGTTCCTCGAGTTCGTCCACCACGCGCAGGCTTTGCAGGTTGTGCTCGAAGCCGCCGGCCTCGGGTGCGAACTCCTGCATGCAGGCGTGCAGCACATCCTGTCCGGCATGCCCGAACGGGGTGTGGCCCAGGTCATGGGCCAGGGAAATGGCTTCGACGAGGTCTTCGTTCAGGCCCAGGTTGCGCGCGATGGACCGCGCGATCTGCGCCACTTCCAGGCTGTGCGTGAGCCGGGTGCGGAACAGGTCGCCCTCGTGGTTCACGAAGACCTGGGTCTTGTACTCCAGCCGCCGGAAGGCGTTGGAATGGATGATGCGATCGCGGTCGCGCTGGAATTCGGAACGCCCCTGGGGCGGGGCTTCGGGGTGGCGCCGGCCGCGGGTGGCGGCCGGGTCGGCGGCGTAGGGAGCGAGGACTTGGGGCATGACGTCGGGGCTCCTCCGGAGTGGGCGGGGTCAGGCGAGCGTGGCTGGCTGCTCGCCCGCTGTCTTGGCGACGGTCCGGTCCAGGACCTGCCGGACCAGTCCGGCCTCGGCCGGGGTCCGTACCGCTTCCCCCAGCCTGGGCAAGAGGATGAAGCGGATCTGGCCGGCTTCGGTTTTCTTGTCGCCCTGCATCAGGTCGAACCAGCGGTCGGGCCCCAGGTCGGGCGCGTACACCGGGCAGCCGATGGCCAGCACCAGGCCGCGGATGCGTTCGGCGTCGGCCGGCGGCAGCCCGGCGGCCAGCGCCGAGAGCTCCGCCGCCTGCACCATGCCGCAGCCGACGGCCTCGCCGTGCAGCCAGGCGCCGAAGCCCAGCCCGGCCTCGATGGCGTGGGCGAAGGTATGGCCGAAGTTCAGGATGGCGCGCAAGCCGGTTTCCCGTTCGTCCTGCGAGACGACGTAGGCCTTGAGTTCGCACGAACGGGCGATGGCCACGGCCAGCGCGCCCGGTTCGAGCGCGCGCAGGTCCCGGGCGTGGGCCTCGCACCAGGCGAAGAAGTCGGCATCCAGGATGGCACCGTACTTGATGACCTCGGCCAGCCCGGCGGAGACCTCGCGCGCGGGCAGCGTGGACAGCACGTCGGTGTCGATTTCCACGGCGATCGGCTGGTAGAACGCGCCTATCATGTTCTTGCCGATGGGGTGGTTGACGGCGGTCTTGCCGCCCACCGACGAATCGACCTGCGACAGCAGCGTGGTGGGCACCTGGATGAAGCGGATGCCGCGCATGTAGACCGCGGCGGCGAAGCCGGCGATGTCGCCGATCACGCCGCCGCCCAGCGCGACGATCACGGCCTTGCGGTCGCAGTGCCTGGCCAGCATGGCGTCGAAGATCAGGTTCAGGGTCTGCCAATCCTTGTATTGCTCGCCGTCGGGCAGCTCGATGCGCAGGATGGGCCGGCCGGTGGCCGCCAGGGCCTGCTCGGCGCGCTCGGCGTACAGCGCCGCCACGGTGGGATTGGTGACCACGACCAGGGTGGTGGCGTCGGCCGGCACGGCCTCGGCCAGGCGATCGAGGCGGCCGGGGGCGATCCGTATGGGATAGCTCCCGCCCGGGGTCTCGACACGGACTTCTTTCATAGACACTCCAGCGGGGGCAGGTCGGCGGCGGGCGGCCGGACCTGCTTGTTGCAGGTTGCGAGCATGGGCAGGATGCGGCCGACCAGCCGCGCCACCGACACCTTGCCGGTATCGACGACGAGGTCGGCGATTTCCTCGTACAGGGGTTCGCGCTGGCGCAGCAGCTCGGTGATGCGGCCCAGCGGATCGGCCGTCTGCAGCAGCGGCCGGTTGCGGTCGTAGCGGGTACGCTGGTAGAGCTCCTCGGCCTTGGCCCTGAGGTAGACGACCGTGCCGCGCTGCTGCAGCATGCGGCGGTTTTCCTCGGCCAGCACGGCGCCGCCGCCGGTGGCCAGGACTACCCCGGAAATCCGGCTGCATTCGTCCAGCGCATGGGTTTCGCGGCGCCGGAAGCCGGCCTCGCCTTCCAGTTCGAAAATGGTGGGCACCCGGACCCCGCAGCGCGCTTCCAGCACCAGGTCCACGTCCAGGAACTGGCGCGACAACGCCCGGGCCAGGCCGCGGCCGATCGTGGTTTTGCCCGCCCCCATCATGCCGACGAGAAAGACGGGCGGCACGAACACCGTGCCTGCCGGCCCCGTGGCGGCGGCCGCGCATGAATCGTAAGAGACCTGATCCACTAGCTCGTGAGGCCGAAGCCACAGAAAGATATCGATATAAGATGCATTATCCCGCAAGAGGGCCGGAAGCGGAAAATCGGCCCCCGGGACCCGGCACACCAACTGTTACAGGAACGCCCGGGCCGCCGGGCGGTCTATAAGCCGATCCGTTTCGATGTTCCTATAATGGGTCTCGTCCTCGCACGAGAAGCTGCTTCCTCATGTCCCGTATTCTCCTGAAGGTCGCCGGCGTTCTGGCCGGGCTGGCCGTTTGTGGCGCCCTCCTGGTGGGGCTGGCGCTGGCCCTCGCCTACCCGAACCTGCCCGACCTCGACGCCCTGACCGACTACCATCCGAAGATGCCGCTGCGGATCTACACCGCGGACAATGCCCTGATCGGCGAATTCGGCGAGGAAAGGCGCAACGTCGTGCGCATCCGCGACGTACCCGATGTACTCAAATCGGCGATCTTGTCGGCAGAAGACGACCGTTTCTACCAACATGGCGGCATAGACTGGTCCGGCGTCATGCGCGCGGCCCTCACCAACATGGTGAACCTGTCCAAGAGCCAGGGCGCCAGCACGATCACCATGCAGGTGGCCCGGAATTTCTACCTGTCGTCGGAAAAGACCTGGACCCGCAAGCTCTACGAAATCCTGCTGACCTTCAAGATCGAGGCCAACCTGACCAAGGACCAGATCCTGGAGCTCTACATCAACCAGATCTACCTGGGCCAGCGCGCCTACGGCTTCGCCTCGGCGGCCCGCATCTATTACGGCAAGCCGCTGTCGGAGATCACCGCCGCCGAGGCCGCGATGCTGGCCGGCATTCCCAAGGCCCCGTCGCGCTACAACCCGGTGGTCAACCCGACCCGCGCCAAGCTGCGCCAGCAATACGTGCTGCAGCGCATGCTGAGCCTGGGCTATCTGACCGAGCCCGAATACCGCGCCGCCCTGGACGAAAAGCAGCAGGTCCGGCAACTGGGCGGAGAATTCGGCGTGCGCGCCGAATACGTGGCCGAGCTGGCTCGCCAGCTGGTCTACGACATCTATAAGGAAGAGACCTACACCCGCGGCCTGAACGTCTATACGACCGTGAACCGGGACATGCAGGATGCCGCCTACGATTCGCTGCGCGACGGCGTGCTGGACTACGAGCGCCGCCACGGCTACCGCGGCCCCGAGGCCTTCGTCGACCTGCCCAATGGCATCGACAACAACCCCGAGAAGCTGAACGAGGCGGTCGACGACGCCCTGAACGACTATCCCGACAGCGATACCCTGCTGTCCGCCGTGGTCCTGGCCGCCGATGCCAACAAGGTCCGCGTGGCCCGCAGCTCGGGCGAGATCATCGACATCACCGGCAAGGGGCTCAAGTTCGTGCAGCCGGCGCTGTCGGCCAAGGCCCAGCCTTCGGTGCGCATCCGCCGCGGCGCCATCGTCCGCATCCTGAAGACCGGAAACGAGTGGGAAATCCTGCAAACGCCCCAGGTCCAGGCGGCCTTCGTCTCCACCGACCCGCAAAACGGCGCCATCCGCGCCATGGTCGGCGGCTTCGATTTCCACAGCGGCAAGTTCAACCGCGTCACCCAGGCCTGGCGCCAGCCCGGCTCCAGCTTCAAGCCCTTCATCTACGCGGCTTCGCTGGAACGGGGCCTGACTCCCGCCACCATCATTTCCGACGATCCGTTCGTGCTCGAAGCCTCGGCCACCGGCTCGCAGCGCTGGGAACCGAAGAACTACGACGGCAAGAACGAGCCCCCCATGACCATGCGCCAGGGGCTGGCCAAGTCCAAGAACATGGTGTCGATCCGCGTGCTGCAAAGCATCGGTCCGCAGTACGCCCAGGACTACATCACCCGTTTCGGCTTCGACGCCGCCCGCCACCCCGCCTACCTGACCATGGCGCTGGGAGCGGGTTCGGTCACGCCGCTGCAGATGGCCGGCGCCTATTCCGTCTTCGCCAACGGCGGCTACCGCGTCACCCCCTACCTGATCGACAAGGTCACCGACAGCACCGGCCGCGTCCTGATGCAGGCTCGCCCGACCAAGGCGGGCGACGAATCGCTGCGCGCCATCGACGCCCGCACGGCCTACATCGCCGACTCCATGCTGCGCGACGTCGTCCGCACCGGCACCGCCCGCGCCGCCCTGTCGCTCAAGCGCCAGGACGTGGCGGGCAAGACCGGCACCACCAACAACTCGGTGGACGCCTGGTTCGCCGGCTACACCCCCGGCCTCGTGGGCGTCGCCTGGCTGGGCTACGACCAGCCCCGCTCGCTGGGCGTGCGCGAAACCGGCGGCGGCGCCGCCATGCCGATCTGGCTGAAATACATGCAGCGCGCGCTCAAGGACATCCCCCAGCGCGAACAGCCCATGCCCCCCGGCATCATCGTGCAGAACGGCGACTACTATTTCGCCGAATTCCCGCCCGGCCAGGCCGTCGCCACCGTAGGACTGCCGCCCCCCTCGACCGATCCCATGTCGCGGCTGATCGACAGCCTGGGCAACCTGATCAATGGCAATGGCGGCAGCTCGGGCAGCACCAGCGGCGGCGGCAACACCCGCCCGGAATACCTGCCCTGACCGCCCCTACGCCCGCCCGCCATACCCCCACGGGCGGCCACCACCACAAGACGCCGCAGGCTGGGTCCGGGGCGCCGAGAGGCCGGACGGCGCATTCGGTGCCCCGGACCAGCCGTGTTTAGAACTCACCGAACCGGCAGTTCCTCTACCACAATCTCCTCCCCCGACTGCTCGGAACAAATCCGCGACAACGCCCGCGCCAGTTCCTCGCCAGACCGCGTATCCAGCCACTTCCCGTCCTTCAGGCGATAATGGAACCCGCCGCTGCGCGCCGCCACCCACATTTCCTGCATGGGCGCCTGGCTGTTGATGACCGCCTGGCTGCGATCGGCGAAGGTCAGCGTCAGCACGTTGCCGCTGCGCGTCGCCTCGATATCGATGTCGCGCTGCTCGAACCACACGTCGGCCTGCCGCTCGATGGAATCCAGGATGGCGTCGGCCAAGGCAAGAAACTCGCTTTCGTTCATAATTTCGACTATGTCCGACATGAAACCCACGCGCCCTGCGCGCGCCGCATGCCCAGACCCCTCGTTGGTTGCTGATACCGGCATTGTAGCCATCGGCGCCCGGCCGGCCGGGCGCCGCCTGGCTCCCCTGCTGGCGGTCCTGCCGCTCGCGCTGCTGGCCGCCTGCGGCATCAAGGGCCCGCTCTACCTGCCTGCCCAGCCGGCCCCCACGGCGCCCGCGCCGGCCGTGCAGCCCGCCCCCGCGCCGGTGTCCAAGACCACGGGCGACGTCGACGACATCTCCCGGCGCAACGAATCCATCTCGCATACCCCCCTGACACAATGACCACCCCCGCTTCCCTGCCCACTCCGGTCGGCAGCCCCCACTTTGCCTATCGCGACGGCGTGCTCCACGCCGAAGGCGTATCCGTGGCCCGGCTGGCCGACCAGCTGGGCACGCCGCTGTACGTCTATTCGCGCGCCGCGCTGCACGCCGCCTACGACGCCTACCGGCGCGGCATCGGCTCGCGCGACGTGCTGGTCTGCTACGGCATGAAGGCCAACTCCAACCTGGCGGTGCTGCGGGAATTCGCGCGCATGGGAGCCGGATTCGACATCGTGTCCGCGGGCGAGCTGCAGCGCGTGCTGGCGGTGGGCGGCGATCCGGCCAAGGTGGTCTTCTCGGGCGTAGGCAAGCAGGCCGCCGAAATGCGCCTGGCGCTGGAAGCGGGCGTCAAGTGCTTCAACGTCGAATCCGTGCCCGAACTGCACCGCCTGTCCGAGGTCGCGCAGGCGATGGGCAAGCGCGCGCCGGTATCGCTGCGCGTGAACCCCGACGTCGACCCCAAGACCCATCCCTACATCTCGACCGGCCTGAAGGAAAACAAGTTCGGCATCGCCATCGACGACGCCCCCGCGGCCTACCGGACCGCGGCCTCGCTGCCGGGGATCGAGATCGTGGGCGTCGACTGCCACATCGGCTCGCAGATCACCGAGACCGCCCCCTTCCTGGACGCGCTGGACAAGCTGCTCGACCTGCTCGACAAGCTGGCGGCCGACGGCATCCGGGTCGAGCACCTGGACCTGGGCGGCGGCCTGGGCATCCGCTACGCCGACGAGACCGCGCTGGCCCCCGCCGACCTGCTGTCCCGCGTGTTCGAACGCATCGACGCACGCGGCTACGGCTCGCGCCAGATCGTGCTGGAACCCGGCCGTTCCCTGGTCGGCAACGCCGGCCTGCTGGTGACGCGCGTGGAGTACCTCAAGCCCACGGAAGCGAAGAATTTCCTGATCGTCGACGCGGCCATGAACGACCTGATCCGCCCGACGCTGTACGAGGCCTACCACGGCGTGCTGGCCGTGGCGCCGCGCGCGGACGAGGCCACCGGACGCTACGATGTGGTCGGGCCGGTGTGCGAGAGCGGCGACTGGCTGGCCAAGGACCGCGACCTGGCCGTGCGCGAAGGCGACTACCTGGCCGTGGAATCGGCGGGCGCCTACGGCATGGTCATGGCCAGCAACTACAACACCCGCCCGCGCGCCGCCGAAGTCATGGTGGACGGCGACCACTACCATGTCGTGCGGGCGCGCGAAACCGTCGAGCAGTTGCTGGCGCTGGAATCTACCCTGGGCTGACCGGGTCCGCGCGGCCCAGTCCTCGCCAACCCGCGCAGGCCGCGCGCAGCGCATCGGCGACCTGGCGGGCCTGCGGCGTGGGCGAACGGTGGACGTGCAGCAGCACCTGGGTGCGGGCATCGCACTCGGCCAACGCCACCAGGCGCACCTCGGCGCGCGCGTCGGCCGCCATGTCCGCCGGCACCAGCGCGACGCCGAACCCCAGCTCCACCAGCCGCAGCAGGGTCGCCTTGCGGGACACCGCCTGCGCGGCCAGGGGAAAGAACCCGGCCTGCCGGCACAGTTCCACCACCCGATAGCTCAACCCGCCCCGATGGGCATGCGGCAGCGACACGAAGCGTTCGCCGCGCAGGGCATGCAGCGGCACCGCGTCCCGCCCCGCCAGCGGATGTTCCGCCGGCACGGCCAGCACCAGCGCTTCCTCGTACAGGACCTCCGTCAGCACGTCGGGCAGCTGCCGTAGCACCGGCGCGCGGGCCAGGCCCAGGTCCGCGCGTCCGTCCTGGATGTCCTGCGCCTGCTGCTCGGACGATGCGGACGAGATCGACAGGCTGACACCGGGCTGGCGCGACAGGTGGCGCCGCAGCGGCGCCAGCAGCGACCGGCCCAGCGGCACGGAACTGGAATGCAGCAGCGCCACGCTGCCCTGCACGCCGCGCTCGGCCTGGCGCGCGCGGCCCGCCATCTCGCCCAGCCCCGCCAGCATGCGCACCGCGTCCTCGTGGAAGGCCCTTCCCGCCGCCGTCATTTCCACCTGTCGCGTGGTGCGCGCCAGCAGCGCCACGCCCACCTCTTCCTCCAGCAGCTTGATCTGCCGGCTCAGCGCCGACTGTGCCACGTGCAGCCGCTCGGCCGCCTCGCTGAAGCTGCCGGCCTCGACGATCGCCACGTAGTATCCAAGCTGCCTGACCGAGAACATTTATCGCGCGATGAGATGGATGAGGCCTGATTTTAGAATTGGACCGCCACGCGCGCAGGGCTCAGACTGCTGCCGTTGCCCCGATCGAGCCCAGCCGTGGATGCCCTTCTCTTCCTGCTTCCCGTTCCGCTTTCCCAGTTCGCGCTGATGTTCGCCGGCGTGGCAGCGGCCTACGTCATCTTCGGCATGGCGGGCTTCGGCACCGCGCTGGTCGCCGGCCCGCTGCTGGCCAACTTCGTGCCGGTGGCCACCATCGTACCGCTCCTGGCCTTGCTGGACTTCGCCGCGGCCACCACCAGCGTGGCGCGCGACGTGCGCCACGCGTCGATGGGCGAGCTGCGTCGGCTGGTACCGGCGATGGTGCTCGGCAGCCTGGTGGGCGCCGTCGTCCTGCTGCGCAGCCGGCCGGACGCCCTGCTCCTGTTGCTGGGCGTGTTCGCCATCGCCTACTCGCTGTATTCCCTGAGCGGCTTTCGTCCGCACCGGACGCTGCCGCCAGGGTCGGCCTATGCCTTCGGTACGGTGGGTGGCGTGTTCTCCGCGCTGTTCGGCAGCGGCGGTTTCATCTATGCCATCTACCTGGCCGGCCGCCTGCGGGACAAGAACGACATTCGCGTCACGCAAAGCACCCTGATCGGCCTGGCCACCTTCACGCGCGCCGTGTTCTTCCTGGCGGCCGGCGTCTATGCCGACACCGGACTGCTGGCCACCGCGCTGATGCTGGCGCCGGCCATGCTGCTGGGCACCTGGGCAGGGCGGCGGATCACGCTGGCGCTGAGCCGCGAGGCCTTCCTGCGCCTGGTGGCGCTGGTCGTGCTGGCCTCGGGCGCGGTCCTGGTCTTGCGCTACTTCGCATCATGACCGCCGGCGGCATCAGCCCAGCGCACCGGCGATCTTGCGCTCCTGCTCCTCGCGCACGGCCGAGCCGAAAGTCTGCTCGAACCATCCGTCCTTGACCAGCTTGAGCACCAGGCTGTTGTCCACGACCTTGCCCAGGTCCAGCTTGCGCACCGCCGGCGTCTGCTCCGCCAGCCGGTCGATGGTGGCCTGGATGGCGGCCTTGGAAATCAGAGGTACGCGGTCGAGCACGTTGCGCTTGACGTAGATGTCGTAGACCCGGCTTATGTCGGCCTCGCTCTCGGGCTGGTCAAACGCCTTGAAGGTCGCCACGGCGAAGGCCTTGTCATCGTAGAAACGCTTGATCGCCTCGGCGTGGGCGCGGATCAGGCCCTCGGCCCGGCCTCGCTGCTCGGCCAGGTAGCTGCGTTTGTGGAGGAAGGCCGTGCTGACGTAGATGTCCTCGTGGTCGGGCAGCTCGGTCAGCACCTTCAGGCCCTGGGTTTCCAGCTTGAAGTACGACGGCGCCGTCAGCAGCCCGGCATCCACCTGACCGCCCAGCAGCATGCTGGCGCGCGACGCGGCATCGGTGCCGGTCGACACCCATTGCACGTCGTTGGGCGCGAGGCCGTACTTGCGCAGCAGCTCGACGGTATAGAAATACGGCGGGCTCGGTGCGCTTCGTCGATGCCACCGACATGGTCGACCACATCAAGGCCATCAAGAGCGCCGACGAGATCGAGGCCATCGGCCGCATGGCGGCCATGCAGGACGAGGTACTGCAGGCCCTGGCCCGCCACATCCGCCCCGGCATGAAGGATTTCGAGGTCGCCGCCTACGCCCAGTACGCGGGCCAGCTGCGCGGCAGCGAACAGGGGCTGTTCATCGGCTCGTCCTCGCCCGCCGGCCGCGCCGCGATGTACAAGCCCCGCCACCAGCAAGGCAGGGAGATGCGCGAAGGCGACGCCTTCACGCTGCTGATCGAGAACAACGGCCCGGGCGGCTACTACGGCGAACTGGCCCGTACCTTCGTGCTGGGCAAGGCCTCGCAGGAACTGCTGGACACCATGGCCCTGCTGGTCGAGGCCCAGCGCCACACGCTGGACCACCTCAAGCCCGGCGCGATGCCCGCCGACATCCTGGCCGCCCACAACGCCTTCATGCGTGCCCGCGGCATGCGCGAGGAAACGCGCCTGTATGCCCACGGCCAGGGCTACGACATGGTCGAGCGTCCGCTGATACGCGAGGACGAGACCATGCCCATCGCCGCCGGCATGAACATCGTGGTCCATCCCGGCCATGCCACCGCCAGCGTCTTCACCACCGTCTGCGACAACTACATCATCGGCCCCGACGGGCCGGGGGAATGCCTGCACAAGACCCCCAAGACCGTCATCGAACTCTGAGCCCGCCCGCCGCGCCCCGGCGCGGCGCTTCGCCGCATCACCCCTGCCCTTCCCCTTCTGGAGGCACGCCATGCAACGCAACGGATCGACCCCCTACCGCCTTCCCGCGCGATACGCCCTCGCGTCCACCCTGGCCGCCGCGGCCGCGCTTGCCGCCCCCGCGGCCCACGCGCAACGCTACCCGGACCGCCCGGTACAGGTCATCGTGCCCTACGCGCCCGGCGGCAGCGTGGACGTGATCGCGCGCTCGCTGGCGCAGAAGCTGACCGAACGCATGGGCCAGACGGTGTTCATCGAGAACCGTGCCGGCGCTGGCGGCACGATAGGCGTGGGCGCGGTCACGCGCGCCAAGCCCGACGGCTACACGCTGCTGCTGACCTCGCTGGGCGCGGTGACGGTGACCGTGCACCTGACCAAGGCCGGCTACGACCCGCTCAAGGACCTCGCCCCCATCTCGCTGCTGGCGACCAGCGGCCTGGTGGTGTCGGTCAAGGAAGACTCGCCCATCCGGTCGGTGCGCGACCTGATCGCCGCCGCCAAGGCCAAGCCGGGCGCCCTGAGCTATGCCGTGACCGGCGTCGGCAGCCAGACCTTCCTGGCGGGCGAATTGCTGAAGCGTTCGCTGGACCTGGACATGGTTCCGGTGCAGTACAAGGGAGGCGGCCCCGCCGCGGCCGCCGTGGCGGCGGGCGAGGTGCAGGCCGGCATCACCGATTCCGGTCCCATCCAGCCGCTGCTCCAGTCCAAGCGGGTGCGCGTGCTGGCCGTGACCGGCAGCCAGCGGGCCTCGGCCATGCCCGACGTGCCGACGATGGAAGAAGCCGGCGTGCCGGGCTTCAAGATCGACTCGGCCATCGCGCTGTTCGCGCCGGCGGGCACCCCGCCCGAGATCGTCGACAAGCTCAATGCCGAAGTCGCCGCCGCGCTGAAATCGCCGGACCTGATCGACCGCATCCATGCCGCCTCGCACGATCCCAAGCCCAACAGCCCGGCCGAGATGAAGACCATGCTCAAGTCGGAATTCGACCGCTGGGGCGCGATGGTGCGCGAAGCCGGCGTCAAGCTGGAATAGCGCCATGAGCGGACTCGAGCTCAGCTTCGCGGCGGGTCCGTACGACCGCCTGCAAGGGCTGTACGACGGCAGCGTGGCGATCGACGGCGTGCGCATCGTCCCGCACGTGCGCCAGCGGCCGGTGGACATCTTCAGTCCCATGATCGAACACGGCGCCTTCGACGTCGCCGAGATGTCGCTCACGCACTGCTACGCGCTGACCGCGCAGCGCCGCGCCAACTTCGTCACGCTGCCGGTGTTCCCGTCGCGCATGTTCCGCCACGGCTTCATCTTCGTGAACGAGGACGCGGGCATCCGGTCGCCCGCCGATCTCGCCGGCAAGCGCATCGGCGTGCAAGGCCACCAGATGACGGCCGCGGTCTGGATCCGCGGCCTGCTGCGCGACGGCTACGGCGTCGACCTGGCGAACGCCGAATGGTACGAAGGCGGCGTGAACGAATATGGCGTCGCCGGCGGCGACATCATGGAGCTGCGCCCCAGCCGCCCGTTGCAATGGCAACGCATCCCGGCCACCACATGTCTGTCGGACATGCTGGCCCAGGGCGGCATCGACGCGCTCATCGGCGCCTTCATCCCCCGCTCGTACGGCAGGCACCCCGCCGTGCGGCGGCTGTTTCCGGACTACAGGCGCGTGGAAGCCGCCTACTACGAGGCGACCGGCGTGTTCCCCATCATGCACGCCCTGGTTCTGCGCCGCGATCGCCACGAGGCGCATCCGTGGCTGGCGCCCGCGCTGGTGCGGGCGTGCGAACAGGCCAAGGACCAGGCCTGGCAGCGGCTGCGATTCAGCGGCGCGCTGGCCGCCACGCTGCCCTGGCTGATGGACCACGTGGAGGAAACGCAGGCCACCTTCGGCGCGGATCCCTGGCCCTATGGCGTGGCGCGCAACCGCGCGACCCTGGACGCCTTCTCCGCCATGCTGCATGCCGATGGCTACCTGGATCGCGCATGGTCCGCGGACGAGGTGTTCGCGCTACGCTGACGCGCGACAGGCGCGCCGGGGCGTGGCCCACGTGCGCGAAAAGCCTTAGCATGGAGGCTTCGCAGCCAATATTTAATTAATCGCTTATGAAATTGGTCAGCGGCCGCCGGGGCGCCCCCGCAGCCCAAACCAGGCGCAAGGCCGGCCAGAAGGGCCCCGGCCGCCCCGAGGGCACCAGCGTCGTCCGGGACGACATACTCGATGCGGCGGAAGAACTCTTTTCCAACCTGGGCTACGCGGGCACCACCTTGCGGGAGATCGCCGACCAGGCCAAGGTCACGCAGGCACTGATCAACTACTACTTCGGTTCGAAGTACGGCCTGTACGAAGCCGTGTTCATGCGCCGCAGCCAGATCATTTCGCAGCAGCGCCTGGAGAACCTGGCGCAGTTGCAGGCCAAGCCTGGCCGGCCCAAGGTGCGCGATGTCGTACAGGCCTTCCTGATGCCCACGCTGGCCTTTCGCGCGACGCCCGAGGGGCGGTCGTTCCTGCGCCTGCAGGCCCGCCTGCACACCGAACCGCCGCAGATTTCCTACAAGCTGCGAACCGACGCCTACGGCAGCTCCACGCGGCTCTACGTGGACGCGGTGCGCAAGGCACTGCCCAACCTGCCGGAGCTGGACGCGTACTGGCGCGTCACCTTGATGGTGGGTACCTATCTGTATGCGTTCTCGGATACCCACCGCATGGAAGAAATGGCGCCCCCGGGTCTTTACGATCCGGACGACACCGACAGCCTGATCGACCAGGTCACCCGCTTCGTGACCGGCGGCATGCAGGCCCCCTAGCGCGGGCCGGGGCGCCCCCCGGCCTTTCAGTCGTCCAGCCGGCGGAGCAGGTCGGCGTAGTCCATGACCTCGGCGTACTTCTGCGCCATGTCGAACAGGCTGGCCTCATGAGGTCCGACGGCGCGGTCGCCCACGCAATCGGCCAGCACCACCGGCCGGAAGCCCCAGCACATGGCATCGACCACGCTCGCGCGCACGCAGCCGCTGGTCACGCAACCGGCCACCACGAGCGTGCGCACGCCCCGCTGCGTCAGCCACGGGGCAAGGCCGGTGGCGAAGAATGCCGACGGCACGTTCTTGCGCACCACCAGCTCTCCCGGCAGGGGCGCAAGTTCCGGCACGATGGCGCTGGCCGGCGCGGCTTCGGTCAGGCCCAGCATTCCCGGCACCTTGGCGGAAAAGACATTGGCATCGGCGCCATCGTCCGCGTAGACGATGCGCGTGTGAGCGACGGGCCAGCCGCGTCCGCGCGCCAGCGCGAGCAACGGACGCGTGGCCTCGATGGCCGCGGGGATGTTGCCGCCGCCGAAGATGGCCGGATCGGCGAAGCCGTTGACGAAGTCGACAACGAGCAGGCCGAACGGAGGCTCGGGCACCAGCCCCGCGCCGAAACCCTGGCGGGCGTAGACCGCGCGGTCGTTGCCGTCCTTGCTCATGATGCGGCCTCCGCCTCGGCCAGCCGCTCCTCGATCAGGCGGCCCTCGGCCACCACCTCGCGGCCGTCCAGCGACACCGTGCAGCGGCGCAGCGGAATGTCCATGTGGCACGCGGTGCTGCGGGACCCGCCCACCTCGTTGTTGGGCCCGAGCGAGAACAGGAAGTTGCCGGCGTAGGCGCGCGCATCCATGCCTATCGTGGCCTCGCGATCGTACAGCCCCAGCGTGGACCAGCGCGCGCGGTTCTGCGCCCCCCAGCCGATGTGCGACATGGCATAGGCTTCCGGGTCGTTGAAGGATTCCATGTAGTCGCTGAGCAGTTCGGCGTCCATGCCGCCCGTGATGGACGTGACGTAGCCGTCCTCCACCTCCATCACGATGGGATCGCTGACGTACGACTTCATCGGCAGCAGGATGTCGCCCTTGTCCACCACGATGCGGCCGCGCGTGGCCCGCTCGTTCGGCCAGGTCAGGGCGAAGCCGCTGGGCCAGTGGTCCCAGCGGCCCGGCTCGTCCACGAAGCCGTACTCCTTGACCACCGGGAACTCGCCCAACGGACAGACCAGGTCGGTACCCGCCGCCGACGTCACCCGCATCTCGCGCGAACGTTCCAGCAGCGCCCCGCAGGCCAGCACGCGTGCGCGGTCCGCTTCGTTGGGGACCATGCGCAGCAGGATCTCGGGCGGCTCGACGGCCAGCAGGATCTTGCCTCCCCCTTGCAGGATGTCGTGCTGCTCGGGCGAGAAAAGCAGGGTCATCAGATCGACCACCAGATCGCTGGCCTTGAGCGCGGCGATGGCCGCGCGGTTGCCGCTCAAGGGCGTGGTGCCCAGGTAGGCCAGGGAATCGCGGCTGAGCGATTTCTCGCCGTTGACGGGCGCCAGATCCAGCCGGTTGACGCGCGCGCCCAGCAGCCCGGCGGCGGTCATCGCGCAGCGCAGGGTCTGGGGATGGGTCACGCCCTCGGTGGTCAATACCGTGACGGTGTCGCCGCGCTTCAGGCGCGACAGCGTCAGGACCTGGGTCCATGCCTGGATCAAATCGGAATCGCTGACAGCCATAGCGTGCTCCTTGCTAAACGGGGGTTCCCAGAAAGGTGCCAAAGCCCTGGAAGAAGCCTTCCTCGTCATCCCAGGGGATCATGTGCCCGGCCGTCGGCACGGTCCGCACTTCCAGCCCGGGCATCAGGCTGCGGATCTCGTCGACGTCGGCCGCCTCGATGACGCCTCCCTTGCCCGCGACCATCAGCAGCGCGGGCACCGCGATCGCCGGCAGGTCGGCATGCATGTCGTGCGTGCCGAAGGCGTGGTAGGCGCACACCACGGCGTCCTCGTCGCAGGTATGCAGCCATTCGGCACGCAGGCGCAGTTGTGCCTCGGTCCAGGTAGGCGAGAACGGCTTGAGCTTTTCCCAGTCGGCGCCTTCCCGCATGAGCCGGATGGAATCCACGTACCAGTCGATCCTGGCCGGATAGGGCCGGCGGCCCGGTCCCGACACCGGCGGGTCCACCATGACGAGGCGCGCCAGCCCTTGCGCGTGGTGCGCGGCCACGATGGCACCGATACGCGCGCCCATCGAATGCCCGACCAGGAAATAGTCCGCCAGCCCCAGCGCCTGCGCGAAGGCGCCCACGTCGGCCGCGCAGGCCTCCAGGCTGTAGTCCATGCCCGGCGCCGTCTCGGACAAGCCGCGTCCCCTGACGTCGAGCACGTAGGTGTCGAACTGGCGCCCCAGCCGCTCGGCCACGAACGCCCAGGTCACCGCGGGGCTGGTGATGCCTGGCACCAGCACCAGGGGCCGGCCCTTGCCGCCGAAACGCAGATAGTGTTGGCGTATGCCGTTGGCGCGCACGTTGGCGCCGTAAAGAAAAGTGCTGCTCACGAATGGCTCCCTAGTAACGGCCCGACAGCAAGGCCCCGGCCCCGGGCACGATGGGCTCGAGGTCCAGCGCCTTGAGCATGGCGTAGGTGGTGGCGACGGCCGCGGTCACGGCCGGCTTGCCGGTCAGCGCCTCGACCCGGGCGATGACCGGCAGCGACGGCATCTGCACGCAGGCGGACAGCACGACGGCATCCACGTCCGAGGTATCCATCGAGGCGACGATGTCCGGCAGCCGGCCTGGATCGTGCCGCCCCACTTCCAGGTTGTCGGGAATCTCCAGCGCGCGCCATTGGGTCACCTGGACGCCCTCGCTTTCGATGTAGCCGATCACCAGCCGGGTCAGCGGCACCATGTAGGGTGCGACCAGGGCGATGCGCCGGGCGCCGAGGATCTTCAATGCGTCCACCAGCGCGCCCGCGCTGGTCACGACCGGGGCGGCGCCGCCGTTCTCGCGGGTACGCTGGCCGAGCCGCGCCTCGGACTCGCGGTGATAGCCCGTGCCCATCGCCATGATGGCCACCAGGCAGGCGTAGCCCAGCACATCGACCCGGGCGTCGCTCAGCTCCAGGGCGCAGCGGTCGGACTCGGCGTCCATCGCGGCCAGTTCTTCCTTCGTGACGTGCTTCATGCGCATGCGCGCCGAATGGAAGGTGAACCGTTCCGGCCGGATCTGCTCGCGCAGCCGCAGCATGGCCGGAATCTCGGTCTCCATGGTCGTGTTGGAACTCGGCACGATCTGGCCGATGCGGTAGCGGGATGTCATGGAGGTCCTCCCCTTCACGCCGCCAGCGCCGGCCGGCCGAAGCGCTGCGCGCACGTGGTCGCGTCGTAGATGTAGACCCAGTTTGCCTGGATGCCCACGGCATTGGGATTGATCAGCTCGCGCCACCGGTACAGCAGGTCGCGCTTGAACTGCGCCCACGGCGACGGCAGGTGATAGGTCTTGCCGCGCTCGCGGGCTTCCAGCTGCACGCGGCTGGTGCGCGGCTTGCGCTCGGCCTCGTAGGCCTGCAGCGCGGCGCCGACGTCGCGGCCATAGTGCTCCAGCGCCGCGCCAAGGACGTAGCCGTCCTCGATGGCCATGGCCGCCCCCTGGGACAGGAAGGGCAGCATCGGGTGCGCCGCATCCCCCAGCAGCGTGACCCGGCCCTTGGACCAGGCCTGCATCGGATCCCGGTCAAACAGCCCCCACTTGTAGACATCCTGGGTCCGGCTGAAAAGCTCGATCACGTCGGGATGCCAGCCTTCATAGGCCTTCGTGAGTTCTTCCCGGCTGCTGCGCACGTTCCAGGACTCCTCCACCCAGTTGCGCGACTCGTTCACGGCCACGATGTTCACCGCCGCCCCGCCGTTGACGTAGTAGGTGACCAGGTGTCCGTGCGGCCCCATCCAGAACGCCGCGTCCGGACTGACGAACTTCAGCGGATGGCGATCCACCGGCACCAGGGCCCGCCAGCACATGTGGCCGGTGAACTGCGCCGACTCCGTGCCGAACAGCGCATCGCGCACCACCGAGCGCACGCCGTCGGCGCCCACGATCAGGTCGGCCTCGTATTCGCCGCCGTCGCTCAGGGACGCGACGGCGGTCCCGCCCTCGGTGCGCACGCCGGTGCAATGGATGCCCAGCGTCGCGCCCTTGCCGTCGGCCAGGTGTTGCGACAGGATGGCATGCAGGTCCGCGCGATGGACGTGATAGAACTCCGCGCCGTAGATCTGCGGGCAGCTTTCCTTCAGCGGCGTGCGGAACAGCTCGCGTCCCGAGCGCCAGTTGCGTCCCACCATGGCTTGCGGCAGGAACCCCACCCGCTTCAGGTCGTCCGTCAGGCCCAGCGCCTTCAAGACCTTGACGGCGTTGGGCGTGACCTGCACGCCGGCGCCGACTTCGCCGAACGCCGACGCCCGCTCGAACACATGATTCTCGATACCGCGCAGCGTCAGGGCACGCGACAGCGCCACGCCCCCGATCCCGCCACCCACGATGCCTACGCGCAAGGGACGACTCATACGGCTTCTCCTTTCCTTCCTGCGGGGGCCGGCGGCAGGCCGGCCCCCATAAATAATTAAACAGAAAATTAATAAATGCTTCGATGACGCCCGGGCTCCATCGTCGCCTGGGGCCTGCTCACGCTAGAAGGCGGCTGGCACAGGCCCTAGCCTCCCAGATAGGCGGCCAGCAGTTCCGGATCCTCCAGCAATCCCGCGGACTCCCTCTGCGCCACGACCCGGCCGGTCTCGAACACATAGGCACGCGACGCGGCGGTCAGCGCGTTGTGCACGTTCTGCTCCACCAACAGGACGGTCACGCCCTGCCTGCTGATCTCGCGCACCACGTCGAACACCTCGTCGGCCATCTTGGGGCTGAGCCCCAGGCTGGGCTCGTCCAGAAGGAGCAGCACGGGCTCGGACATCAGGGCGCGGCCGATCGCCAGCATCTGCTGCTCGCCGCCGCTGAGCGTGCCGGCCAGTTGCTGATGGCGTTCCTTCAGCCGCGGGAAACGTTCGTACACCCTGGCCACGCGCTGCTGTACGGTGGCCTGCGACCGGCACAGGTAGGCGCCGAGCACCAGGTTTTCGTAGACCGTCATGGCGGGCCATACATGGCGTTCCTCCGGGCTCTGGGCAATGCCCAGCCCGACGATGCGGTCCGGCGCCATGCCGCCTATGTCGCGCCCGTTGAAGCGGATGCTGCCGCGCGTGGGCTTGAGCAAGCCCGAGATGGCGCGCAGCGTCGTGCTCTTGCCCGCCCCGTTGGCGCCGATCAGCGCCACGGTCTCGCCCGGCTGCACGCGCAGGCTCACGCCGTGCAGCGCGGCGGTCTTGCCATAGCCCACGTGAAGATTGTCCAGCTCCAGCAGCGGAGCGGATGATGCCTGGACGGTGCTCATGCCGCGCGCCCTCCTCCCAGATAGGCCTCGATCACGCGCGGGTCGCGCTGCACGTCCGCCGGCACGCCCTCGGCCAGTTTTTCGCCGAAGTGCATGACGACCACGCGGTCCGATACGCTCATGACCAGGCCCATGTTGTGCTCGACGATCAGGATGGACTGCACCTGCGTGCCCCGCAGTTTTTTCAGGATGCGCCCCAGCTCCATGGCTTCCTGACTGTTCAGGCCCGCGGCGGGCTCGTCCAGCATCAGGATGTCCGGCTTGGCCGCCAGCGCCAGGCCGACCTCCAGCAGGCGCAACTCGCCGCAGGACAGCAGGTAGGCCGGCGCGTTCATGCGTTCGCCCAGCCCCATGATGTGGACGATGCGTTCGGCCTCCTCGCGCGCGGCGCGTTCGGCCGCGCGGACCTTGCGGCCCGGGAAGAAGGTCTGCAGCAGGCCCTGCCGGGCGCTCAGGTAGTGGCCGGCCAGGATGTTCTCGAACACCGACAGCGACTTCAGGATGTTCGTCTTCTGGAAGCTGCGGACGATGCCCTTCCTGGCCATTTGGTAGGGTTTAGCGCCGGTCAGGTTCTCGCCCCTGACGTGGACTTCGCCCGAGGTGGGCGCGTAGAACCCGGTGATCAGGTTGAAGCAGGTCGTCTTGCCCGCGCCATTGGGCCCGATCAGGCCGACGATCTCGCCCGCCCTGACCTGGAAGCTGATGTCCTTGACCGCCTTGATGCCGCCGAAGGTCTTGCACAGCCCGCGCACGTCCAGCATGGGGGCGTGGCCAATTGCATGCACAGTTGTCATTTCGGTTTCCCAAGGCGCCACGCGCCGCTTACACCGGATAGAATGGCGCCCCCCCGACCCAGGGCACAGCGGATCTGGCTCCGCCAGTCCGCCGGTGCCGCCCCCCGGGGGGCGCGCGACAGCGCGTAGGGGGGAGTCCTCATCTCTCGGCGGGTCGTCAGGAATCCCATCAGGCCGCGCGGCAGGAACAGCACGATGGCCATCACCGCCAGGCCGAACAGCGACAGCCGCAGTTCCTTGGCCTCGCGCAGGTATTCCTCCAGGAAGGTCACCAGCAGCGCCCCGATCAGCGGCCCGACCAGGGTCCCCTTGCCGCCGATCAGCACCATGATGATCATGCTGACCATGAAGGCGAAGCGGAAGACTTCCGGCCCGACGAACGAGATGTAGTGCGCGTAGAACCCGCCCGCCATGCCCGCCAGGAAGGCGCCCAGCACGAATGCCAGCATGGCGTAGCGAAACGGCCGGATGCCGATGGACTGGGCGACGTAGCGGTTCTCGCGCACGGCTACCGCGGCCCGGCCGGCATTGGAATAGACGAAGCGGTACGCCAGGTAGAGCGAGACCGCCAGCACGCCCCAGGCCAGGTAGAAGAAGAACTGCTTGGTCGCCAGGTTGCCTGCCTGGGCCAGCCATGCCGGCTGCGGCACCCCGGCGATACCCATCGGGCCGTTGGTGAAGGCGACCCAGTTGTCCGCGACCAGGCGCAGGACCTCGGCGAACGACAGTGTCACGATGACGAAGAACGGCCCCTGCAGGCGCAGCGTGATGCTGCCGATGAGCAGCCCCATGGCCGCCGCCAGCACGCCGGCGGCCGGTATGGTGGCCCACATCGGCCAGCCCAGCTGCGTGGACAGCAGCGCCGCGGCGTAGGCCCCCGTGCCCAGGAAGGCGGTGTGGCCGAGCGAGAACTCGCCCACATAGCCGACGACCAGGTTCAGGCTGGTGGCCAGCACGGCATAGAACAGCACCATGATGGCCACATGCAGCAGGTACTGATCATGGACCGCCAGCGGCAGCAGACCCGCCGCCAGCAGCGCGACCAGGATGGCGTTACGTTCGAATTGCATGATCAGGCTCTCTCGGCTCGTTTGGAGAACAGGCCGTAGGGCCGGAACACCAGGGTAAGGATCACGATGACGAAACCGATGATGTCGACCCAGCCGGTGGCGACGTAGCCGCCCCAGAGCGCCTCCGCCACCCCCAGCACCAGCCCGCCGACGATGGCGCCCGCGAAGCTGCCCATGCCGCCCAGGATCACCACGACGAAGGCCTTCATGCTGACCAGCCCGCCCACCGACACCTGCGCCGAATAGATCGATCCGAGCAGCATCCCGGCCAGCGACGCGATGACGGTTCCCAGCGCGAAGGTGCAGGCGTATACGTTCGCGGTCTTGATGCCCGCCAGTTGCGCGGCCATCGGATCCTGGAAGGTCGCCCGCATCGCGCGGCCCAGGCGCGTCTTCTGGATCAGCAGGTAGGCGGCCACGATCAGCGCCGCGCACACCGCGACGGCGAACAGCCGGATCTTGGTGACCACGATGGGGCCCAGGAACACCGGTCCGCTGGAAACCGGCCCTTCCACCTTCAGCGGCGCGGTGCCCACCACCAGCAGCGCCGTGTTGGCCAGGAAGATGGACAGGCCGATGGTCAGCAGGATGCCCGGCTCTTCGCCCTGGCCACGGATGCGCTCTATCAGCACCCGGTCGACCAGCCAGCCGAACACCCCCATGACCAGGGCGACCAGCGCCAGGCCCGTCAGGAAATCCAGGCCCAGGGCGGTGGTCACCCACCAGCCCAGCACGCCCCCCAGCATGTACAGCTCTCCATGGGCGAAGTTGACGACGCGCATCAGGCCGAGAATGAGCGTGAGCCCCAGCGCCGACAGCGCATAGAAGGACCCGATCACCAATCCGTTGGCCAGGAACTGCGGCAGCAAGTCCATCGTTTCTCCCGACTCGGCGCGCGGATCAGGGCCGCTCGGTGGGGGCCTGCGCCACCACCTTGGGCTCGCGGTTCTGGATCTGCACCAGCACCACGTCGAAGCCGTAGCCCTCGCCCTTCTCGGTGAACTTGAAATGGCCGTTGGGCGCGGCGTAGTCCGTCTTGCGCAGGGCATCGCGGATCGCATCGGGCTGCGTGTTGCCCGCCCGGGCGATCGCCTCCATCACGATGTTCAGCGCGTTGTAGCCGGCGGCGCCGTACTTGCCCGGCTTTTCCTTGTAGGCGGCGCTGTAGGACTGGACGAAGGCCTGGTTGCGCTCGCCCGGCATGCTGGAGGCGTAGGGCACCGCCGCGTAGATGCCTTCCGAGGCGTCGCCCGTCAGCCCGATGAAGTCGGAGGTCGCCCACGATCCCACGCCGAAGATCTTGGTCTGGATGCCGAACTCCTTGAACTGCTTGACCAGGATGGAGCCGTCCTGGGTCTCGGCGGCGACGAAGACCCCGTCGGGCTTGGCCGCGCGCAGCTTGGTCAGCAAGGTGTAGAAGTCGGTGGCGCCGTGATCGAAGTACTCCTTCATCACCGTCTTGACCCCGAGCGCGGAGAGGTCCTTGGAGAAGTCCTCCACGCCGCCGCGGCCCCAGTCGTCGTTGACGCCGATGTAGGCCACCGTTTTCAGTTGCAGCTTCTGCGCCAGGATCTTGCTGAAAGTCCTGGACATCAACCGGTCGGTCTCGGCCGAGCGGAAGAAGTACTGGAGTCCCTTCTCGGTCAGGTCCGCCTTCGAGGACACCCCGGTCAGCATGGGCAGCTTGTATTTCTCGGCCACGGGCATCACCGCCGCCGTGGCCGAGCTGCAGAAGGCCCCGGTCAGCGCCACGACCTTGTCGCGCACGATCAGCTTCTCGGCCGCGTTCACCGAGTTGGCGGGACGGCACTGGCCGTCCTCGATGACCAGCTCGATCTTCTTGCCCAGCACGCCGCCGGCCGCGTTGCGGCGCTCGACCGCAAGCTTGGCGCCGTTGACGTAGGTGAGTCCGTTGTAGGCGACCGAACCCGTGAGGGGCTGGATGACACCGATCTTGATGGTTTCCTGCGCCCACGCCGCGGGAGCTGCCCCGCCCATGGTCCCCGCCAGCAACAATGCCCAAGACAGCTTACGCATAGCGACCTCTCGCAAAGGTTTCGATTAAGAATTGCCCACCGCCTCGATTAATTAAACAAGTAATTAATTTATCGATGAATTAGGGTTTACGGCAACCGGCACGATCCGGGAAAAATAATTGATCGACTCAATAATTTCCCGGCACCGTCGCTTCGTAAGCAGGAAGAGTGCCAGCCGTGCGCCCTGGGCGGACCACCGGTGCGGCGCCCGCTCGGGGCGCGCCGCCGCACCGGCGGGGGTCCATGCGCACCGGAATGGCGCGGCGGGCCGGCCTCAGGTCTTCATCTTGTAGCCGGTGCGGAAGATCCAGGTCACGATGCCCAGGCATACGACCAGGAACGCCAGCGTCATGCCCAGGCTGACCACGACGTTGACGTCGGACTGGCCGTAGAAGCTCCAGCGGAACCCGCTGATGAGGTAGACCACGGGGTTGGCCAGGGTGATCTTCTGCCAGATCGGCGGCAACATGCTGATGGAATAGAACGCGCCGCCCAGGAAGGTCAACGGCGTGACGACCATGAGCGGAATGATCTGCAGCTTCTGGAAGTCGTCGGCCCACAGGCCGATGATGAAGCCGAACAGGCTGAACGTGACGGCGGTCAGGACCAGGAAGCCCACCATCCAGACGGGATGTTCGATGTGATAGGGCACGAAGATGCGGGCCGTGACCAGGATCAGCAGGCCCAGCATCATCGACTTGGTGGCGGCCGCGCCGACGTAGCCGACCACCGCCTCGACCGGCGACACCGGCGCCGACAGCAGCTCGTAGATGGTGCCCGTCCACTTGGGCAGGTAGATGCCGAACGAGGCGTTGGAAATGCTTTCGTTCAGCAGCGACATCATGATCAGGCCGGGGATGATGAACGCCCCGTAGCTGACGCCGCCGATCTCGCCCATGCGCGAGCCGATGGCGGTGCCGAACACGATGAAGTAGAGGGAGGTGGACAGCACCGGCGAGGCGATGCTCTGGGTCAGCGTGCGGAAGGTCCGCGCCATCTCGAACCGGTAGATCGCCCGGATCGCGTAGAAATTGATCATGCTTACTCCCGCACCAGGCTCACGAAAATATCCTCCAGCGAGCTTTCGCTGGAATGCAGGTCCTTGAAGTCGATGCCCTGCTCGTTCAGGGCCCGCATCAGCGAGGCGATGCCGGTGGCCTCGCCCTGGGTGTCGAAGGTATAGACCAGCGCATTGCCGCCGTCGGCCAGTTCCAGCGCGTAGCCGGCCAGCGCCGGCGGCAGCGCCTGGAGCGGGGCCTGCAACTGCAGCGTCAGCTGCTTCTTGCCCAGCTTGCGCATCAGCGCCCGCTTTTCCTCGACCAGCACCAGCTCGCCCTTGTTGATGACGCCGATGCGATCGGCCATGTCCTCGGCTTCCTCGATGTAGTGGGTGGTCAGGATGATGGTCATGCCCTCGTCGCGCAGGCGGCGCACCATCTTCCACATGTCGCGCCGCAGTTCGACGTCCACGCCGGCGGTGGGCTCGTCCAGGAACAGCACCTTGGGTTCGTGGGCCAGGGCCTTGGCGATCAGCACGCGCCGCTTCATGCCGCCGGACAGCGTCATGATCTTGGCGTTGCGCTTGTCCCACAGCGACAGGTCGCGCAGGATGCCTTCGATGCGGGCCGGGTTGGCGGGGTGGCCGAACAGGCCGCGGCTGAAGCTGACGGTGGCCCACACCGATTCGAAGGCATCGGTGGCCAGTTCCTGCGGCACCAGGCCGATGCGCGAACGCGCCGCGCGATAGTCGCGGACGATGTCGTGGCCGTCCACCAGCACGGCGCCCGCGCTCGGGCGCGACAGCCCGCAGACGATGCTGATCAGGGTGGTCTTGCCGGCGCCGTTGGGTCCCAGCAGGGCGAAGATCTCGCCCTTGCGTATCTGCAGGTCCACGCCCTTGAGCGCGTGGAAGCCATTGGCGTAGGTCTTGGCGAGGCCCGAGATGGAAACGATCGCGGGCGCCTCGCCGGGAAGCGGGGGGCGGGTCGAGACTGGCTGCATGGCGTGATGGTCGCGCCGCGGGGGAATGGGAGGGGAAGGCACGGTCCCGGCGGCGGAAGTCGAGTGTATAGGATAGGCATGGCAGCGTCTTCAAGCCTGTTCCGCCAGCAGGGGCATTTCCCGCGCGGGCCGACCCGGTATCATCCTGTTTTCGCGGCAGGCATCCGCCCGCCGCCGCACGACCGGAGCATTCCCCCATGAACCATCCCCCGGAAAACGTCAGCATGGCGCTGTTCTGCGACTTCGAGAACGTGGCCCTGGGCGTGCGCGACGCCAAGTACGAGCGCTTCGACATCAAGCTGGTGCTCGAACGCCTGCTACTCAAGGGCAGCATCGTGGTCAAGAAGGCCTATTGCGACTGGGACCGCTACAAGGGCTTCAAGGCCACCATGCACGAGGCCAACTTCGAACTGATCGACATCCCGCACGTGCGCCAGTCCGGCAAGAACTCGGCCGACATCCGGATGGTGGTCGATGCGCTGGACCTCTGTTACACCAAGTCGCACGTCAACACCTTCGTGATCATCAGCGGCGACTCCGATTTCTCGCCGCTGGTCTCCAAGCTGCGCGAGAACGCCAAGCAGGTCATCGGGCTGGGCGTCAAGCAGTCCACCTCGGACCTGCTGATCGCCAACTGCGACGAATTCATCTTCTACGACGACCTGGTCCGCGAGACGCACCAGGCCGCCCGCCGCGAGCCGCGCGGGGCGCAGCCGGCCAGCCGCCGCCCGCACGACGAAGACAAGGCACGCAAGGACGAACTGGAGTCCCGGCGCGAGAAAGGCATCGCGCTGGCGGTCGAGACCTTCGATGCGCTGCTGGCCGAACGCGGCGACACCGGGAAGATCTGGGCCTCGGTGCTGAAGGAGGCCATCAAGCGCCGGCGCCCCGACTTCAACGAGTCCTATTACGGCTTCCGCGCCTTCGGCAACCTGCTGGAGGCGGCCCAGTCGCGCGGGCTGCTGGAGTTCGGCCGCGACGACAAGTCCGGCGCCTATGTGTATCGCGCCAACGGCGAAGCCGCGCCGGTCGAGCCGGCCGCGCCCAAGCCGGCTGCGGCGCCCGCCCCGGCTCCCGCCGTCGAACCCGCCGAGGCACCCGCAGCCGAGGCCCCTGCCCCCCGGGCGGACAAGCGGCGCAACACCCGCGGCGCCGGCAAGAGCGCTTCCCGCCGCGGACGGCCCGAGGCCGAGGCGGCCGGGGAAACGGCGCGGCAGGAATCCGCCGCCCTGCCCCTGTTTGCCGCCGAACCGGCCGCCCGGCCCGAACCCGAGCTCGGGCCCGCGCCGGTCGCCGCGCCGCCCGAGCCGGCCCAGCCGCCCGCCGTTGAAACCGCCAGCGCCGACGCTGCCGCCACGGCCGGCGCCCCCGCCAAGAAAGCGGCGCGCAAGACCGCCCGCAAGACGCCCGCGCGCCCCCGCGCGCGCAAGACCGCGGCGAAGGCTCAGGAAGACTGAGCGCCCGGCCGGCCGCCGAAGGCGCGCGCCAGCGTCAGCACTTCGCCGGTCGCCACCGGTTCATAGCCCGGCAGCGCCTCCAGGCGCCGTATGAAGCCGGGCGCCTTCAAGATGGCCAGCACGTCGTCCAGCCGCCGCGTCTCCAGGGCCGACTGCTCCACCGCGAAGAAGTAGCGCTCGGTCACCAGCGGCACGAAGTCCAGTCCGAAGCGCCGGGCCGCGGTCTCGATGCCGAAGCCGACGTCGGCCATGCCGCTGGCGATGTAGGCGGCCACCGCCGCATGGGTGAACTCGGTGCTGTCGAAGCCGTTGATGGCCTGCTGCGGCACCTGGTCGCGCGCCAGCATCAGCTCCAGCAGCATGCGCGTGCCCGAGCCGGCCTGCCGGTTGACGAAGCGCACGCCCGGCCGCGCGAGGTCGGCCAGCGTCCGGATGCGCTTGGGATTGCCCGGCGCCACGCACAGCCCTTGCACGCGCAGCGCGAGCTGGACCAGCACGTGCTTGCGCGGATCCAGCCATTGCAGGTACTGGCGCACGGCGTCCCGCTCGAAGGGGCCGATGGGCACGTGGAAACCGGCCAGGTCGCATTCGCCGCGCGCCAGCGCGGCCACGGCCTCGGTGCTGTTGCGGTAGCGCAGTTCCACCGGCATCTGCGCGGTGTTGATCCAGTCCACCAGGGCCGCCACGGCGAAACCGTGGCTGGCGTACAGCCGCAAGGGCGAGCGTTCGGGCGCCACCGCCTTGCGGATCTCCGCCTCGAGTTCCGAGGCCAGGCTGTCCAGCGTGGGCGACAGCCGGGCGCGGATGCGGTCCTCGGCCAGCAACAGGACCGTGCCCAGGTGGCTGAGCCGCGTACCCTTGCCCGGCCGCTTCTCCAGCAGCGGCGTGCCGAACAATTGCTCGGCGCTGCGCAGGAGCCCCCATACGTGGCGATAGGACAACCCTTCCAGGCGGCCCGCCGCCGCGATCGAGCCCGACTCGCGGATGCTGGCCAGCAGGCGCAGCAGCAGGGACGTATCCACCGCGGAAGAGGCCTCGGCCCCCGTCCCCTGGACGTACCAGCCGGGCTGGATCGCGATCTTGAACATTTATGCAATCCTGAACATATTTTTCGACGGAAATTTCTTTGTTAGAGTGGGTCGCGTAGCAAGACATATGTTCTGAATTTCATATATTAGCCGTTTCCTCCTTCGCGACGCACGGCACGGAACCCCATGGACCAGAAAGTCATTCCCATCGTCGCGGCGGCGCCCACGCGCGAACGCAGGCGCCAGCAACCCAAGGGCCGGCGCGTCGATCCCGCCGCGCTGGCCGAGGTGCGTGCGCTGTTGGGGGACGCGCCGCGCCGGCGCGACCTGCTGATCGAACACCTGCATCGCATCAACGACCGCTACGGCCAGCTCGGCACCCGCCACCTGGCGGCGCTGGCGCAGGAACTGCGCATGGCGCAGGCCGAGGTCTATGAAGTGGCCTCCTTCTACCACCACTTCGACGTGGTGCGCGACGACGGCCAGGCCGAATCCGGCACCGCGCCGCTGACCGTGCGGGTGTGCGGCAGCCTGTCCTGCGAACTGGCGGGCGCCGGACCGCTGATCGAGCGTCTGCGGCAAGTGCTGGGCGCCGGCGTGCGGGTCGTGCCCGCCCCCTGTCTGGGGCGCTGCGAACAAGCACCCGTGGCGATGGTGGGCCAGCGCCCCATTTCCTGTGCAACGGCGGATACGGTGCAGGCAGCCGTCGCGAGCGGCGACACCCGCGACGTGCCGGGCGCCTACATCGACTACGCCGGCTACGTCGCACAGGGCGGCTACCTCGTGCTGCGCGAATGCGCGTCCGGACAGCGCGACGTGGAGTCCGTGCTCAAGGCCATGGAAGATTCGGGCCTGCGCGGCCTGGGCGGCGCGGGCTTCCCGGCCGGCCGCAAGTGGCGCGCGGTGCGCGCGGAACCCGCGCCGCGCCTGATGGCGGTCAACGTGGACGAAGGCGAGCCCGGTACCTTCAAGGATCGCTACTATCTCGAGCGCGATCCGCATCGCCACCTGGAGGGCCTGTTGATCGCGGCCTGGGCCGTCGAGGCGCAGGCCGTCTACATCTATCTGCGCGACGAATACCACGGCTGCCGCGCCATCCTGCAGGCGGAGCTGGACCGCCTGCGCGCCGATCCGCCCGTTTCCGGCCTGCCCCGCATCGAATTGCGGCGAGGCGCCGGTGCCTACATCTGCGGCGAGGAATCGGCCATGATCGAATCGATCGAAGGCAAGCGCGGCATGCCCAGGCTGCGCCCGCCCTATGTCGCGCAGGTCGGACTGTTCGGCCGTCCCACGCTCGAGCACAACTTCGAGACGCTGCACTGGGTCCGGGACATCCTGGAACGCGGCGGCGCCTGGTTCGCCTCGCAGGGCCGGCGCGGGCGCAAGGGCCTGCGCTCGTTCTCGGTATCGGGACGCGTGCGCCAACCCGGCGTCCATCTGGCACCGGCCGGCATCACCATCCAGGAACTGATCGACGAATACTGCGGCGGCATGCAGGACGGCCACCAGTTCTACGCCTACCTGCCGGGCGGCGCGTCGGGCGGCATCCTGCCGGCATCGATGAACGACATCCCGCTGGATTTCGACACGCTGCAACCCTACGGCTGCTTCATCGGCTCGGCGGCGGTCATGGTCCTGTCCCATCGAGACACCGCCGTGGGCGCGGCGCGCAACATGATGGCCTTCTTCAAGGACGAATCCTGTGGCCAGTGCACGCCCTGCCGCGTGGGCACGGCCAAGGCGCTGGAGCTGATCCGCCAGCCCGAGTGGGACATCCCGCTGCTGGAGGAGTTGTCCGCCGTCATGCGCGATGCCTCGATATGCGGACTGGGCCAGGCCGCCCCCAATCCGGTCGATTGCGTCATCAAGTATTTTCCTGGAGAACTCGGCTCCGGGTCGTCCGGCCGTGCCACGGGTAACTGACATGAATGCCATCAATCGCCGCGAGCTCGGCCTCTCTGCCGTCACCGTGAACTTCCGCCTGAACGGGCAGGAAGTCAGCGCCGCCGACAACGAAACCCTGATCCAGGTGGCCGACCGCCTGGGCATCGAGATTCCCCGCCTGTGCCATGCCGACGGACTGGAACCGGCCGGCAACTGCCGCTCGTGCGTGGTCGAGATCGCCGGCGAGCGCGTGCTGGCGCCGTCGTGCTGCCGCACGCCGCGCGAGGGCATGGAGGTCACGACCGACAGCGAACGCGCCGTGCGCGCGCAGAAGATGGTGCTCGAGCTGTTGCAGGCCGACATGCCCGAGACCTCGTACACGCGGAACAACGAAGTGGATCTCTGGGCCCGCAAGCTGGGCGTGGGCAAGCCGCGCTTCGCGCCGCGCGCGCCGGTGGCCGCCGACACCTCGCACCCGGCCATCGCCGTCAACCTGGACGCCTGCATCCAGTGCACGCGCTGCCTGCGTGCCTGCCGCGACGAGCAGGTCAACGACGTGATCGGGCTGGCCCATCGCGGCGACCATGCCAGGATCGTGTTCGACATGGACGACGCCATGGGCGCTTCCACATGCGTGGCCTGCGGCGAATGCGTGCAGGCCTGTCCCACCGGCGCGCTGATGCCCGCGCGCGAGGTGGCGCTGCAAGTGCCGGACAAGGCGGTCGAATCGGTCTGCCCCTATTGCGGCGTGGGCTGCCAGCTGACCTACCACGTCAAGGACAACCGCATCCTGTACGTCGAGGGCCGCGACGGTCCGGCCAACCACGAGCGCCTGTGCGTGAAAGGCCGCTACGGCTTCGACTACGCCCACCACCCCCACCGCCTGACCCGTCCGCTGATCCGCCGCGCGGACGCGCCCAAGCGCGGCGACGCCGTGATGGATCCGGACCGCGTCATGGAGGTGTTCCGCGAAGCGACGTGGGACGAGGCGCTGGACCTGGTGGGCGAGCGGCTGCGCACGATCCGCGACACGCACGGCAAGCGCGCGCTGGCCGGCTTCGGCTCGGCCAAGGGCAGCAACGAGGAAGCCTATCTGTTCCAGAAGCTGGTGCGCACGGGCTTCGGCAGCAACAACGTCGATCACTGCACGCGGTTGTGCCATGCCTCGTCGGTGGCGGCACTGCTGGAAGGCATAGGCTCGGGCGCGGTGTCCAATCCGGTGATGGACGTGGGCAAGGCCGAGGTGGTGATCGTGATCGGCGCCAACCCCACGGTCAACCATCCGGTGGCGGCGAGCTGGATCAAGAACGCGGTGAAGAACGGCACCAAGCTCATCGTGGCCGACCCGCGCCGCTCGGACCTGGCCCGGCTGGCGCACCGCTTCCTGCAGTTCAAGCCGGACACCGACGTGGCGATGCTGAACGCGATGATGCACGTGATCGTCCATGAAGGCCTGGTCGACGAAGACTTCATCGCCGGCCGCACCATCGGCTACGACGAACTGCGCAGGAACGTGGAAGGCTACAGCCCCGAGAGCATGGCACCCATCTGCGGCATCGACGCGGACACGCTGCGCGAGGTCGCGCGGCTGTACGCCACCTCCAAGGGCTCGATGATCCTGTGGGGCATGGGCGTATCGCAGCACGTGCACGGCACGGACAACGCGCGCTGCCTGATCGCGCTGGCGCTGATGACCGGGCAGATCGGCCGCCCCGGCACCGGCCTGCATCCGCTGCGCGGCCAGAACAACGTGCAGGGCGCGTCGGACGCGGGACTGATTCCGATGATGTATCCGGACTACCAGCGCGTGGACAACGCCGCCGCGCGCCAGAAGTTCGAGCAGTTGTGGGGCATGCCGCTGGATCCGCAGCCGGGGCTGACGGTGGTGGAGGTGATGCACGCGATCAGGGCCGGCACGGTGCGGGGCATGTACATCATGGGAGAAAACCCGGCGATGTCGGACCCCGACGCCAACCACGCGCGCGAGGCGCTGGCGGCACTGGACCATCTTGTCGTGCAGGATATCTTCCTGACCGAGACGGCCTACCTGGCCGACGTCATCCTGCCCGCCTCGGCTTTTCCGGAAAAGACCGGCACGTTCACCAATACCGACCGGCTGGTGCAGATGGGCCGGCAGGCCCTGGATCCGCCGGGCGACGCGCGCCAGGACCTGTGGATCATCCAGCAGATCGCAGCGCGCATGGGGCTGGACTGGCACTACCGCGACGTGTCCGAGGTGTTCGACGAGATGCGCCATTCGATGCCGAGCATAGGCGGCATCACCTGGGAGCGCCTGCAGGCGGAGCATGCGGTGACGTATCCCTGCCTGGCGGAGGGCGATGCCGGAGACCCTGTCGTGTTCACGACCACGTTCCCGACCGAGACGGGCCGCGCGCGTTTCGTGCCTGCCGACATCATTCCGGCGAACGAGCGGCCGGACGGGGAGTATCCGCGGGTATTGATCACGGGGCGGCAGCTGGAACACTGGCACACGGGCAGCATGACGCGGCGGGCATCGGTGCTGGATGCGATCGAGCCGGATCCGGTGGCGTTGGTGCATCCGCTGGATCTGGAAGAGATCGGGGTGCGGCCGGGAGACGTGATCACGCTGGAGTCGCGGCGCGGAGAGGTGTCGCTGTATGCGCGGGCGGAGGAAGGCACGCCGCGGGGAGCGGTGTTCGTGCCGTTCTGTTATTACGAGGCGGCGATCAACAAGCTGACGAACGCCGCGCTGGATCCGTTCGGGAAGATTCCGGAGTTCAAGTACTGCGCGGTACGGATCCGGGCGGGAGGGACGGAGCCGGTGCAGAGCAGTTATGGGGGTGGGCAGATATTGGGGTTGGGCGCTTGAGCCGTCACAGCGGGTTGCTGTCCTGGTAGATGATCTTCGACTCCGTGAAGTCGTTCAACGCCTCATGTCCATGCAGGCGCCCCAGCCCGCTGCGGCGATAGCCGCCGGTTTCCGCTTCAGCCATCAGCTTGTTGTGATCGTTGATCCAGACCGTGCCCCGGCGCAGCTTGCGGGCGACGCGTTGGGCGCGGGCGCCGTCGCGGGTCCAGACGCTGGAGGACAGGCCGTAGACGGTGTGGTTGGCGCGGGCGATGGCTTCGGCCTCGTCGTGGAATTTTTCCAGGACGACGAAGGGGCCGAAGATTTCCTGTTGGACGAAGAAGGCGCTGGTGTCGCCGTGAGCCACCAGCGACGGGGTCAGGAAGGCGCCGTGGGGATGCTGGCTGTCCAGCGTGGAGCCTTCCAGCAGCACTTCGTCGGCTTCGCTCATGGCGCGGTGGACCTGGGACAGGACGCGGTCGCGCGAGGCGCGGTCGATCAGGGGGCCGAGGTGGTGGCCGGGCAGCCAGCCGGGGCCGGTTTTCAGGGCGGCCAGGGCGTCGCGCAGGTGGGTGCGGGCGGCGTCGTAGGCGTTGGCATGGACCAGCACGCGGCGCGCGGCGGTGCATTGCTGGCCGGAGATGATGGTGGCGGCGTCGGCGATCTTGCGCATGACGTCGGGGATGGGGGCGTCGTCGAAGACAATGCAGCTGGCCTTGTCGCCCAGCTCCAGCGACAGCTTCTTCATCGTGGGCGCGGCCGAGGCGTAGATGCGCTGGCCGGTTTCGTTCGAGCCGGTGAAGCTGATGACGTCGACGTCGTCGGACTGGCAGATCAGTTGCGAGAGTTCGGCGCCGTCCTCGACCACCATGTTGACGACGCCCGGCGGCAGGCCCGGGATCCTGATCAGTTCCTTGAGCATCTCGCAAGTGACGAGCGCGGTCTGCCAGGCGGGCTTGATCACCGTGGTGCATCCCGCCGCCAGCGCGGGGGCCAGGCTGCGCACCAGCAGCAGCGCCGGGGCGTTCCAGGGCACGATGATGCCGGCCACGCCGGCGGGTTCGCGCAGCATGGTCGAGAACACGCCGGGGCTGACTTCCTGCGCGTTGCCGGCGATATAGCGAGCCAGGCCGGCGTAGTAGTTGATCTCGGAAATGGCGCCATGCATTTCGCCGGTGGATTGGGCGATGACCTTGCCGTTCTCCATCGTCAGCAGCATCGCCAGTTCCTGGGCGCGCGGAGCGAGGTTGCGCGCCCATTGCAGCAGCACGTCCTGCCGCAGGCGGGGGGAGTTGGCCCAGGCCGATTCCTCGAAGGCCTGGCGGGCCGCGCCGATGGCGGCGCGCGCGGCCGCGGCGTCGGCCGTGGCGACGGTGCCGACGGTCTCGCCGTTGGCCGGGTTGATGTTGTCCAGGACCGGCGCCGCGCCGGACTCCTGCAGGGCGCCGGCGATGATCAGGCCGGAATGGTGTCGGGTCGTCATGATTGCTCCATAGGGGACACGGCCGCGGTCGGCGGCTCGAAAGAGGAAATCGGCCGCGATCCGTGCGCGAGACACGAGGCGTCGAGATCGCGGATGTCGGCGCGGCCGATCAGCGCCAGGTCGCGGTCCAGTTCGGCATGCAGCAGGCCGATCGCCCGCCGCACCGCTGCGGTGGCGCCCACGGATGCCGCGTACAGGAATGGCCGGCCGATCAGCACGAAGTCCGCGCCCAGGGCCAGCGCCTTGATGATGTCGGTGCCGCGCCGGAAACCGCCGTCCACGATCAGCTTGGCGCCGCCGCGCAGCGCGGCGATCCGGGGCAGCATGCGCAAGGGGGACACCGCGCCGTCCAGTTGCCTGCCGCCGTGATTGGACAGGATCATGCCGTCCACGCCGGCGTCCAGCGCGATACGGGCGTCGTCCTCGTGAAGAATGCCCTTGACCAGCAGCCTGCCCCGCCACCGGCGCCGGATGTAACGCAGGTGGTCCCAGGTCAGGCGGTCGCGGCCGACGCGGAACCCTGGGCTGGGCGGTGCCACGATCGGTCCTCCACGGTCGGCGCCGAAGTTCTCGAAGCGCGGGATGCCGCCGTTCAGGAGCGTACGCAGCACCACGCTCGCCATCCAGCGGGGATGCGCCAGCACGTCGCCCAGCAACCGCGGGCCAGGCGTGACCGGGATGCCGAATCCTCGCCGCAGGTCGTTCTCGCGGTTCGCCGCGACGGGCACGTCTGCGGTCACGACCAGCACTTCGATACCGGCACGTTCCACGCGCTGGAGCAGGCTGTCTATCCGCCCCGGGTCCGCTGGCAGATAAGCCTGGTACCACGCCCCGGGCGACCGCGCTGCGATGGTTTCCAGCGGCACGGACGAGGCCGCGCTCAGCACGAACGGGACCTGTTGCGCGGCGGCCGCCTCGGCCAGGGCCAGGTCCGCCTGGAACGCGAACAGGGCCGCGCCGCCCATGGGCGCGATGCCGAAGGGCGCACTGTACTCGCGGCCCCACAGCTGGCAGCGTGTGGACCGGGTTCCGACATCGACCAGGACGCGGGGCACCAGTTCCAGCCGGGACAAGGCCTCGGCATTGGCGCGCAGCGAACGCTCGTCCTCGGCGATGACCTCGTCCAGCGAAGGGCCGCCACGGTCGCGCCTTTGAAGCGCCTGATGGCCGACGACCATTTTCAGATGCTGGTAGCCCTGGGCCCTGAGCGTCGCGGCCGCCTGGCCGAGCGCATCGCGGTCCAGGAAATCGAAGCCGAAGGTCGCGTAGACGGGCACGCGGGAACGGGCGCCCCCCAGCAACCGCCACACCGGCTGTGCCAGCGCCTTGCCCTTGATGTCCCACAGGGCGATGTCCAGCGCCGCCATGGCATGCGCGGCGTGGCCGGTCTGTCCCCGGGGCGACAGCAGCCAGTAGAGACGGTCCCACAACGCCTCGTGGTTCATGGGGTCCTCGCCGACCAGCGCCGGCGCGGCCACGTCGTTCACGGCCGCGGCCACGACCCGTTCATTGGTGATCGATGTCAGTCCATGGCCGCACAACCCGGTGGAGGTTTCCACGCGCACCAGGCACGCCCGGATTTCCTGCTCGACGGGCGTGGTCCCGCCTATGCCGACCTGCACGGGCCATTTGATCGGCACCGCCGCGACTCGCGTGATCTTCATGTCCGCTCCCGTGCGCCCTACTCGACCTTGATGTCGTTCTCGCGCGCCACCTTGGTCCAGAGCGGCACTTCCTTCTCGATCAGGCGACGGAACTCGTCGGAGGTGCTGGCCTGGGCCAAGCAGCCGAGGGAGGCCATCTTCTTGCTTACCTCGGGCAGGGCGACCACGCGCGCGATCTCCCGCTGCAATACCTGGACCACGTCCGCCGGCGTGCCGGCCGGCGCCAGCAGGCCCGCCCACAACTCGACATCCAGGTCCACCCCCGCCTCCCGCATGGTCGGGACCTCGGGCAGGAAGCCTGCCCGTTGCGGCGAGGTCACGGCCAGGGCCCGCACGCGCTTGCCCTGCAGGCCGGTCATGGCCGGCGCCGGATCGGTGATGGCCATGGTGACGTTGCCCGCCATGACGGCCTGAATCGACTCGTTGCTGCCTTTGTAGGGGATGTGCGCGAAGCGCGCGCCGGTCTTGCCGTTGAACAGCTCGGTCACGAGCTGGAACGAGGCGGCGCTGGAGCCGTAGTTCGCCTTGTCCGGGTGCTGCTTCGAATAGGCCACGAGGTCGCTCACGGACTTGATCGGCAGCGAGGCATCCGAGACCAGCACCAGCGGGAACTTCGCCGTCAGCGACACGGGGGTGAAGTCCTCGACCTTGTAGGGCAGCTTGGCGTACAGGGCGGGATTGAACGAGATGGGACCGCTGGCTCCCCAGAACAGCGTGTAGCCGTCCGGCCTGGCCTTGGCCACGTAGGCCGCGCCCACGATGGAGGCCACGCCGGGGCGGTTCTCGACGATCACGGGCTGCTTGAGTCCCTTGGTCATTTCCTCGGCCACGATACGGGCCAGGACGTCGTTGCCCCCGCCCGCCGCGTAGCCGACGATGATGGTGATCGGGCGCGCCGGATAGTTCGGCTGCGCATGCGCGGCCGGCAGGCCGAGCGGCGAGATGGCCAGCGCCAGCGCGGCCAGGTTCAGGATGCGACGTACTTGCATGGTGTCTCCTTCCACGGGACTCGTGCGTTCCCTTGATTCCGGCCACGGGCGGCGCCGGCCGCCCGCGCCCCTAGATTCCGCCGATGCGCACGTGCAGCACCGCGGCCCGTCCTTCGTCGACGGCGCGCAGGCAGCGGGCGATCGCGTCCGGCACGTCGTCGGGGTCCTCCACCGTCTCGCCATGGCCGCCGAAAGCCTGGGCGACCAGTTCGAAGCGGCGCGTCTCGCCATGCAGCCGCGCATGGAACTCGTCCGTGTCGGCCGCCGAGCCATCCGGGTGCACGCGCAGCACGGCCTCTTTCACCGCCTGCCATCCGCCGTTGTCCAGCACGACGGTCAGGATGGGCAGCCGGTAGCGCTGCGCCACGTCATAGACCGAGGTGGGCGTGCCGAAATGGAAGCCGCCGTCGCCGACCACTTGCACCACGCGCGCATCCGGCCGCGCCAGCTTGACGCCCAGCGCCATGCCGCCGCTGTAGCCCAGGCCACCTCCGGCCGTGCCCAGCAGCGTCAGCGGCCGGGTCCGGCGAATGTGGCCCAGCACCGCGGGCGCGTTGCGGATGGCCTCGTTGATGACCACGTCGTCCTGGGACAGGGCCGCGCTCAACTGCGCGCACAGGAAGGCCGGCGAGATCGCGCCGCGGGCGCCGCGCTTGCCCGCGGCCTGGGACAGCGCGTCGGCGCGGGCCTTGGCCTGCGCCCGATAGTCGTCCAGGCGCACGCGCACCCGCTCGTGGAAGTCCTTGCCGGCACGGGCCCGGACGATGTCGATGACCTGGCGCAGCACCGTGGCGCAATCGGCCTGCACGCGCATGTCGGTCGCGAATCCCCACATGGGGAAGTCCTTCTTGATCGGATCGACATCGACATGCAGCCAGCGCATGTCGGGCCGCTCGGCCACGTACTTGGGCAGCCAGGGCACGTCCACGTCCAGCAGCAGGCCCAGGTCGGCGTCGGCCTGCGCCGCGCCGGGGTCGAAGCCGCCGAAGCAGGGCGAATCGCGCGAGATGCCCAGGTAGCTGGGCGCGAACTCGAAGACGCGGATGCCGCACAGCAGCGCCAGTTCCTCCAGCGCCTGGACGGCCTCGGCCTTGCGGCCGAGATAGGCGGTAACGGCCATGGGGCGCTCGGCCCGCATCAGGGCCTCGGCGATCTGCGCGGCCCGCGCCTCGTCGATGCCGCCGGCGGCGACGGGACCGTAGCGGTCCTGGCCAAAGGCCTTCACCTGGTCTTCGGCCCATTCCTGGGTCAGGGCCTCGCGCGGCAGGGTCAGGTAGACCGGCCCCGGTGGATCGCTCTGCATGACCGAGTGGCCGCGCCGCACCACTTCACGCGCATTGATGCCGGTCGAGAGCGAGTATTCCCATTTGACGTAGGGACGCACCAGGCTCGCCATGTCGAAAGGGTCCTGCACGAAATGCACGTAGTTGTCGCGCGAGCCGGGCAGCTCGCCGCGCACGGTGCCCGGCGCCCGCCCCGCCATCAGCATGACGGGCAGGCGCGAGCGGAACATGTTGTGCATGCCCATGGCCGCGTTCGCCGTGCCGGCGTCCACGTGGACCATCACCGCCTGCCCCTTCCCGGTCATGGCCGCGTAGCCGGCGGCCATGTGGATCGCGACATTCTCGTGCGGACAGAGCATGAAGCGGGGGTGCTTGCGTCCCTGCTCGCGCCAGCGCGCGAGTTCCTCGATGACGGAAGCGTGGTCGGTGCCCAGGTTGGAAAACACGTACTCGATGCCGAGATCGGTGAGTCCCTGGAGCAAATAGTGGGCGCTGCTGTACATGGGGTCTCCTGTGCGGTTGGCCCATGTTAGGAATCGGAGTGAAATCCGTAAAATGAAATGAACTGATGTCTGACATGCATCATAGGTATATCCAAGCCATGGCCAAGCGTCTTTCCCACCAGGTGGACCTGAACCTGCTCGAGCTCTTCCTGGCGGTATACGGCAGCCGCAACCTGACCACCGCCGGCAGGGAGCTCGGGCTGAGCCAGCCCGCGATGAGCCGCGCCCTCGCCCGCCTGCGCGATGCCTATGGCGATCCGCTGTTCGTGCGGCAGCCGCACGGCCTGCTGCCCACGCCCCTGGCCGACGACCTGAACACATCCCTGCACCAGGCCCTGGACATCGTGAGGGGGACGCTGCAGACGCCGGCCTTCGTGCCCGCCACCGAACGGCGCGTATTCACGCTGGCGATGTCGGACGTCAGCGAGCAGGTCTTTCTGCCCGGACTGGCCCGGCGGGTGGCGGAGCTGGCGCCCGGCGTGCACCTGCGCACGAGCCAGTTGCAGGGCAAGGCACTGCGCGAGGCCATGGCGGACGGCAACGTGGACCTGGCCGTCGGCCACTTGCGCCTGGATCCGGAGGGACTGCAGATCGGCCGGCTCTTCTCGGCGCGCTACGCCTGCATCGCCCGCAACGACCACCCCGCCATATTCGGCCGGATGACCATGGAGAACTTCCGTCAGCTCGGCCACGTGATATCGGAAGGTTCAATGACGGGTCATGCGCACGTGCTGGAGGGCATTCTCGCCTCGCCCGGCGTGGGCGCTTCCGTCGCGCTGCGCGTGGGCCACTTTCTCTCGATCGGCCGCATCGTCGCCCAGACCGACTACATCGCCACCATTCCCCGCACCCTGGCCGCGACGTTCGAGGCCGCATGGGGCGTCAGGATGTATGACCCGCCGCTGCGCCTGCCCGCCTACGACGTATCCCAGTTCTGGCACGAGCGCTACGCGCGCGAACCCGGGCGGGTCTGGATGCGGACGGTGATCCACGAACTGTTCGGCCGGGCCCCCTGACCGCGCGGGCGGGAGCCGGAGGCGCCGCGCCGCGGGTCGGCTCGACAGCACCCCGGCCAATTGCTATGTTCGCGAAAAGGGGCGCCGTCCCGGCTCCCCGCCGCTACCCGGCTTTCCCTCGTCCATGAACACACACGAAACGGATGCCCCGACGGCAGCCCCCGGCAGGCCCGACGGCGGCTACGGCTGGGTCGTCGTCGCCGCGGGCGCGCTGATCACCTGCGTGGCCGCGGGTGCCATGTTCTCGCTGGCGGTCTACCTGCAGCCCATCTCCACCGATACCGGCTGGTCGCGCGCAGGCATCTCGGCGGCCATGACGCTGGACTTCCTGGTGATGGGCGCCGCGGCGTTCGGCTGGGGCGCGCTGAGCGACCGTTACGGCACGCGCCCCGTGATCCTGGCCGCCTCGCTGTTGCTGGGCCTGGGGCTGCTGCTGGCCAGCCGCGCCACTTCGCTGCTGGCCTTCCAGCTCGGCTATGGCGTGCTGGTGGGTGTGGCGGGCGGCGCGTTCTTCGCCCCGCTGATGGCGGTGACGACCCTCTGGTTCGAGCGCCATCGCGCCCTGGCCGTCTCCCTGGTCTCCGCGGGCATGGGCGTTGCGCCCATGACCGTGTCGCCGCTGGCCAGCTGGCTCATCCTGGAGCATGGCTGGCGCACGGCGATGACGACGACAGGCATCGCCGCCCTGCTGCTCCTGATCCCGGCGGCCCTGTTCGTCCGGCAGCCACCTGCCGGAATGGCCGGCCAAGCCCGGCCCGAGGCGGAGGATCCCGGCCTGTCGGTCCGCCAGGCCCTGAGATCGGCGCCCTTCGCCGCGCTGGCGCTGACCTTCTTCCTGTGCTGCGCCGCCCATTCCGGCCCGATCTTCCACGTGGTCAGCTTCGCCACGTTCTGCGGCATCGCGCCCATGGCCGCCGTCACCATCTACAGCGTCGAAGGACTGGCCGGGCTGGGAGGACGGTTGCTGCTGGGGACCCTGGCCGACCGGCTCGGCACCAAGCGGGTACTGATCGCGGGCCTGCTACTGCAGGCGCTGGTGATAGCCGTCTATTCGCAGGCCCGCGCGATCGGCGAATTCTATGGCCTGTCCATACTGCTGGGAGCCGCCTATGGCGGCGTGATGCCGCTGTACGCGGCGCTGGCGCGGGACTACTTCGGGCCGCGCATCATGGGCAGCGTGCTGGGCGCCGCGGTCATGGCCTCCAGCCTGGGCATGGCCTTCGGACCGCTGGCCGGAGGCTGGATCTTCGACCACTTCAACGGCTATGCCTGGCTGTACCTGGGCTCGGCCGCGGTCGGCATGGGCGCGGTCGCGATGGCCTTCGCCTTCCCGCCGTCGCCGACGCGGGCGCCGCCGCATCCGGCCTGAGGATCAGGCGGGGTACATCGGCTTGTTGTCGTTCAGGTTCAGCCAGCCCTTCACGATGCGGTAGATGTACCAGATGAAGGCCACGAACCACACGACCCAGCCGATGAAGGCCCACACCGTCAGCGCCCCCACGATGGCCCACAGCACGGAGAACCAGAACGTGCGGATCTGCCAGCGGAAGTGGCTGTCCAGCCAGGTGCCGGCCATGTCGCCTTTCTTGACGTAGTTGATGATGATCGCGACGATGCTGCTCAGCCCGATCAGGATGGCCAGCGCATACAGCGCATAGACGACGGTGGTGAGGTTCTTGGCGGATTGAAGCTTGGCGGAGTCGACCGTGACGTCGTTCATGATGCACCTCTTGTTGTTGTCGGTAGCGGGCATCGGGAAGCGCATGGTCGGGCGGCCGCGCCGCCTGCTGCGGTCACGGCCTGGCGGCACGCCGGCGCACCAGGCGCCATCCCATCAACCCCGCGAAGACCACAGTGTAGAGAAACACCGCCGAAAAATCATTCTTGCCGGCCTTCTGCCACCAATAGTGCAACAGCACGAGCACGCCGATCAGGTAGACCAGCCGGTGCAGCGACTGCCAGCGCGAGCCCAGGCGCCGCATCCAGCCGCGCGTGGACGTGGCCGCGAGCAGGCATAGCCCCGCGAAACCGGCGAAGCCCATCGTGATGAACGGACGCCTGGCCACGTCGCGTGCGATGGACATGAGATCGAACCACTGGTCCCACCAGATGTAGGTGGTGAAATGCAGGCAGGCGTAGAAGAAAGCGAACAGCCCGCACATGCGGCGCACCCGCAGCAAGGCCGGCTGGCGGAGCAGGACGCGCAGGGGACTGACCGCCAGCGTGACCAGCAGCGCCACCAGGGTCCAGGTGCCCGAGGAACGGGTCAGGAACTCCACGGGATTGGCCGTCAGCGCATCCGTCGCCCCCAGCCAGATCCAACGCGCCAGCGGCAGCAGCGCGACGATGAACAGCAGGACCTTGAAGCGCCCCACCGCCAGTCCGAACACGCGCGGCTCGGGCGGCGCGGCCCGGGCGGCGGTCCGATGCGATGCGACGGGCGCATCCGCCATCTCAGTAATCGCGCGCCAGGTCCATGCCGGCGTAAAGGCTGGCGACCTGGTCGCCGTAGCCGTTGAACATCAGCGTCTTGCGCTTGGGCGAAAACAGGCCGTCCTCGCCGATGCGCCGCTCGGACGCCTGGCTCCAGCGCGGATGGGGCACGTTGGGGTTGACGTTCGCGTAGAAGCCGTATTCCTGCGGCGCGGCCTTGACCCAGCTGGTGGCGGGCTGCTTTTCCACGAAACGTATCTTCACCAGCGACTTGCCCGACTTGAAACCGTATTTCCACGGCACCACCACGCGCACGGGCGCGCCGTTCTGGTTGGGCAGGGTTTCGCCGTAGACGCCGAAGGTGAGCAGGGTCAGCGGCTGCATGGCCTCGTCCATGCGCAGCCCTTCGACATAGGGCCAGTCGAGCACGCGCGTCCGCAGGCCGGGCATGGTATCGGGCTGCACGGCGGTGACGAATTCGACGAAACGGGCGTTGCCGGTGGGCTCGACCCGGCGGATGAGCGCGGCAAGGGAATACCCGGTCCAGGGGATCACCATGGACCAGCCCTCGACGCAGCGCAGCCGGTAGATCCGCTCTTCCAGCGGCGCCAGCTTGCGCAGGTCGTCCAGGGACAATACCTGCGGTTTCTTGACCTCGCCCTCGATCGCGACCGTCCAGGGCGACGTGCGGAAACGCCCCGCGTGGTCCGAGGGATCTCCCTTGTCGGTGCCGAACTCGTAGAAATTGTTGTAGGTAGTGACGTCCTTCTGCGAGGTCGGCTTGTCCATCACCACGAAGGCGCCATTACGCTGCGCCGCCAGCTTCACGCCCGTCGTCTGCGCGAACGCCTGGCGGCCGCTCCACCCCGCCAGCCCCATCGCCGACGCGGCCAGCCCCGCCTGCAGCATCAACCGCCGCCGGTCCCGATAGACCGCCTCGGGCGTGATCTCGGAAGGCAAAATATCGGAAGGCCTGCGTATCAGCATGACGGTCTCCAGTCCGTATAAAGCCCACCCCGTACCCGCTTACGCGGGCCCCCTCAAGGGAGCGACGCGGGTGGACCGGCAAAGCCGGATCCACCGCATCCTGGGTCTAGGACCGCTATCTTGGGGTGTGGTTCCGTTGCTATCGCTGGCTGCCAGCGGTAGCAACCGTGAGCCAATGTCAGAGCTCTCCATAGGAGTGCAGGCCGGACAGGAACATGTTCACGCCCAGGAACGCGAAACCCGTCACCAGCAGGCCCACCAGGGCCCAGTAGGCGGCGGCGTTGCCGCGCAGGCCCTTGATCAGCCGCATGTGCAGCCAGGCCGCGTAGTTGAGCCAGACGATCAGCGCCCAGGTTTCCTTCGGGTCCCACTGCCAGTAGGCGCCCCAGGCGTCGGCCGCCCACAGCGCGCCCAGCACCGTGGCCACGGTGAAGAACGCGAAGCCCACGGCGATGGCCTTGTACATGATGTCGTCCAGCACCTCGAGCGCGGGCAGGCGCTCGGCAAGCTGGCGGCGGCCCAGCAGGATGCCGCCGACGATCAGCGCGGCCACGCCGGCGTAGGTCATCCAGTAGGCCGGCATGCCGCTCTGGCGGAAGATCATGGGTTCGACCGCCAGCAGCACGCCCAGGACGAACAGCGGCGCCAGCTTCACCCACGAGGAGGTCTTGCCGTGCGCCTTGACGAGGTAGGCGAAGGCGACCATGGCCGCCAGCGAGAACGTGCCGTAGCCGATGAAGTTGGCGGGCACGTGCAATTTCATCCACCAGCTTTGCAGGGCCGGCACCAGCGGCTGGATCTGCTGCGCGCCGCGGTCAAAGGTGTACCAGATCAGGAAGGCGACCGCAGAGGCGATGACCAGCAGCACGAAGCCACCCAGGCTGCGCGTGTCGTACTTGCGCTCGTAGTACAGGTAGAACAGCGCGGTGATGAGCGAAAAGAGGATGAAGACCTCGTACAGGTTGCTGACGGGGATGTAGCCGATGTCCGGGCTGAGCAGGTAGCTTTCATGCCAGCGCACCAGGAGGCCGGTCAGGCCGGCGAACACCGCGCTCCAGGTCAGCGCCGTCCCCAGCCAGGCCGCGGTGCCGCTGCGGGCGACCAGGCCTATCCAGTAACACGCGGTGGCGATGATGAACAGCGCGCACATCCACAGGATGGCGGACTGCGAGGACAGCAGGTACTTGAGGAGGAAGGCCTGGTCGGCCCGCGCGAGGTCGCCTTGGTAGAGCGTGACGGCCAGGCCGCCGCTGATGGCCACCGCGATCATCAGCGCACGCAACGGCCGCCACAGCCACGCCAGCCAGGCCAGCACCACGACCGCGCCACCCAGGATGGCCTTGTCGTAGTAGTTCATGATCCCGCCGACCCGCTGGAACGCGAAGGCGGCGCCAGCCGCCAGCAGCACGGCGAAGGCGATGTCGGTCCAGTCTACCCGGCGCGGGCCGTCCATGCCCCGCCGGGGAGCCCGGCCGGCGCCCGGGCGGGCGGATGAGGTCAGTTCCATTTAGCTACCCTTTCTGCTGCGGCGACATGGCGGCGATATCCGCCTTGAGCCGTTCGAATTCCTGGTTGAAATCCAGCGTGCGCCGCTGGGAAGTCATGGCCATCAAGGTCTGCGCGCCCTGCCCGTCCTGTCCGGGCTTGACCCACAGCCAGACGCGGCGCTCGCGGATGTAGAACATCGAGAACACGCCCAGGATCAATAGCACGCAACCCAGGTATACCGCATTTTTACCGGGGGTCCGGCTCAATTGGAACACGCTGGCCTGGACGTGATGGAAATCCTTCAGGCCGAGGATGACCGGCGCCGGATACAGGAACAGGTCCGACATCGCGCCCACCGCCGCCTGCGTCCACGCCACCGCCGCGGCCGCCTCGGGGCCGCTGGTGGGCAGCGCGGGCAGCCCGGCGCGCTCACGCTCGACCGCGCGCAGCTCGGCCATCGCCCCGCCCAGCAGCTTGACCACGACGTCGGCCGCGCGCTGCTGCTCGCCCGACGACACATTGGTTTCCAGGAAACGGGCGATGGATTGCAGGCCACCGTCGGCGAAAGTATCCAGGGCCCGCTCGGCCGATGCCTGCAACTGCGCGGTCAGTTCGCCGTCGGCGGCGCCGCCCGAGGCGAGCCGGTTGGCGTGGGCGAACCTGCGCGCGGCCAGCGCGCGGGCCTGCTGATCCTGCAGGATGGCGCGCAGCCCCATGAATTCCTTCAGGGAATTGTCGGCGTCGGCCGGCATGCGCACGTAGCGGAAATCCTCGTCGGGATTGGTGCGCACCCCCGACAGGAAGACCTTCACGCCGTCGACCTCGACGGGCAGCATGTAGTTGTGGAATTCGTGCGCCTGGCCGCTGGCGTCGCGCAGCTTGTACTGCACGCTGGGACCGACGTTGCGGAAGTCCTCGTTCTGGCCCACGCGGGCGGCGCTGCCGGACACCGCGGCCACGTGCTCGCGCAGCGCCTTGGGTTCGGCCGCGCCCACGCGGCCATTGGCGAAGTTCTCGACGTTGATGGGACGGAAGCCGCTGAACTCGACGGTCAGGTCCTTCAGCGCGTCGCTGGCCGGAGCGCCGTCGGCCACCAGTTGCGCCGTGCCGCCGACCTTGCCCGACACCGGGAAGGTATAGGGCTGGTCGCCGCGCAAGGCGTAGCCCGTCAGTTCCAGGGAACTGCCGCCGTCGTCGAAGCTGGACTGGTAGACCGTCACGCCCTTGTAGCGCAGCGGTTCATTGACCTTGATGGTGGCGGGGAAGTGTTCGCCGGTCTCGTTGTCGGTGACTTCGACCTCGCTCGCGAACAGGCGCGGCATGCCGGTGGAATAGTATTCGACGATGAACTTCTTCAGCTCCAGCGTGAACGGCAGGGGCTGCACCAGCGCACCGTCGTCCACCATGACGATGCCGTTGCGCGCCTTGCCGCCCTCGGGCACCAGCACGCTGCTGCGGAAGCTGGGATTGCCCAGGCCCAGGCGCCCGGAAGCGGGCACGTCGGCGATGGCCATGTTCTCGAACAGGGGCTTCTTGCCGGCCAGCCAGATCTGCAGCCGTATCGGCAGTTCGCTGTCGAGCAGGCCGCCTATGCAGACGATGACGATGGCCGTGTGCGCGAAGATGTAACCCAGCCGATTGCCGCTGCCCCGCTTGGCCGCCAGCAGCGTGGCCGGGCCTTCGGCCCGGGTGCGCACGGCATAACCTTGGCGCTTGAGCAATTCGGCCAGCGAGCCGGCCACCCGCGACGGCGCCTCGGGCGACGCGAACTCGGCGCGATGGTGGAAGGACCGCAGGCTGTTCTCGCGCACGTGCTCGCGGAACGAGCGCATGTCGCGGACCATCTTGGGCGCGGTGCGGATGATGCACAGGCTGGTGGAGACCACCAGGAATCCCATGATGAGCAGGAACCACCACGCGTTGTAGACGTGATAGAGCGAGAAGGTGTCGAACACCTCGAACCAGAACTGGCCGAACTGGTTGACATAGTTGTTCGACGGCTGGTTCTGCACCAGCACCGTCCCGACGATGCTGGCCAGGCAGATGAAGACCAGCAGGCTGACGGCGAACCGCATCGAGGCCAGCAGTTCGAGCAGGTCGGCGCCAAGGCCGCGCGAGGCTGGGCGGGAAGCGGAGGAAGTAGCGATGGTCATGATGGGTGCTGCGGACCTCGGTTCGGACAGGTCGGTTGCCGCTGGAATCCTGCCAGGTATGCATCCTGCCAAGAATGCAAAAGGGGCGGAAGATCCGCCCCTTCAATGACCGCGATCGACAGCAGTGGTTCCTGGCGCGGATCAGCGCAGGCCGGCGATGTAGTCGGCCACGGCCTTGATTTCGGCGTCGGTCATCTTGTTGGCGATCTGCGCCATGGGCACGTTATTGTGCCGCGCGCCGCTGCGGAAGGCCACCAGCTGGGCCTCGGTATATTCGCCGAACTGGCCACCCACGCGCGGATATTGCGAGGGGATGCCGGCGCCGTTGGGGCTGTGGCAGGAGGCGCAGGCCGGGACGCCCTTGCTGGCGATGCCGGCGCGGAAGATGCGCTGGCCCAGCTCGACGGTGTCCTTGCTCTTGGCCACGGCGGGCTTGAGGGTCTGGGCACCCAGGTAGGCCGAGATGTTGCGCATGTCCTCGTCGGTCAGGCCGGCGACGTTGGCGTTCATGACGGCATTGACGCGCTCGGGCGTCTTGGCGCCTTCCTTGACCTTGAAGTTGACGAGCTGCTTGTAGATGTAGTCGGGATGCTGGCCGGCCAGCTTGGGGTTGGCGGCGCCGGCGCTGTTGCCGCCGGGACCATGGCAGCTGGCACAGGAAATGATGTTGCGGGCCGCGTCGCCGTTGGTGAACAACTGCTCGCCCTTGGCCGCATCGACCTTGGGACGGGGCTGGGCATCGGCGGCCACGGAAGGCAGGGCCACCGCCGCACCCAGGATTGCACCGCTCGCGACAAGCATCAGGGACAGCACACGCTTCATGAAAACCTCGACCTAAATTCCACAATCAGGCTACGGATACGCGACTCACGGATGCCCTGCTCCTGCTGCTCCCGCCGGCTTGCGGCAAGGATTCTCCTGCAGGTGTCTCCGCGGGGCCCACCTACCCCGTTATCGATTCGACCCGGCTCGCGCCGGAGGTGATCGTTCTTCTACTGCGAGTTTTGTTCTACTGCAAACCCGGTCCGCCCCCGCTATGCGCGGGGAGCGCATAGGCAAGCCCGACCGCGCTTTCCTATGTTAAGTAACCGCTTATTATAGCAACTACAACGTAGCCCATAGAAAACTATTCGGGAAGGACCACCATGGCTGTCTACCAGCTCGGCGCCGACGCGCCCCACATTCCGGACTCGGCGTACGTGGCCGAGCAGGCCACCGTCATCGGCAAGGCCAGGCTGGGCGAGAACGCCAGCGTCTGGCCGGGCGCGGTGATCCGGGCGGACAACGACGACATCATCCTGGGCGACTCCAGCAACGTCCAGGAAGGCGCGGTGCTGCACACCGACCCCGGGCTCAAGCTCACCATCGGCGACTACGTGACCGTCGGGCACCAGGCCATGCTGCACGGCTGTACCATCGGCGACGGTTCGCTGATCGGCATCCAGGCCGTGGTGCTGAACCGCGCGGTCATCGGCAAGAACTGCCTGGTGGGCGCGGGCGCCATCGTGACCGAGGGCAAGGAGTTCCCCGACCGATCGCTGATCCTGGGGGCACCCGCCAAGGTCGTGCGCCAGCTGACCGACGAGGACATCGCCCGCATCCGGGCCGGCGTGGAAAGCTACGTGAAGCGGCAGCAGTTGTTCAAGAAGGAATTGAAGCGGGTCGGCTGACGGGCGGCCGCGCCGCGGGGCCGGTCGTACAATAGCGGGTTATTGCTTAACTTCGCCGGCCGGCGACGCCCAGTGTCCATTCTCCATCGCGCCCATTTCACGACGTCCGCCGCCCGGCTCGACCAGTTGCCCCCGCCCGGGGCGCCGGAAGTCTGCTTCGTCGGCCGCTCCAACGCCGGCAAGTCGTCGGCGATCAACGTGCTGACCCAGCAAAGGCGCCTGGCCTTCTCCAGCAAGACGCCGGGCCGCACCCGGCTGATCAACATGTTCGGCCTGCCCGATCCGCTCGAACCCGAGCGCGACCTGGGGTTCCTGGTCGACCTGCCCGGCTACGGCTATGCCTCGGTGGCCCGGGAAGACCGCTCGCAGTGGGCCCAGGTGCTGGGCGGCTACCTGCGCAACCGGACCTCGCTGGCCGGCGTCGTGCTGCTGGTGGACATCCGCCGCGGCGTGACCGACCTGGACCGCAACCTGATCGACTGGATCGCCCCGTCCGGCAAGCCGGTACTGGCCTTGCTGACCAAGGCCGACAAGTTTCCCTACGGCCAGCGCATCAAGGCCCAGTTCGCGGTGAAGAAGGAACTGGCCGCCATCGGCGCGCTGCACACCGTGCCGTTTTCCTCGACCCATCGCATCGGCCTGGACGAAGCGACGGCCCATATCGAGGGCTGGCTGATGCCGCAGGTCGCGGCATGACGCCCGCGACGGAGCGATGGTATCTTGCGATGGCATGGGGCCCGTCCCCCGCCGCGCAGCATTGACAGGACGACAACCGCAATGAGCCAACACGAAGTATTCGCCGACTTTCCCGCCGGTCGCCCCCGCCGCCTGAGGCGCGACGACTTCACCCGCCGCCTGGTGCGCGAGAGCCGGCTGTCGGCCGACGACCTGATCTATCCCGTATTCGTGGCCGAGGGCAAGGGGCTGCGCCAGCCGGTGCCGTCGCTGCCCGGCGTCGAGCGCTACAGCCTGGACACCCTGCTGCCGGTGGCCGAGGAATGCGTCGAGCTCGGCATCCCGGTCCTTGCGCTGTTCCCCGTGATCGCGCCGGAGCTGAAGACGCCTGACGGCATCGCCGCGACGCGCCCCGACGGCCTGATCCCGCGCGTGGTGGCGGAGCTCAAGAAACGCCTGCCCGAGCTGGGCATCCTGACCGACGTCGCGCTCGACCCCTACACCAGCCACGGGCAGGACGGCCTGATCGACGAATCCGGCTACGTGCTGAACGAACCCACGGTCGAGATACTGGTCAGGCAGGCCCTGGCGCAGGCCGAGGCCGGCGTGGACATCGTCGCGCCCAGCGACATGATGGACGGGCGCATCGGCGCCATCCGCCAGGCCCTGGAAGGCAACGGCCAGATCCATACCCGCATCATGGCCTACTCGGCCAAGTACGCCAGCGCGTTCTACGGCCCCTTCCGCGATGCCGTCGGCTCGGCCTCGAACCTGGGCAAGTCGAACAAGGCGGCCTACCAGATGGATCCGGGCAACATCGACGAGGCCCTGCGCGAAGTCGCGCTGGACCTGCGCGAGGGCGCGGACATGGTCATGGTCAAGCCCGGCATGCCCTACCTGGACGTGCTGAGGCGGGTCAAGGACACCTTCCGCGTCCCCACTTTCGCCTATCAGGTCAGCGGCGAGTACGCGATGCTCAAGGCGGCCAGCGCCAATGGCTGGCTGGACGAGGACAAGGTCGTCATGGAAGCGCTGCTGGCGTTCAAGCGCGCCGGGGCCGACGGCATCCTGACCTATTTCGCCCTCGACGCGGCCCGCAAGCTGAAAGGCTGAAGCCATGGACGTCCTCTGGATCTCGGAACACGGAGGGCCCCGTCCACACAACGCGGCGCAATTGGCCGCCAGCAAGGGCTACCTGTGGATAGACGCGGGCGCCGAAGACCTGGCGGCCGACCCCGACGCCTGGCGCGACGAGATCGCGCGACTGACCGGCGTGCAATTGCACGACCTGCACCTGCAGGATGCCGCCAACCCGGTCCACCCTTCGTACTTCGACAACACCACCACCTACGAGATGGTGGTGTTCCGCCGCATCGTGACCGACGCGCCGGAGGCCGAGCCGCGCCCCGCGGCCAACGGCAAGATGGGGATCCCGCTGCTGGCGAGCCTGCGCACGCAGCCGGTGTCGTTCTTCGTGCTCGGGCAGGCGCTGATCACCGTGCGCCACGGCTACAGCGCCACCTGCCAGGAAATGAAGCGCCGCCTGGCCGAGCAGCGCGGCGAGGCCCCGCCCGAAGGGCGGCGCGACCGCACGCCCAGCAGCATCGGCCCGCTGGGCCGCGTTCCGTCCGGCCCCGCCGAACTGATGCTGCGGCTGCTGAACGGCATGGTCGACAAGTATCTCGCGCTGCGCCAGCCCCTGACCCTGCAGCTCGATCGCTGGCAGCGCGAACTGCTCAACCCCAACGGCCGTTTCCGCAACTGGCTGGCGCTGCTCGATGCCCGCATCGTGCTGCGGCGGCTGGAGAACATCTGCGAGGAACAGTACGACGCGCTGTCCGAGCTGCGCGACGCGGCCATGGACCGCAGCGAGGATGCCTGGGGCTCCGGCGCCTTCGACCAGCGGCGCGATGCACTGCTGGTACGCATCAATGACGTCATGGAACACGTGAACCGCGTGCTCGGCCACGCGCGGCGCATGGAGTCGTCGGTGGAAACCGCGGTGCAACTGCACTTCTCCGCCACGGCCCACCGCACCAACGAGATCATGCGCATCCTGACCGTCGTCACGGTCATCTTCATGCCGCTCACACTCATCACCGGCATCTTCGGGATGAACGTGGACCACGTGCCCTTCGTGCACGAGCGGGGCTCGTTCTGGTGGATCATGGCCGGCATGGTGCTGCTGGCGCTGCTGCTGTGGAGCTGGTTCTCGGCCCGCCGCTTCCTGGAAATGCGGCCCTACCGGGTGGCGGAGGCCCTGGCGCGCAAGGCCGGGCTGAGGGCCGGCAGGGAAGACGCGGACACGGCGGACAGGCTTTGACCCATGGCGACACGCGCCTCGCTCCCGGACCGTTCGCGCTTGATCGCCGCGCGCCTTTACGAAGGCATCGCGGCGCCGGAGCAATGGCAGGCGGGACTGGGCCTGCTGGCCGCTGAAGTGGGCGGCCAGGCCTTCCACCAGGTGACCGTGAACCTGCGTGACGGCAGCGTGCCGGACAGCGTGATCTGCGATGCCGCGCCGCTGCACAAGTTCGCCGAATACGCCGAGCACTACGTGCGGGACGACGAACGGCTGACACTCTTCGCGCACCTGCGGGAAGGCAGCTTCATTCTCGACCACGAACACCTGGATCGCCGGCAGATGTCGCGTTCCGCGGTCTACGCCGATTTCCTGCGCAGCGTGGACCTGCGCCATACCCTGTGCGTCCTGCAACGCGACGACGGCCAGACGCGCGACTACCTGGGCATCATGCGTCCGGTGGACCACCGCCCCTATGGCGAACGCGAGCGCGCCCTGCTGGAACTGGTCATGCCCGACATGGTTCGCGCGGCGGGACTGCGGGCGCGCATGAGGCAATTGCAGCGCGAAGCCCTGCTGGGCCGGGCCGCGCTGGACGGATTGCCGCGTGGCGTGGCAATCGTCGACATCCGTGGCCAGGTCGAATACGCCAATGCGCGCGCCGAAAGGTACCTGCGCGTTTCGCCCTGGGCGAGCGCGAAAGGCGGCATGCTGGCCATGCGGGACGCCCCCACTCAGCGGCGACTGCAGGCGGCGCTGAAGCAGGCCTGCTCGGCCGGCAGGAAAGCCGACCTCTTTCCGGCCGGCGGGTCCCCGGCACCGGCCTGGATCACGGTCCTGCCGCTGGATGCCACGCACCTGCTGGCCGGGCTGCGCGATACGCCGCTGGCCATGCTGATTTTCTCCGTGCCTGCCGACAGCCTGCCGCTGGACGCCCGGCTCATCATCCAGGCCCTGGACATCACGCCCGCGGAGGCACGCCTGGCCCACGCCCTGGCCACCGGCCAGACTCTCAAGGAATTCGCCGCCGCGCACGCCGTCTCGCCGGAAACCGTGCGCAGCCACCTGAAAAATCTTTTCAGGAAGACCGGCTGTCGGCGGCAGGTCGAGCTGGTGCAGTTGATCCGGACGCTGGCCTGAGCGTCAGCGCGCGGCCGTCGCCAGCACGTCGTCCAGCACGCGCGAGAAACGCTCGGCCCCCTGGAAACCGATCACCCGCTGGGGCAGCGGCGCGCCGCCCGGCGCGAAGAACACGATGCCCGGGGGCCCGAACAGCCGGAAGCGCTTGAGCAGTTCGCGATCGTCGGCATTGTTGGCGGTCACGTCCGCCTGCACGAGGCGCATGCCGGCCAGCCGCTGCGCGACGTCGGGGCGGGGAAAGGTCAGCGCCTCCATTTCCTTGCACGAGACGCACCAGTCGGCATAGAAATCCAGCATCACGGGACGGTCGGACGCGGCCAGCAGCGCGTCCAGCTCGGCCACCGAGCGTACGCGCTCGAATGACGCCGCAGCCCCGGGCCGCGACGAGGCTCCTCCTGGCGGGCTCCAGAGTCCCTCCCCGCCCCGGGCCGGAGCGGGCCCCTGCACGGGCGGCGCCAGGACCGGACCCTCGCCGCCCGAGGCGGCGAGATGCCCCAGCGGCTGCAAGGGATCCCGGCCGCCGCTGGCCACGCCCACCGCCTGCAGGACGCCGACCAGCGCGAACAGGATGCCCAGGCCCTTGAGCACGCGGCGGCCCGTTCCGGCATCGGCGGGCAGGGCGTCGAACGCATGCAGCAGCGCAGCCGCCAGGATGGCCAGTACCGCCCAGCCCGCCATCTGGATCCAACCCGGCAGCACGGGCCAGAGCATCCACCACGCCACGGCCAGCAGCAGCATGCCGAAGAAACGTTTCACGCCCTCCATCCATCTTCCCGCCTTGGGCAGGAGCGCGCCCGCCGACGCGCCGGCGGCCAGCAGCGGCACGCCCATGCCCCAGGCCAGGGCGAACAACGCGACCCCGCCCAGCAGCACGTCGCCCGTCTGCGAGACGTACAGCAGCGCGCCCGCCAGCGGCGCGGCCACGCACGGCCCGACGATCAGCGCGGACACGGCGCCCATGGCCAGCGCCCCGGTGGCGCGGCCGCCGGGCAGGCGCGAGACCCGGTCCGACAGGGAAGACTGCCAGCTGGACGGCAATTGCAGCGTGAACACGTCGAACATGGCCAGGGCCAGCACGGCCAGCAGCGCGGCGAACACCCCCAGCACCCAGGGCGTCTGCAAGGTGGCCGCCAGGCTGACGCCGCTCAGTGCCGCCAGCAGCCCGACCCCGGTGTAGACCACCGACATGCCCAGCACGTAGGCCGCAGCCAGTCCCAGCCCGCGCAGGCGGGGCCGGGACTGGCCGGCGGCGTCGCCGACCACGATGGCCGACAGGATGGGCACCATGGGCAGCACGCAGGGCGTGAACGACAACAGGATGCCCAGGCCCAGGAAGATCAGCGCCGTGCGGACCAGGCCGCTGCCGGCCAGCATGTCGGCCAGGCCCACGTCGTCCGTGCCGGCGAAGGCCGACCACCGCAGGCCGGCCCCCGCCCCGCCCTCGACTTGCGGCAGGCCGCCCGGCGCCGAGGCGGCGGCGATGCGCAGCTTGTGTTCGGCCGGCGGATAGCACAGGCCGGCGTCGGCGCAGCCCTGGCTGGTCACGGCCAGCGCGAACGCCGTGCCGGTGGGAATCGTCAGGCGGGCCGACACCTTGTCGCGGTAGGTCTCGACCTCCTTGTCGAAGGTCTGGTCGAACTTGACCTGTCCCGGCGGCAACTGGGGATCGCCCAGCGCCACATCCGGCGGATCGGCGACGAAGCGGAACTGCTCGCGGTACATGTAGTAGCCCGGCGCGATCGCCCAGGACAGTTCGATGGCGTCGGGCGCCACGGCGCGCGCGGAAAAGCGGAAGGCCTGCTCCGGCGGCAGGAAGTCCTCCGCCGCCGCGGATCGCGGCATGAACGCGGCGCAGGCCCACACGAGGCACGCCAGGAACCAATGGACGCGCGGGCCGGCGGCCCGCAAACGGAACATGGACATCAGTTTTTCGTTTCCTGCCGGACCCAATCCAGATAGGCCGGCAAACCGTCGGTCACGGGCACGGCGATGATCTCGGGCACCTCGTAGGGATGCAGCCGGGCGATCGTCTCCTGCACGGCCCTCTGGCGGGCCGCCGTGGTCTTGATGAACAGTGGAATCTCGTCGGCGGACTCCACCTCCCCCTTCCATCGATAGATGGACAACACCGGCGCGCCGACGTTCACGCAGGCGGCCACCCCGTCTTCGACGAGGCGACGGGCGATGGCCCCGGCGGTATCGGCATCGGGAGCATTGCAGAATACCAGCACCACTTGGCGGGCGGCCTCGGTTGGCGGCGACATGGCGATCTCCAGGATATCAGCGCAACAGGCGGCGGCGCATCAGCGCGGTGGCCAGCCAGATGGCGACCGCCGCCGTCAGCGCCAGCTGCAGCACGGGCAACCACGGCTGGTCCGGCATCCGCCCCAGCACCAGCGGCCTCACCAGTTCGATGGCCGGGGCCAGGGGCAACAGCCGGGCCGCCTGCACCAGCGCCTCGGGCAACTGCGACACGGGAAAGAACACGCCGGACAGGAACACCATCGGCGTCACGCCCAGCGTGAAGTAGTACATGAAGAAATCGAAGCCCTTGGCCAGGGCCGACATGACCAGCGCCAGCGCGGCGAAGGTCACGCCCAGCAGGACCAGCGCCGGCGGGATCCACAGCAGCGTGGCGGCGCGCGAGATGTCCAGCGCCACCACCACCAGCAGGATCGCCAGCCCGCTCTTCATGCTCTTGGCCGCGGCCCACAGGATCTCGGCGAACACCACGTCGTCCAGCGACAGCGGCGTGTTCAACATCGCATCCCACGTACGCTGGATGTGCAGCCGCGAAAAGGCGCTGTAGGTGGCCTCGAAGGTGGCCGCGTACAGCGCCCCCATGCAGATCGAGCCGGCAGCCAGGAAAGTCACGTAGGGCACGCCGTCTATGCCCGGCAGCAGGCTGCCCAGGCCGTAGCCCAGCGCCAGCAACGCCACCATCGGATCCATGACATCGCCCAGCACGGTCGTCAACGCCGTCTTGCGCCAGACCAGGAAATTGCGCCGCAGCACCGGCACGCATCCCCGCCCCGGCCGAGGCAAGCCCCAAACTCCCGATCGCGAAGTATCCACCGCCCATTCACTCATCTCAGCCCCCAATCATCCCGACCCTCGATCCAGGGCACAGCGGATCCGGCCGCCGGGCCGCCCCGAGGCGGGTCCCCGCCCCCTCGGAGGACTGCCGCGTAGCGGCTGGGGGCTCACCATGCCGGGCGCGCGAAGCGCGTAGGGGGGTCATTCTCTCAAATCACGGCCGGCCATCCGCAGGAACAGGTCTTCCAGGTTGGCCGGCCGGTGCAGATAGCGTATCCGGCCTCCCTCGCGCAGCAGGCCCAGCACCGGTTCCGGCTCGGCCGTATAGCAATAGACCGTTTCGCCGCTGACCTCGACCCGGCCCGGCAAGGCGGCGCGGTGGCGCTCCAGCCAGTCCAGGGCGCCCTCTCCGAACACTTCCACCACCTCCGGTTCGACGTGGCGCGCGATCAGGTCCTGGGGCGCGCCCTCGGCGATCATCCGCCCCCGCTCGAGCAGGCCCAGCCGGTCGCACAGGCGCTCGGCCTCGTCCATGAAATGCGTGGTCAGCAGGATGGTCTTGCCCTGCGCCAGCAGCGTCTTCAGGCGCTCCCAGATCAGATGGCGCGCCTGCGGGTCCAGCCCGGTGGTGGGCTCGTCCATCACGATCAGGTCGGGATCGTTCACCAGCGCCCGCGCCAGCGTCAGGCGCCGCTTCATGCCGCCCGACAGTTCGTTGATGCGCGCCCTGCGCTTGGCCGCCAGCGACGCGAACTCCAGCAGGCCGGGAATGCGGCGGCGGATCTCGGCGTCGGCCAGGCCGAAATAGCGGCCGAATACGAGCAGGTTTTCCTCGACGGTGAAATCAGGATCGAGATTGTCGATCTGCGGCACCACGCCTATGCGCGCCCGGGCCTGGCGCGCCTGCGCCGGCACCGGGTAGTCCAGCAGCCGGATGGTGCCGCCATCCACCGGCGTCAGGCCCAGGATGGATCGCAGCGTGGTGGTCTTGCCCGCGCCGTTGGGGCCCAGCAGTCCATAGCATTCGCCGCGCGCGATCTGGAAGGACAGCGCGTCCACGATGACGCGGCCGCCATAGCGCTTGTCCAGCCACTCGACCCGCAGCGCGGGTCCGGAGGTAGCCAGGGGCCTGGCCCCCGCCTGCAGCGAATTGGTGGTCATGCGATGAATAGTACCCCGGGGCCGGCGCGCACCCGCTGCGACACCCCCGCGCAGGGTTTTCCTTATGTGGCCGGATGGTTGGAAGTGATTGCCAACTTCGCAGGTTACGTAACATGATGTAACGATTAACCGAGTACATGACCATCATGGGTATGCCCCCGTCCCAGGAAACCTACGACGCCCTCGTCGGACTCTGCTATGAAAGCGTGCTGGACAACGCGCGCTGGCCGGCGCTGCTGGACGCGCTGGCCGCCGCCAGCGGCAGGCAGTTCGGTGCCGTCGCGATCAGCCTGCCCGGCGAAAGCGCCGCCACCGTCACGCTGGCCGCCCGGTGCGATCCCGCCGCCATCCAGGCCTACAACGCCCACTACGGCGCCATCGACCCCATGCGCGAACTGATCGCCGCGACCGATGACGGCCGGTGGAATCACGACCGGCGCGAACTGTCGGCCGAAACCTTCGAGCACCATCCGTACTACCAGGACTTCCAGCAGGCCCAAGGGATGGACAATCGCGCGTCGATCCGGCTGAACGGCCAGGGCACCTGTGTCTACGTCGCCCTCCTGACCGCCATCGGCGTGCGGCCCGACGCCTGCCACGACGATCTGCTGGCGCGCATCGCGCCGCACCTGCAGCGGGCCGGCACGCTTTACGACACGCTGACCGGACTGCGCGACGGCCTGGCGTTGCGCGACCAGGTGCTGGACAGCCTGCCCACCCCGCTGTGGCTGCTCGATGAAGGCCGGCACGTGGCCTACCGCAATGCAGCGGCCGAACGGCATGCGGCGCTGCCCGATGGCGCCCTGTGCGAATACAACGGCCAGATCCGCCCCCGTCACGCCACCGCCAGCCGGCTCGAAACGGCCATCCTGCAGGCCACGGGGCACGCGGGATCGCGTCGTGCCGCGCGTATCGCGCCGCCCACCGCCGGCGGCCCCGACATCCTGGTTACGCCGCTGTCCGAGGACCACCCCGACAACCCGCTGCAACGCCCGCTCGTCGCGGTCAGCGTGGTCGATCCGGAACAGCAGAACCTGCGGATAAACGACCTGTTCCAGTTCAGCCGGGCCGAGGCGCGCCTGGCCAGCAAACTGCAGGAAGGCCTCAGCCTAGCCGAGTATGCCGAGCGCCAGGGCATCGCGCTCAGCACCGCTCGCACGCAGTTGCGCGCGCTCTTCACGAAAACGGGCACGCACCGGCAGGGCGAGCTCGTCAGCCTGCTGCTGAGGATGGCGCGGCACTGACCGCTTCCCGGCAAGCTCCGGGCAGCGGCCGGATGCCTGTCAGGCCGGGACGGGCTCGTTCTCCGCCCACCGGCGCGCCGCCGGCGCACCCCGCCTGTCGCGCGCCAGCGGCGGCCGGCCCAGGATATGGTCCGCCGCCTTCTCGGCCATCATGATGATGGGCGCGTTCGTCGGCCCCCGCACCACGCGCGGCATCGCCGACCCGTCCACCACCCGCAGGCCTTGCACGCCGCGCACCCGCATCTGCGCATCGAGCACGGCATCGGGATCGGCATCGCCGCCCATCCTGCAGGTGCCCACCGGGTGGTGCAAGGTGATGGCGGTACGCCGGATGAAGGCATCGATGTCCGCGTCGCTCGTGGCCTGTGGACCGGGCGCCAGTTCCTCGGCGCGGAACGGCGCGAGCGGCGGCTGTTCGCCGATGGCCCGCATGATGCGCACCATCTGGCGCACGGCGCGCCTGTCGTAGTCGGTCGACAGGAAGTTCTGGCGGATCACGGCGGGAGCCGTCGGATCGCCACTGGCCAGCGAGACGCTGCCCCGGCTCTCGGGCGTGATGAAGACGCCCTTGATGGCAAACGCGTCGACGTAGGGCTTGAGCAACGGACCGAGGTGCGGGCCGGCGTCCATGGGCGCCGCGGCCAGCAGCAATTGCAGATCGGGCAGCGGCAAGTCGGAATGGCTGCGAACCAGGCCCACGGCGGCGGCGGGCACCTTGCTGGACAGGCCCGAGCCGAACATCCAGGTGCGCAGCAGATCGAAGCCGATGCGGTCCAGGCGTAGCGCCCGGTGCAGCGGCCCCGTTTCCTTGCGGCGCCAGCGCACGTCGCAAACCACGTGATCCTGCAGGTTGCGTCCCACGCCGGGCAGGTCGACGCGGGTCGCGATGCCGTGCCGGCCAAGCTCCGAGGCATCGCCGATGCCCGAGAGCATCAGCAACTGCGGCGAGTTGATCACGCCGCCCGCCAGCAGGACTTCACGCTCGCACCGCACCTGCTCGCGGCGTCCGCCGCGCAGGACTTCGACGCCCACGGCGCGGCCCTGCTCCATCAGCACTTTCGTGGTCAGCGCGCCGGTCCACACCGTCACGTTGCCGCGCGCCACCGCGGGCCGCAGGTAGGCCGACGCCGCGCTCCAACGGCGGCCGCGGCGGATGGTGGCCTGCATGGGGCCGAAGCCTTCGATGCTGGCGCCGTTGTAGTCGTCGTTTCGAGCATAGCCGGCCAGGTCGGTGGCGCGCAGGAAGGCGTCCACCAGCGGGTCCTCGTAATGCAACCGGGTCACGGTAAGCGGGCCGTCGCCGCCCCGCAGGTCGCTCGCGCCCTCTTCCCACGATTCGCTGCGGCGGAAATACGGCAGCACGTCGTCGTAGGACCATCCCTCCAGTCCCAGGCCACGCGCCCAGTGGTCGTAGTCCTCGCGGGCGCCGCGCGCATAGGCCATGCCATTGATCGAGGTCGAGCCGCCCAGGACCTTGCCGCGCGCGCATTCGATGCGCCGGCCGTCCATGCCGGGCTCGGGCTCGGTGAAGTAACCCCAGTCGTACATCCGGTGCTTGAGGATCAGGCCCCAGGTCAGCGGAATGCGGATCACGGGCGATCGGTCCGGTCCGCCGGCCTCCAGCACCAGTATCTTTAGCGCCGGGTCGGCACCCAGCCGGTAGGCCAGCGTGCACCCCGCGGAGCCCGCACCCACGATGATGTAGTCGTAATGATTCATGTCATTTCCAAGCCGCTAGCGCATGTCGATCCAGGGCGCCGCGGATCCGGCTCCGCCGGTCCGCCAGCGCCGCCCCCCGGGGGGCGCCCGAAGGGCGTAGGGGGGATTAATTCAGTTTCAGGTTGACGTTCTTGGTGTAGGTGAACTCCAGGAGCTCCTCGAAGCATTCCTCTCGGCCTATGCCCGATTGCTTCACGCCCCCGAACGGCGCGCCGATGAAGTGCTGGCTGGTGTTGTTGATCCAGACGTAGCCGGTATGGATGCGGCGAGCCGCCCGGTGCGCGGTGTCCAGGTCGCGGGTCCAGATCGAGCCAGTCAGGCCGAAGTCCACGGCATTGACGTCGGTCCACAATGCGTCCTCGTCGGACCAGCGGAACACCGACATGATGGGACCGAACACTTCCTCGCGCGCCAGCCGCATGTCGGGCCGCATGTCGGCGAAGATGGTGGGCTCGAAGAAGAAGCCGTCGCGCAGCGCGGGATCCTCGGGCTGCCGGCCGCCGGTCACCAGCCGTGCCCCCTCGTCCAGCGCGGATCGCACGAAGCCTTGCACCTTCTCGAGCTGCGCCCGGCTGACCAGCGATCCCATGGTCGTGGCGGGATCGGTCGGGATGCCCGGCCGGTGGCGCCTGGGCAGCAATTCCGCCACGCGCGCCAGGACCTCGTCGTGGATGCTTTCATGCAGGAACACGCGGCTGGTGGAGCCGCAGCTCTGGCCCGACCACGTGAAATTCATGCCGCCCACGATGCCGTCCACCAGCTTGTCGAGGTCCGCGTCCGGATAGGCCACCAGCGCATTCTTGCCTCCCAGCTCCAGCAGCACGGGCTTGAGCCCGTCGGCCGCGGTCTTCATGACCGACTTGCCGGTAGGCACGCCGCCGATCAACGTGATCTTGCGCACCAGCGGATGCTCGGCCAGGGCCTGCCCGCACTCGCGACTGCCGCACAGGAAGTTGACCACCCCCTTGGGAAACACGTGGCCGATCAGCTCGGCCAGCCGGATGATGGACAGCGGCGCCTGGTCCGGCGACTTGACCACCACCGTGTTGCCCGCCGCCAGCGGCGCCGCGAGGCGCATGGCGGCGAACATCAGCGGATGGTTGTAGGCGACGATGCGCCCCACGACCCCCAGCGGCTCGCGCACGGTGTAGTCCAGATAGCCGGGGCCCATCGGCAGGGTCTCGCCCTTGACCTCGGTCGCCAGGCCGGCGAAATACTCCAGGCTGTCGGCCGCGAAGTCCGCGTCCTTGGCCAGGATGGACACCGGATTGCCGTTGTTCAGCGCATCCAGCAGCGCCAGTTCCTGGGCATGGGCGCGCAGGATGTCCGCGGCCTGGCGCAGCATGCGGCCGCGCTCCCTGGGCAGCGTGGCCGCCCACGCGGGAAAGGCGTCCTGGGCCGCCCGCACCGCGGCGTCGACGTCGCGCGCATCGGCGACCGGCGCATCGGCCAGGCGCTCGTCATACGCGGGGTTGATGGTCGGCGCGTAGACGCCGGCCAGGGGTTCGTGCCAGGCTCCCCCATAGAAAAGCTGGCGGTGGGTCGGCAGGATGCCGGCGGGAATCTCGTGTGCGCGCATGGCGTCTCCGATAAGTCAGTACAGTCGGTTTTCATGGCCCTGTATCCCCGGGGCCGTCCCCTTGGGGGACGCCCGCAGGGCGTAGGGGGTCAACTCCTGAGACGGACAGCGGCCGCTCGCAGCGCCTCGTAGTCCTTGCGGGCATCGGTCGACAGTTCCTTCATCGCGGCGGGGATCACCGCGTCCAGGTAGGCCTTGGCATCGGCCGGCGGCAGCTCGATCATCTCGCCGCCGCCCTTCTCCCAGATCGCGCGGGCCTCGGCCACGCGCGCATGCACGCGCGGACCGATCTCGGCGTCGGTCTTGCGGGCGGCCTGGCGCAGCGGCTGCTCCAGCGCACCTGCCGACTTCAGGAAGGTGGGGCTGACCAGCCCGACGATGGCGATATACGTGGACGGCAGCAGCGTCTGCGACTTGGCGACGTCGAAGTACTTCAGCGCCGAGGGAATGGGCGTGCCGGAATAGACGCCGTCCAGCGTCCCGTTCTGGAAGGCGGGCAGCACCTCGCCCAGCGACATCGACACCGGGTTGGCGCCCAGCTGCCGCAGCTGCGCGATCAGGATCGAAGAGCCGGGAACACGGATCTTCTGCCCGGCCAGGTCCGACAGCTTGCGGATGGGCTTGCGCGAGACGATGCTGCACTGGGAATGCACCAGCGTGGTCAGCACCTCGACGCCCTTCTTCGAGGCGATGGACGCGAGCCTGGTCTTGACCTCGGGGTCGGCCAGCACCTTCATGCCATGGTCGATGCCGTCGAACAAGCCGGGCACGGCCAATGCGCCAAAGCGCGCGTCCAGGCCCTCGTACATGCCCGAGGCATTCAGCGCCATCTCGACGGTGCCCATGCTCACGCCCTCGATCGTGCGCTGCGCGGTGCCGAGCTGGCTGGCCGGGTACACCTGGCCCTTGACCTTGTTCTGCGTGGCCGCCTCCAGGTTGACCTTGTAGGCGTTCAGCCAGTCGACGCCCAGGTCGTCGGACGTGGTGGTGGTGAGCTTCATGACCAGGTTCTGCGCGCGGGCGACGGGCAGGAGCGCGAGCGCTCCCAGGCCGGCCAGATGCGCCAGGCATAGACGGCGATTCATGATGATGTCTCCAGTGGTGGGTGGCCGGCGGACGGCCTTCAGTTCAACAGCAAGCGCATGCCCCAGAGGGATATGTCCGGGATGTAGGTGATCAGCCCCAGCGCGATCAGGTAGATGACGACGAATGGCACGATGCCGCGGTAGATGCTTTCGAGCGGCAGCTTGAGCACGCTCTGCGCGACGAAGATGTTGATGCCGAAGGGCGGGTGGAACAGGCCGATGGACAGGTTCACCGTGATGATGATCCCGAAGTGCACCGGATCCACGCCGATGGCCGTGACCAGCGGCATCAGCAGCGGCGACAGCAGCAGGATGGCCGACAGCGGATCGATGAAGCAGCCTACCGCCAGCAGCAGCACGTTGATCGCCAGCAGCAGCGACCAGCCCGGCAGGTGCAGGTCGGTCAGCCACTGCACCAGCGCGGCGGGTACCTGGTGCACCGTCAGCAGCCAGCCGAACACGTTGGCGCAGGCCACGATGATCAGGATCTGCCCGGTGAACACCGCCGTCGTGCCGGCGCTGGCCAGGATGTCGCGCCAGGACAGCTCGCGGTAGAAGTAGCGCGCCACGACGATGGCGTACAGGCAGGCCACGGCGGCGGCCTCGGTGGGCGAGAACACGCCGCCGTAGATGCCGCCCAGGATGATCACGGGCGCGCCCAGCGCGCCCAGCCCGCGGGCCGCGGCGCGGCCGAAGGCCGCCCACGAAAAGCGCTCGCCGCCGCCGATGCGATGGCGCCGGGCATACCACATGACGTAGGCGCACAGCATGCCGGCCAGCAGCAGCCCGGGCAGCACGCCCGCGGCGTACAGCCGGGGAACCGACTGCTGCGCGGCCGCGCCATAGACGATCATCGGGATGCTGGGCGGAATGATGATGTCGATGGCCCCCACCGCCGTCAGCAACCCCGCCGAGAACTTCTCGGGATAGCCGTTGCGCCGCAGCGCGGGCAGCATCACCCGGCCGATGGTGGCGACGGTGGCCGCGCTCACGCCCGAGATCGCGCCGAACAGGGCCGAGGACCCGACGGTGGTCACCGCCAGGCTGCCGCGCACCGAACCCACGCCCGCGTTGACGAAGCTCACCAGCCGGTCCGCCACCGATCCGCGGCCCATCAGTTCGCCGGCGAAGATGAAGAAGGGAATCGCCAGCAACGCATAGGCGTCGATGGCGCCGAACAGGTTCTGGTGCAGGGCCGTGAGCGGCACGTCCATGAAGAACAGCAGCGCCACGCTGACCGACGCCAGCAGCACGAGGAAGATGGGAAAGCCCAGCAGGAGCAGGCCCAGGGGCAGGAAACCGAGCGCGAAACTCATGACAGCACCTCCTCGGCCCCGTCCACCGCCTCGGGCTGGCGCAGGCCGCTTCCGGCCACCCGCAACACCACGTCGAACAGGCCGACGACCACCATGGCGGCGAACGCCACCGCCACCAGTGAATGCGGGATCCACATCGGAATGTGGCCGTTCTCGCTCACGCTGCCGATCTGGTAGATGCGCCAGGCGTATTCCGACGAGATGAAACAGACGAAGCCGCACAGCGCCACGGCCGCCAGCGCCTCCAGCGTCGACAGGAAGCGCCGCAATTCCATGGGAAAGTAGCGGTTCAGCACGTCCATGCGCAGATGCTGCCCGCGCACCGCCGCCACCGCCGAGCCGAAGAAGGCCAGCGCGGCCATCAGGTAGACCTGCAATTCGTCGGCGCCGGTGATCGAACGGCCGAACACATAGCGCGCCACCACATTGGCCACGTTGATCGCGACGGCCGCCAGCAGGGCGCTGGCCAGGGCCCGTTCGAGACTGGTGGCGGCGCCTTCCAGGCCGCGCAGGATGCGCCGCGCGCCGCCGGGCTGGGTACTGGACATGATGTCTCCTCTCGTTGTGGGGAGAGATCCTAGGTTGACGCCAACCATTCGTCTAATTCAAATATCTCCCTTATTGAATAGCCAATTGACTATGAATTGACGATCCCCCTCATGGCCCGCTTCGACCCCTACCTCACCTTGCAGAAACTCGAGGTCTTCTGCGTGGTGGCCGAACTGCAGAGCGTGACGCGTGCCGCGGACTACCTGTTCGTCACGCAACCCGTCGTCACCTCGCACATCCGCAGCCTGGAAGAAAAGCTGGGCACCACGCTGGTCCGCCGCGAAGGCCGGGGCATCGTGCTGACCGCCACCGGCCAGCGCGTCTACAAATGGGCGCAGGAGGTCGTCACCCGCACGCGCGAGCTGGAACGGGAACTGGGCGGCTCGACCGACCTCGCGCCGGGCCAGGCGGTGGTCGCCGCTTCAATGAGCGTGGGCACCTATCTGCTGAGCCAGTTAATCTGCGACTTCCAGGTACGGCGGCCCGACGGCCAGGTCCACGTGTCCATCTCCAACCCGCAGGTGGCGCTGGAAGCCACGCGCACCGGCGCCTGCGACTTCGCCGTCCTCATCATCGCGCCCACGCAGAACCTGGATGGCCTGGCGGTGCGCCCGCTGTGGGACGAGGACCTGCTGCTGGTCAGCGCTCCGGACAGCCGCTGGGTGGGCGACGAGGCGCGGCGCGAGGACATCTCGCGCCTGCCCTTCATCAGCACCGCCAACAGCACCGTCATGCAGCAGCTGGAGGAAGGGCAACTGCGCGCCAACGGCATCCCGTCCCGGCGCATCGTGCTCAACCTGGGCCACCCGGAAGCGCAGAAGGAAGCCGTGCGGCGCGACCTGGGCGTGTGCTTCTTCTCCAAGACCGCGGTGGAACGCGACCTGGTGCGCGGCGAGCTGCGCTGCGTACGGACACCCGGCCTCGCGCTGACATTGCCCCTTTACCTGGCCAGCCGCGAAGACAAGGAGTTCTCCGCCTTCCAACTGGCCCTGAAGCGGCACATCGAAGAAGCCCGACCGCCAGGACTCAAGCCTTTTCAGGGCAAGCCGGAACCTTAATTTGTTTTATATATAAGACGATGATTTATTAATGGAACATTTCTGATCCAGATCAAGGCACCGGCCGGCCGCCGCTCCTAGACTGGCAACTCCGTTTCCCACCATGCCGCAAGCAGGAGCTGCCATGAACGATCCCGTCGATACTCTGATCGATGCCGCCAAACCCACCCTCCGGCGCCCCGAGGGCATGAGCTTCGGCGACTGGATGAACTCGCGCTGCGTGCAGCGCTCCACCCGCAAGTACGACTGGAACGCCCTGAAGTTCCAGGCCGACCACGACCCCAAGTACGGCCGCGCCCAGATGCGCTATCTCGGCACCGGCGCCACCGGCGTCGCCAGCGATTCGAACACCGTGCCCGCCGTGCACTTCACCTTCTCGACCATGATCATCCCCGCCGGCCACGTCGGCCCGCTGCACCTGCACGAAGACACCGAGGAAGTCTTCTTCGTGCTGCGCGGCAAGGTCCGCATCATGTGCGAATCGAAGGAAGGCGAATACTGGGAGATCGAAGCCGGCGAACGCGACCTGATCTCGGTCCCGCCCGGCGTCTACCGGGGCGAGGTCAATATCGGCGACGAAGAGGCGCTGATGTGCGTGATGCTGGGCTCGCCCAAGCCGCAGACGCCGACCTACAAACCGGACGATCCGTTGTCGCGGATCAAGCGCTAGGAACGCGCCGGCCAAGCCGGCGCCACGCCCTCGACCCAGTCCAGGAACGCCTTGACGGCGGGTTTGCAATAGGCCCGCTCGGTGCACACCGCGTAGTAGTCCAGGCCATCGCGCGCCTCCCAGGACGTTGCGCGCACCAGACGGCCGATGGACTCGGCGTCGGCCACCAGCGATGAACGGCTGATGGCCACCCCCAGCGACGCCTCCGCGGCCGCGAGCATCGAGGCAGAGTCGTTGAAATCGATGCGCTGGTCGCCGTGCGGCAGTTCGTCCAGCCCCTCCACCCGCAGCGATGCGTCGTCCCGTTCGATATTGCGCAGCAGCGGTACGCGCGGGCGTGCCGCCGGATCGCGCAGTTGTTCGCGGATCGCGGACGTGCACACCGGTACGATGCAGTCCCGCGTCAGGCGCAGCGCGCGACAGTCCGGCCAATCGCCGCCCCCCAGCCGGACCGAGACGTCCACGCCCGAGCTGGCGATGTCGGCGAAATAGCGATGGATGTCCAGGCTCAGGTGAATGTGCGGATGGGCTTCGGTGAAACCCGCCAGGCGGGGAATCAGGACGCGCAGCGCAAAGCTGCGCGCCACCGAAAGCACCAGGGTCTGGCGCTCGGCCCGCAGCGTGAGCCGGCCTATGCCCGCGCCCAGCGTCTCGAAGCCGCGACGGGTGAAGTCATAAAGCAGCTCCCCTTCCTGCGTGAAACGCAGTCCGCGCGCGTGGCGCTCGAACAGGCGCACGCCCAGGTGGTCTTCCAGCGCGCGGATCTGGCGGCTCAGGGCCCCCTGCGTGATCCCGAGCTCCTCGGCCGCGCGCACCAGGTTCAGATGGCGCGCCGAGACGTCGAAGGCCAGCATGAGGCGCGTCGACGGCAGCCGTGCCAAGAGCGCGGAGGACGAGAGCGGGGAGGCGGAGCCGGAAGTCATCAGTGCAGCCGGATGTCGGCTTCCTTCAACAAGGTCTTGTACTTGGCGACTTCGCGGCCGACGAACTCCTTGGCCTGGGCCGGCGTCGTCTGCATGGGCACACCGGCCGTGTCGAGCAGTTTTTTGGCGATGTCCGGCTGCCGCATGGCCTGCTGGACCAGGGCGTTGACCTTCTGGATCACCGGCTCGGGCGTGCCGCTGGCGGCGAACATCCCGAACCAGCTTTCGACGTTGAACGACGACACCTCGGGAGCTTCGCGAATCGTGGGCACCTGCGGCAGCGGCGGATAGCGTTCGGGCAACGCCATGCCCAGCATCTTCAGTTCGCCGCGGTCGACGAAGCCGCGGATGGAGCCCGGACTGGCATAGGTCATGGTCACCCGTCCCGTCGCCACTTCCAGGGTGGCCTGCGGCGCGCCGCTGTAGGGCACGTGCCGGGCCTCGATGCCGGCCATCTTGTTGAAGACCTCGCCGGTCACGTGCTGGATGGTGCCCACGCCACTCGAGGAAAAGGTCAGTTCGCCCGGATGCTTGCGAGCGTAGGCAATCAACTCGGAGACGCTGTTCGCCGGAAAATCCCGCTTCAAGACCAGCACGTTGGGCGCGGTGGTAACCATGCTGACGGGCGTCAGGTCCCGGCTGGTGTCGTAGTCGACTTCCTTGTTGATGACGGGATTGATCACGATCTCGCCTGCGGCACAGACCAGGAAGGTATAGCCATCGGCGGGAAAGCCCAGCACGTGCTTGATGGCGATGATGCCCCCCGCGCCCGGCTTGTTCTCGACCACGACCTGCTGGCCCAATTGCTCGGACACGTAGCGTCCGATCATGCGCGCGGCCACGTCCACCGCGCCGCCGGCGGCATAGGGAACGACAAAACGCAGCGGCCGGGTGGGATAGGCGTCCGCCGCCATCGAGGGGAAGGCCGCCAGCGCGATGGCCATGGCCGGCAGCCACCGCGCCAGCCGGTAAACAGTCTTGATCGGGTACATGAGGATTCCTCTGCCTTGTATGTATTGGAAAAACTCGCGGCAACCGCCGCGCTGCCTGACTGTGTCTCCCTGCTCTTCGATGCGCGGCCAAGGCCTCCAGAAGGCCCCGGCCGCGCCGGATTCACGCGAGCGTCCCGTAGCCGCCCGCTCCCGGCGTGCACACCCGCAGGACGTCGTTCCTGCGCAGCCGGATTTCCGCCGCCGCCGGCGGCAGGCGCCGCTCTCCGGACGTACCCGGATTCAGGATGAATTCCCCCAGGGCGCCGTCGGCCCCGCCGGCCATGCCGGCGGCCGGCACGTTCTGGCGCTCGGACGACAGGCTCAGCACCGTATCGTCACCCAGCGCGCGATAGTCGCGCACCACGCCCTGGCCGCCGCGGTGGCGTCCCGCGCCGCCCGAGCCCCTGCGCAGCGCATAGCGCTCGATCAGAAACGGGTAGGCGTGTTCCAGCGCCTCCACCGGCAGGTTGGACGAACCCGAGGCGTGCACCCGCACGGCGTCGACGCCCGGCTGGTAGGCCCGCGCGCCCATGGCGCCGGCGATGGTCTCGTAGTTCACGTAGTAGCCGCCGGTGCGCGGATCGGTACCCGCCAGGACGATCAACTGGTGCGGCCCGCAGCCGGCCAGGGCCCGCTCGGGCATGGCCTGCGACAGCGCGGCGGCGATCGCGTCACCGAGCACCGCGCATGAAATCGAACGCGCGCCGACCGCCGCCGGCGACACCGGGCCGACCACCGAGCCCGCCGGCGCGCTGATGTCCATGGTCCGGAAATAGCCGGAGTTGGCGGGTACGTCGGGATCGAGCAGGCTCTTGACCACGGTGTAGACCGTGGCCACCAGCGCCCGCAGCGGGATATTGCGCGCCGCCGCCAGTTGCGGCGCCGAGCCCGCGAAATCGAAGCCCAGCTTGCCTTCGCCCACGGTCAGGACGAGGCGTATCGCGGCTTTTTCTCCCGGCTCGACACCATCCAGGTATTCGCAGGCCTCATAGCGGCCGGGCGGCACCTTGGCGATGGCGGCGGCGAAACGGCGTTCGGTGAAATCCAGGTACGCGGCCATGATGGCCTGGGTCTCCGTCACGCCATAGCGTTCGAACAGCGCCTGCACGCTACGCTGGCCCACCGTGTTGGCGGCGATCTGGGCGCGCAGGTCGCCCGCCCGTTCGTCGGGCGTACGCGAATTCAGCATCAGGATGTCGAACACGTCACGGTTGACCTGGCCCGCGCTGACGATGCGCACGGGCGGAATGCGCAGTCCTTCCTGGAAGATGGACTGGCAGACCGCGGCCTCGGAACCCGGCACCATGCCGCCCACGTCCGCGTGGTGGGCGATGCAGGCCACATAGGCCACGATCTCCCCCTCGATGAAGACGGGCGAGATGACATTGATGTCGGGCAGGTGCGAACCGCCGCCGTTGTAGGGATCGTTGGCCAGGAACATGTCGCCCGGCCGGATCTCCTGACGGGGGAACCGTTCGAGCACGGCCTGTACCACGCCCACCATCGAGCCCAGGTGGATCGGCACGCGCTGGGGCAGCGCCACGACATTGCCGAGATGGTCGAACACCGCGGTCGAACAATCGCCGCGCTCCTTGATGTTGGGAGAGAACGCGGTGCGCATCAGCGCGGCGCTCATTTCCTCGGTCACGCCCAGCAGATAGCGGGCGACGACCTCGGCACGGATGGGATCGACGGAAATCATCAATGGGCTTCCTTGCCCGGTGCGCCGGGCGTGAGATCGATGTGCAGGCTGCCGTCCGCGCCGACGCGGGTCGACGAGCCGGGCGGAATGACCGTGGTGGTGTCCATCTGCTCGACGATGGCCGGCCCGTCCAGGCAGGCGCCGGCCAGCAGGTCGTCCCGCTGCAGCACGGGCGTGTCGACGAAGCCGGTCGCGGCGAACCACACGCGGCGCGTGGGCGCGCCGGCTACGGGATCGGTCCGCGCGTCGTGCCGGGCGATGGCCGCGACCTGCAGGCGTTCGCGGGCAATGACCACCGACACGCGCAGGTTGACGACTTCCACTCCTTGCGCACGCATGTCGTAGCCGTACAGATCCGCATGCCGGGCATGATAGGCGTCGACGGCACGGGCCAGCGCGGCCTCGTCCAGTTCGCCGGCGGCAATGTCCAGGATCAGTTCGGCGTTCTGGCCCAGGTAGCGCAGGTCGAGCTGCCAGAGCCGCGCGACGCCGGACATGTCATGGCCTACCCCCTCGGAGGCAAGCCAGTCGTCCGCGCGTCGCGCCAGTTCCCGCAGGCCCGCGTTCAGGGACGGCAGCCTGTCGGGCGTGGCCGGCACCAGACGGGTAAGAGAGAAATCGCCCTGTCTGTCGGACTGGAGCAGGCCCTGCGCCGACATCAGCCCGGGACGCGGCGGAACGATGACATGGCGCATGCCCGCCATCGCGGCGACGTCGGCCGCATGCAGCGGTCCGGCCCCGCCGAAGGCGACCAGCGCATAATCGCGCGGATCCTCGCCCTGCTCGACGGAAATCACGCGCACCGCGCCCGTCATGTTGGCGTTGGCGATCTCCAGTATGCCGATGGCGACTTCCTCCGCGCCGCGGCCCATGGCGGTGGCCACCTCATCGCGGATGGCCTGCGCCGCCAGTTCCGGATGCATGGACATGCGCCCTCCCAGCAGCGCGACCGGGCTCAGCCGGCCCAGCAGCACGTTGGCGTCGGTGACCGTGGGCCTGGTGCCGCCGCGTCCGTACGAGGCCGGACCCGGATAGGCGCTGGCGCTCTTGGGACCGACCTTGAGCAGCCCGCCCGCATCCAGCCAGGCCAGGCTGCCGCCGCCCGCCCCGATGGTATGGATGTCCAGGGTGCGGGTGCGCACGGGAAAGCCTCCCATGTCGCGCTCGCTCTTCATTGCCGGCCGGCCGTCGCGAATCAGGCAGACATCGGTGCTCGTGCCGCCCATGTCGAAGGTAATGAGGTTGCGCACGCCGCAGGCCTCGCCCAGCGCCGCCGTGCTGACGACGCCTCCCGCCGGGCCCGAGAAGAAAGTATTGATGGGACGCTGCCGCACGGTCTGCGTCGTGACCGCGCCGCCGTTCGATTGCATCACGTGGGGCGCCGAGCGCACGCCCAGGTCGCGCACGCCCATCTCGAAGCGTTGCAGGTAGTCGTCCATCACCGGCATCAGGCTCGCGTTGACGACGGTGGTGATGAAACGCTCGTACTCGCGGAACTCGGGCAGCACTTCGGACGAGACGCTCACGTATGCGTCGGGCCAATGCTGGGCGACCAACTGGCGCGCGCGCGCTTCGTGAGCGGCGTTCTGGTAGGCGTGCAAGAAGCAGATGGCAACCGTTTGCACGCCGCGGCCGCGCAGCTCGTCTATCGCGCGCAGTACCTCCTCGTCGCGCAACGGCGTGACGACCTCGCCGCCGGCGGCGATGCGCTCCGCCACTTCGGCGCGGCAGTCGTCGGGCACCGGTGGCGTCGGCTTGGGCACGTCCAGGTTGAAGTAGTGGGGGCGGCGCTGTCGCGCGAGGCTCAGTACGTCGCCGAAGCCTTGCGTGGTGATCAAACCCGTCCGCGCCCACTGTCCTTCCAGCACGGCATTGGTCGCCAGCGTGGTGCCCAGCACCAGGAATCCGACCTGCGCGGGGTCGACCGCCGCCAGGCTCATGATCTCGGCAATGCCGTTCAGTATCCCCTGCGCGGGATCCGCCGTCAGCGTGGGCACCTTGTGATAGTGCCAGCGGCCGCCGCCCGTATCGCCCAACACCAGGTCGGTGAATGTGCCGCCCGTGTCGATGCCTATCCAGTATTCGCTCATTCCTTCCTCGGCAAGGACCGCGGATCGGTCCTGTCGGCAGGACTATGAGCTTGCTAGACTATTACGACAATTGGATATTTATTTACCATTCATAGGCGATACGTATGAATTTCAAGCTGCGGCAACTCGAAGGTTTCGTGGCCGCCGCGGAGACCGGCGCGTTCAGCAAGGCCGCGGACCGGCTGGCCATGACCCAGCCCGCCTTCTCGCAACTCATACGCGAACTCGAGGCCATGGTGGGCGTGCGCCTGTTCGAGCGAACCACGCGGCGCATGGAGCTGACCGAAGGCGGGCGCCTGCTGCTGGCGCAGGTCAAGCGTCCGCTGGACGACCTGCAGCACGCCTATGCCAACCTGCGCGAGCTGGCCGGCGGCGAAAGCGGGACCGTGACCTTCGCCGTCCTGCCTTCGTCGGCATTCGGCCTCGGAACCCGCGCGATCGCCCAGTTGCGCGAGCGCTTTCCCAAGGTCCAGGTACGCCAGATCGAGGACCAGAACGACCTCCTGATCGACAAGGTGCTCCAGCGCGAAGTGGAGTTCGGCCTGGGCATGTACTCGCACGAGATTCCGGCACTGCGGTTCGACTTCATGTTCACCGACGAACTGGTCGCCATCCTGCCCGCCGGCCATGCCCGCGCGCGCGCCCGCCAGATCGGCTGGCCCGAGCTTGCCGCGATGCCGCTGGTGCTGCTGCCCGCGCCGTCCAGCGTCAGGCGGCTGGTCGATGCGGGACTGGCGCAGGCCGGCAGCCATCGCGCGCCGGCCTTCGAGGTGGTGAACATGGTCACGGCCCTGAGCATGGTGCGCGAAGGCCTGGGCGTGACCGTGCTGCCCCGCGTCGGCCTGGAAGCCATGAACCTGGCCGGACTGGTGCACCGGCCCATCGGCCCGCCCAGGCCCCAGCGGCAGATGGGCATCCTGCGCCGGGTGGACCGCCCCCTATCGGCCGCCGCCGAGACGCTGATCGGTTTCCTGCACGGGCAGGCCGGAGAGGTCGCCCGCACCGCGGCGCGCGGCCAACGCGGTATGTCCTGAGGTCATGGCTCGCGCACCGAAAAATCGATAGGCGCGCAAAGTCGCGCTGACTATGCTGCCGGACATTCCCCGCATTTGTCCGAGCCCGCCATGACAACCGTTACCGACATGTCCCCCTTTGCCGCCCTGCGCGCCCGCTTCCCCGGCACCGCCCAGCGCGCCCACCTGGACGTGGCCAGCCGCAGCCTGATTCCCGCCAGCAGCCTGGATATCGCCCAGGCCCACCTGCTCGAACGCGTGAACGGCGTCATCGACAAGGACCGCTACTTCGGCCTGGTCGAGACGGTGCGCCAGTCCTTCGCGCGCCTGGTCAACGCCGATCCGATCGAGATCGCCATGACCAAGAACGTGTCCGAAGGCCTGAACATCGTCGCGGCCTCCATCGACTGGCGGCCCGGGGATGAAGTCATCCTGTGCTCCGACATCGAACACCCCAACAACCTCTATACCTGGCGCAACCAGGAACGGCTGGGCGTGGTGGTGCGCGACCTGCCGTCGCCCGACGGACTGTTCCCGCTGCAGGCCGCGCTCGATCGGCTGGGCGAGGGATCGCGCGTGCGCGTGGTGACCGTGTCCGCCACCTCGTTCAAGCCTGGGCTGCGCACCGACCTGCATGCGCTCGGCCGGGCCTGCCGCGCCGCCGGCGCGCACCTGGTCGTGGATGCGGCGCAGGCCGCCGGCATCACGCACCTGGACGTCGAGGCCATGGGCATCGACGCGCTGGCGGCCAGCACGCAGAAGGGACTGTGCTCGCTGTACGGCATGGGGCTGCTGTATGTGCGCCGCGCTTTTGCCGAGTCGTTGACGCCGCCCTACCTGGCGCGCTTCGGCGTCACCATCGCCGCGACCCACGAAGCCGATTACGACAAGGGTCCCATCCACTACAAGGCCGGCGCCCAGCGCTTCGATGTGGGCAACTACAACTTCCTGGCGTCGGCGCTCGTGGCCGATACCCTGTCCATGTTGCTCGCGTGCGGCACGCCCGCGATCGACCGACACGTCACGGCACTGGCCACCTCGCTCGCCGACGGCCTGACCGAGCGCGGCTGCGGCGTGGTGCGGCCCGCGGGCGCCATCATGGCCAACATGGTGTGCCTGCGCATCCCCGGCGGCGGCCCCGCGTCGGCCGAACTGCAACGCCATCTCCAGGAGCACCGGGTACAGGCCGCCGTCCGGCGCGACCTGCTGCGATTCTCCATCCATGCCTACAACGACCGGTCGGACATCGACCGCGCCGTGGCCGTGACCGCGCAGTGGCATGAGCGCCAGTCCCGTGTCTGACCGCGCGCCCGTCACCGGGGCCGGACGCCCCATCGACCTGCGCAGCGATACCGTCACGGAGCCCACCGAGGCCATGCGCGAGGCGATGCGCATGGCCGTCGTCGGCGACGACGGGCTGGACGGCGACCCGACCGTGCGCGAACTGGAGGCGGTGGGCGCCGCAGCCATGGGCAAGGAAGACGCCCTGTTCGTGACCAGCGGCACCATGGGCAACCTGGTGGCGGCCCTGGTACACGCGGGCAGAGGGGGCGAGGCGCTGGTCGATGAACACGCGCACGTGGCCCGTTCCGAGGGAGGCGGCATCTCGCGCCTGGCCGGCCTGATGTGCACGGCGGTCCGATCGCATGACGGCATGATGGACCTCGACGCGCTGGCGGCCTCGATGCGCGGCGACTATTCCCGCCACGGCGCGCCCACGGCGATGGTGGTGGTCGAAACGAGCCACAACCATGCGGGCGGCCGCGCCCTGCCCCTGCCCTACCTCGCCGCCGTGAGCGAACGCGCGCGGGCAGCCGGCGCGGCCGTCCATATCGACGGCGCGCGGATCTTCAATGCGGCGCTTGCGCAGGGCGTCCCGCCCGCGGCCATCGCCGCGTTCGGCGACACGGTGACGTTCTGCCTGTCCAAGGGCCTGAGCGCGCCCATGGGCTCGATCCTGGCGGGTTCCCGCGACTTCGTCGTCCGGGCGCGCAGCTATCGCCGCATGGTCGGCGGCGGCCTGCGCCAGGCCGGCTGTGTCGCCGCCGCAGGCCTGGTCGCCTTGCGCGACATGCTCGGACGGCTGGCCGACGACCACCGGCGGGCGCACGTCTTATGGGCGAGCCTGCGGACACCAACTCCGGCGCTGGTCGGAAATGCGCCGGACACGAACATCGTGCTCGTCCACCTGGGCGCCTCAAACCCTGGCGGGGCGACCGCCTGCGCCGCGCGGCTGTCCGCCCGGGGAATACTCGTACGCCCCCGCGATGCCGATACCCTGCGGATCGTGATCCATCGGCACATCGACGACGATGCGATTCGAGTCGCCGCAGCGGAGATCGCCCTCGCCACCGGGTCCGAACACTAGGCGCGCGCGCCTTCGCCCTGCCGGCGCCGCGGCGAAGCGCGTGGCACTTCGTCCAGCGCCGGCAAATCCGCCGCCGTGGCCCGCAACAACCCCCGCAGCCAGGAAATGGCCGGATCCCGCTCCTGATACTTATGCCATTGCAGATTCTCCGCAAAACGGGGAATCGCAATCGGACAAGGCACCACCCGCAGCGGAAAGCGCGCCGCCATGTGGCGCGCCAGCCGGGTCGGCAGGGTCGCGATGCGCGGCGTGCCTACCAGCAGTTCCGGCACCAGGGTGAAATTGGGGGCGATCACGTCCTGCCGGCGCTGGCGCCGGCCGCGCGACAGCATCTTCGCGTCATAGGTGATGCGCCGCCCGCCGCCCCATTCGACGCCCACATGCGTCGCGTCGAAATACGCCTCGCTCGACAAATCGAAGTCCGGCGCGAAATGCGCTTCACACAGCAGGCAGGAAAACGTGTCCTCGAACAGCGGTTCCGCCGGGTGCCCCGCCACGACCGCGAACTCCGGCGCGATCAGCAGTTCGATCCCGCCGCTGTCCAGGTGCTCGGGCGTCTGGGGGCTGATCGCCCGCAGGTCGAACTGCATCAGCGGCGCCAGCCTGGCCGCGCGCCGCACCACTTCGGCCAGCAGTACCGTAATGACGTAGTCCGAGGATTCGATCGTGAAGCGGCGCGTGGCCGTGGCGGGATCGAAGGTGGGCCGGGCGCGCGTCACGGTCTGGATCTGCAGCAGCACGTCGCGCACGGGCTTGACCAGCTGCTCGGCCAGCGGGGTCGGCACCAGGGTCTTGCCCACCGGCACCAGCAGTTCGTCGTCGAAATACTCGCGCAGGCGCCCCAGCGCCAGGCTGGTCGCGGGCTGGCTCAGGAAGAGGCGCTCGGCGGCGCGGCTCACGCTGCGGGTGGCCAGCAGGGCGTCCAGCACCACCAGCAGGTTCAGGTCCAGCTTGTTGAAGCGCATGGTTCATCCATTTACCGAGCAAATGGTTCGAATTTAAACAATTAACTTTACGTCTGTCGACAGGGTCGCCACCATGCGAGGCATGCGGCTCGGAGCCGCCATGACGAGAAAGCTGGAGACGAGCAATGCAGTGGGATGTGATCGTGGTCGGTGGCGGCCCGTCGGGGTTGACCATGGCCGCCGAACTGGCCGGCTCGGGAGCGAGGACCCTGGTCCTGGAACGACGCACCGAAGGCGTGCAGTCGCGCGCCGGCACCCTGCTGCCGCGCGTGCTGGAACTGTTCGATGCGCGCGGCATCGCCGACCGCTTCATCCGGCGCACGCGCGACATCAGCCCCTACCCGTTCCGCCCTTCGCACATCTGGGCGGGTTTCCATCCCATCGAGTGGCATTACCTGGAGACCCGCTACGGTTTCACGCTGGGCCTGCCGCAGAACCTGACCGAGGAAATCCTGTGGACCTGGGCCGAGGAAAGCGGCGCCGAGATCCGGCGCGGCGTCGAAGCCCGGGTCGTGCGGCAATCCGCGGACGGAGTCGAGGTGGACGTCGGTGGCGGGGACGGCACGGCGACCACGTTGCGCGCCCGCTACCTGGTCGGCGCCGACGGCGGCCGCAGCGTCGTGCGCAGCCAGGCCGGGCTTCCCTTCGACGGCCGCGGCGGCTCGTTCCGCGGCATCGTGATCGATGCCGAACTGGACGCGCCCTGGCCCGGCGGCCGCATCAACGTCGACAACGAGATGGGCTGGGTGCGCGGCTACGCCTTCGGCGCCGGCATCACCCGCTTCAACATCGTGCACCGCGACCGGCGGCATGCGGCCAAGGACGAACCCGTCACCCTGGAAGAAGCCCTGCAATGCATACGCGACGTGCACGGCACCGACTATGGCATCCGCGGCCATCGCTGGGCGTCGCGCTTCGACGACCAGATGCGCGCCGTGCCCACGCTGCGCAGCGGCCGCGTATTCCTGGTGGGCGAATCGGCGCGCATCCACTACCCCGCCAGCGGCGTGGGCATGAATTTCTGCCTGCAGGACGCGTTCAACCTGGGCTGGAAGCTGGCCCACGTCGTGCAGGGCCACAGCGACGCCGCGATCCTGGACAGCTATGACGAGGAGCGCCTGCCGGTCATGCGCGACCTGCTCGACAGCGTCGCGACCCAGTGCGCGCTGCAATTCAATTTCGAGCCCGAGGGCGTGGCGCTGAAGCGGCGCATGCAGCGCGAGTACATTCCGCTGCCCGACGTGCAGCGCAAGCTGGTGCGCGAACTGTGCGGCCTGACCCGGCCCTATCCCGCGCCGCCGGGCAGCCATCCGCTGGCCGGGCAGCACGCGCCGGACATCGACCTGGTCGCGCTGGACGGCCAATCCGTGCGCCTGGCCGAGCTGCTGCGCGAACGGCGCTTCGTGCTGCTGGACCTGGAAGGCTACAGCAACCAGTACGCAAGCCTGCCGCTGGACGCACTGCCCGTGCGTTGCGTGCAGGCGCGCCTGGGCCGCGCGCCCGCCGCGCTGACCGACGTCAAGGGAATGCTGGTGCGGCCGGACGGCTACATCGCCTGGGCCGGCACGTCCGTGCAACAGGCCGGCGATGTACGCGCCGAACTGGCCCGCTGGCTGCGCGGGGCCCGGGCATGACCCGCCGCACGCTCATCCGCCAGGGCTGGATCGTCAGCGTCGATCCCCAGGTGGGCGACCTGCGCCAGGGCGACTTGCTGATCGAGGACGGCCGCATCGCCGCGATCGCCCCGCAACTGACGGTGGAGGATGCCGAACAGCTCGACGCCCGGGGCATGATCGTCCTGCCCGGCTTCGTCGACACGCATCGCCATACCTGGCAGACCTGCGTGCGCCACCGCTACGCCGACATCGATCCGCAGATCTATTTCGCCGAGATGCTGGGCGCCAAGGGCGCGGCCTTCCGCGCCGAGGACGTCTATGCGGGCACGCTGCTGGGCGCGGTGTCGGCGCTGGACGGCGGCATCACGACCATGATGGACTGGTCGCACGTGCAGAACAGCCCCGAGCACAGCGACGCCGCCGTCCAGGCGCTGCGCGACGCCGGCCTGCGGGCCGTGTTCGGCCACGGCTGGCCGCTGGTCGAAGGCGCGAGCTGGATGTTCGACAGCCAGCGCGGCCATCCGCAGGACATTCGCCGGCTGCGCCGCGAATTCTTTTCCTCGGACGACCAGTTGCTGACGCTGGCCATGGCGGCGCGCGGCCCGGAGATGGCCCGCCGCGAAGTCTGGCTGGACGACCTGCGCCTGGCGCGCGAACTGGGCCTGCGCTCCAGCATCCACATGGGCGCCTACGCGCGCAACGCGCCGATACGCGCGATCGCGCAGATGCACGCCGAAGGCGCGCTGGGCCCTGACCTGACCTTCGTGCACTGCTGCTTCTGCGGCCGCGACGAGATCGCGATGATGACCGATGCCGGGGTGACCGCCTCGCTGGGCGTGCATTGCGAGATGAACGCCCAGGGCATCGGCGACATTCCCTTCGACCGCCTGCTGGCCGCCGGCATCCGGCCCAGCCTGAGCGGCGATACCGAGACCAAATGCGCGGGCGACATGTTCACCCAGATGCGCCACGCCTTCGCCTACTACCGGTCGTGGATGGGCGGCGGCCACTCGCGCGTGCCCGATGCCCCCGCCACGCTCACGCTGCGCGACGTGCTGGAGTTCGCCACGCTGGCCGGCGCGCGCGCCACCGGCCTGGACCACAAGACCGGTTCGCTGACGCCCGGCAAGCAGGCCGACATCGTACTGATACGCGGCGACGATCTGAACTTGACGCCCGTATCGGACGCGGTAGGCGCCGTGGTGCTGGCCGCCCACCCCGGCAATGTCGACACCGTGTTCGTGGCCGGCCGCGCCGTCAAGCGCGCGGGGCGGCTGCTGCATATCGACGTCGAGGCGCTGCGGCGGCGGGCACGGGCCTCGCAGGCCCACGTACTGGAGCTGCCGGCATGACGGCCGCGCCGGTCGTGCCGCTGGACGCGGACCTGGCCCGCATCGTGGCCGCCCTGCGCGCGCAGAATGCCCCGCCGCCCTTCGCCGGCAGCGCGCCCGAGGCTCGCCAGCGCATGGCGCGCGCCATCCTGGCCGCGCGCGAACGCCACGGCCTGCCCGAAGTGGGCGCCGTGCGCGACCTGGACGACGCCCCGGTTCCCGGCCGCGTCTATCGGCCTGCCACGGCGGGTCCGCACGCCACCGTGGTCTTCTTCCACGGCGGCGGCTTCGTGCTGGGCAGCGTCGAGCTGATGGACGACATCGCGCGCAAGCTGTGCCGCGACCTGGACGCGGTGGTCGTCTCGGTGGACTACCGGCTGGCGCCCGAGCATCCCTACCCGGCCGCGCACGACGATGCCCTGGCCGCCACCCGGTGGGTACAGACGCATGTCCGCGAACTGGGCGGCGATCCGGCCCGCGTGGCCGTGGCCGGCGAAAGCGCGGGCGCCAACCTGGCCGCCAGCGCCGCCCTGCTGTGCCGCGACGCCGGCCGGCCGCTGGCGGCGCAGTTGCTGGTCGTGCCCGGGCTGGACATGGCCCGCGACACCCTGCGGCTGGAGGCGGACGGCCGCGACTATCCGATGTTGTCCCCCGCCGACCTGCGCGACATCGCCCGCCTGTACATGGGCGAACGCGCCGGGGAAGCTGCCGCGTTTCCGCCTTCGCCGCTGCGCGCCGCCGACCTGGGCGGACTGCCTTCCACCGTCATCGCGGTGGCCGGGCACGACCCGCTGCACGGCGAAGGCCTGGCCTACGCCGACCGGTTGCGCGGCGCCGGCGTGCCCGTCACGCTGCTGCGCCACGACGACATGTTCCACCCGTTCCTGGGCTTCTTCGAAGCCTCGGCCGCGGCACGCCGCGCCAACGACGATATCTGCCGGGCATTCCGCGCCTGCCTGACATCCCTTTCCCAGGCCGGGGCCATGTCCCCCGGCCATGTAGCCCCCCAAGAGGACCCACGATGAGACACGCCAAGCAACTGATCGCCGGAGCGCTGGCCGCGCTGCTCGGCATGGCCTGCCCGCTGCAGGCGGGCGCGCAGCAGCCCTACCCCAACAAGCCCATCCACGTGGTGTTCCCCTATCCCACCGGATCGCCCATCGATGCCATCGGCCGCCTCATCGCCGATCGGGCCGGCAAGCTGCTGGGCCAGCCGCTGGTGTTCGAGAACCGCGGGGGCGCCAACGGCATCGTCGGCACCAGCTATGCGGCGCGCATGGCGCCCGACGGCTACAACATCCACCTGACCACCACCTCGGCCCTGCTGCTCAACAGCTACCTGCGCAAGGACCTGCCCTACGAGCCGCTCAAGAGCTTCACGCCCATCACCGCAGTGGCCGACCTGCCCGTCGCGCTGATGGTCAGCGCCAAGGTGCCGGCCAACACCACGCGCGAGTTCGTCGACTACCTGAAGCGCAATCCCGGCAAGCTCAATTTCGGCAACGTCGGCAACGGCTCGTTCAACCACCTGCTGGGCGAACAGTTCAAGGCCGCCGCCGGGGTCGACATGCTGCAAGTGCCCTATCAAGGCGCGGGACAGCTCTCCATGGAACTGCTGGGCGGCCGGCTCGACGCCACCATCCTGAGCGTGGGCAGCCTGCTCGGACAGTGGAAGGCAGGACAGATCAAGGTGCTGGCCTTCATGACGCCCAAGCGCCATCCCTTGCACCCCGACGTGCCCGCCATCACCGAAGACTTTCCCGACTTCCGCCCCTTCGGCAACTGGATGGGATTCGTCGCGCCCGCGGGCACGCCCGCGCCCATCGTCGCCAAGCTGGCGGACACCTTCCGGGTCGTACTCCAGCAATCCGACGTGCGCGCCAAGATCGAGGAACAGCACTGGAGCGTGATCGGCAACAGCCCCGAAACCTTCGCCGCCTCGCTGCGCAACGACACCGCCATCCTGCGCGCGGCCGTCGACATGGCGGGCGTCAAGCCGGAATAGGAGCACGCCGGTGCGCGCCTCTGCCCTGACGACCCACCTCGAACGCCGCGCCGCCGTGCATTCGGTGGACTGCTTCGTGTACTCGGTGCCCGACCTGGCCGAGGCCGAGCGCTTCTACCTGGCCTTCGGCCTGGACGTGCGGCGCCGGGCCGGCCATCTCGAACTGCGCACGCACGGCCATCCCCACGTATGGAGCCGCGTCCACGAAGGGAGCGCGACCAAGCGCCTGCAGTACGTGCGCTACGGCATCCACGCGCGGGACCTGGACGAGATGCGCACGCGCATCGAGGACGCCGGCCTGCGGACCGAGCCGCACGACTTGTCGGACGGCCAGGGCCTGTGGCTGCGCGATCCGGACGGCACGCCGCTGCAACTGGTGGTGGCGGACAAGGTCTCGCCCGCCGCCAAGAGCCCGCCCACCCCCGTCGCCCCGGTCCCGCCCGGCCAGGGCGCCGCGCCGGCCCGCAGCCGCGTGCAGCCGGTGCGGCCGCGCCACCTGTCGCACGTCCTGTTCTTCACGCCCGACGTCACGCGCATGGTGGACTTCTGCCGGACCATCCTGGGCCTGCGCGTGTCGGATCACTCCGGCGATCTCATCGCCTTCATGCACGGCATCCACGGCAGCGACCACCACCTCGTGGCCTTCGCCAAGTCGCACGCGCGCGGCCTGCATCACTCGAGCTGGGACGTCGGCAGCCTGGACGAGGTCGGGCGCGGCTCCGAACAGATGCGCATCGCCGGCTACCAACAGGGCTGGGGGGTCGGCCGGCACGTGCTGGGCTCGAATTACTTCTACTATGTACGCGACCCCTGGGGCAGCTGGGCCGAATACTCGTACGATATCGACTACGTTCCGGCCGGACTGGACTGGCCCGCCGCCGACCATCCGCCCGAGGACTCGCTCTACGTCTGGGGTCCGCCCCTGCCGGCCGACTTCATCACCAACCAGGAATACCCCGGCTGACGGGGCAACGAGACACACCATGAGACTGATCGCCTTCAAGAACCAGGCCGGAGCGCCCGCCCTGGGCGCCCGCATCGGCAACGACGTGGTCGACCTGACCGCGCGCGGCCTGCCCGCCACGCTGGACGAACTGCTGCGCGACCCCGGCGGCCTGGACGCCGCGCGCGCCGCCGCCAACGCCCCCGGCGAGCGCCTGGCCCTGGCCGGCCTCGCGCTGCTGCCGCCGCTGCAACACCCCGCCAAGGCCTTCGCCATCGGCCTGAACTACGTGGACCATGCCGCCGAAAGCAATTTCGCGCCGCCCGCACATCCGGTGCTGTTCCAGCGCTTCCCCTCGTCCTGGGTGGCCCACGGAGAGGCCATCGAACGCCCCCGGGTATCCGAGCAGTTCGACTACGAGGCCGAGCTGGTCGCGGTCATCGGCAAGGGTGGCCGCTACATTCCCAAGGAACGCGCGCTCGAGCACGTGGCGGGCTATTCGCTGTTCAACGAAGGCTCGATCCGCGACTACCAATTCCGCTCCAACCAGTGGCTGTGGGGCAAGAACTTCGACCGCAGCGGCGGCTTCGGCCCGGAATTTGTCACCGCCGACGAGTTGCCCGCGGGCGCCGCCGGCCTGCGGATCCAGTGCCGCCTGAACGGCCAGGTGATGCAGGACGCCAACACCCGCGACATGATCTTCGACGTCGCCACCCTGGTGGCTGCCTGCTCGGAAGGCATGGCGCTGCAACCGGGAGACATGATCATCACCGGCACCCCGTCGGGCGTGGGCCTGGCGCGCAAGCCGCCGGTGTGGCTCAAGCCCGGCGACGTGTGCGACATCGAGGTCGAAGGCGTGGGCGTGCTGCGCAACCCGGTGATCGACGAGGCATGAGGCCTGGCGGCCACCGGGCCAGCCCCGGCGACTAGGCCAGGTAGCGCTTGAACCAGGCGATCGTCCTGTCCCAGGCCAGCCTGGCCGCCGCCTCATCGTAGCGGGGCGTGGAGTCGTTGTGGAAGCCGTGGTTCGTGCCCGGATAGACGTGAGCCTCGTAGGTCTTGCCGGCCGCCTTCAGGGCCGCCTCGTAGGCGGGCCAGCCGTCGTTGATGCCCTTGTCCAGTTCGGCATAGTGCAGCAGCAGCGGCGCCTTGATGCGCGGCACGTCCGCCGCGCTGGCCTGCCTGCCGTAGAAGGGTACCGCCGCGGCCAACTCGGGATACGCCACCGCGGCGGCATTGGCCACGCCGCCGCCGTAGCAGAAGCCGGTGATCCCCACCTTGCCGGTCGTCCTGTCGCCCTGCATCAGGAACTCGACCGCGGCGAAGAAATCGTTCATGAGCTTGGCCGGATCGACCTGCCGCTGCAGGTCCCGCCCCTTGTCGTCATTGCCCGGATACCCGCCCACCGAACTCAGGCCGTCGGGCGCCAGCGCCAGGAAGCCCGCCTTGGCCAGGCGGCGCGCGACGTCCTCGATATAGGGGTTCAGGCCACGGTTCTCGTGCACCACGACCACGCCCGGCACCTTGCCCGCGGCCTTCGCCGGCCGCACCAGGTAGCCGCGCACCGTGCCGTGGCCCTTGGGTGAGGGATAGCCGATGTATTCGGCAACGATGTCCGGATCGGTGAAGGACACCTGCTCGGCCAGCGCATAGTCCGGGCTGAGCGAAGCCAGCAGCCCGGCGGCGGTCAGCCCGCCCACCGCGAACCTGGCCGCCCGGTCCAGGAACTCCCGCCGGGATATCCTGCCGTGGACGTAATAGTCGTACAGCTCCAGCAGTCGAGGGTCGAAGTCCTGCGCAGTCAGACGAGCCATGGCATGCCCTTTTCGGTAAGGTCCGCGAGTGCGGACAACATACACCGGGCGAAAAAAAACTGCGAGACAAGCTCGCAGTTTTCATGAAACCAGACATCCGGTCGGGGCAAGCCCGGCTTGGCCTTGCTTACTCGGCGTCGGCGGCTTCGGCTTCCGGCGCGCGGTCGACCAGCTCCATGTAGGCCATGGGAGCGTTGTCGCCCTGGCGGAAACCCATCTTCAGGATGCGGGTGTAGCCACCGTTGCGCTCCTTGAAGCGGGGGCCGATCTCGGCGAACAGCTTGACGACCAGGTCGCGATCGCGCAGGCGGGCGAACGCCAGGCGCTTGTTGGCCAGGGTCGGTTCCTTGCCCAGGGTGATCAGCGGCTCGACGATGCGGCGCAGTTCCTTGGCCTTGGGCAGGGTGGTCTTGATGGCTTCGTGCGTAAGCAGCGAGACAGCCATGTTGCGGAACATGGCCAGACGGTGGCTGCTGGTGCGGTTCAGTTTACGGAGACCGTGACGGTGACGCATGATGACTTCCTTTATGAATCTAAGAGCGGCTTTGCCGCGAGGTTTCCAGCTCTTCTATCGGCAAAGCGCCGCGGGCCGGTGAAAAAATTCGGTACTGCTACTACTGCACGGAAGAAGCTCCGCTACCCAAGGCACAGCGGATCCGGCTCCGCCGGTCCGCCAGTGCCGCCCCCTGGGGGGCGCCCGTAGGGCGTAGGGGGGGGGACCCCTACGGCCGCTCGAGGCCGAGAGGCGGCCAGTTCTCGAGCTTCATGCCCAGGGTCAGGCCGCGTGCGGCCAGGACTTCCTTGATCTCGTTGAGCGACTTGCGGCCCAGGTTCGGGGTCTTCAGCAATTCGTTCTCGGTACGCTGGATCAGGTCGCCGATGTAGTAGATGTTCTCGGCCTTCAGGCAGTTGGCCGAACGAACGGTCAGTTCGAGGTCGTCCACCGGGCGCAGCAGGATCGGATCGATCTGCGGCGTGCCTCGGGCGGGCGCTTCGATGGTCTCGGTCGAGCCTTCCAGCGCGGCGAACACCGACAGCTGGTCCATCAGGATGCGGGCCGACTGGCGCACAGCTTCCTCGGGCGAGATCACGCCGTTGGTCTCGATGTCCAGGACCAGCTTGTCCAGGTCGGTACGCTGCTCGACGCGGGCGCTTTCGACGGTGTAGCTGACGCGGCGGATCGGGCTGTACGAAGCGTCCAGCACGATGCGGCCCACGGTGCGGGAATGATCATCGGCGAAGCTGCGCAGGTTGCCCGGCACGTAGCCGCGGCCCTTCTCCACCTTCAATTGCATTTCCAGGCGGCCGTTGTCCGTCAGGTTGGCAATGACGTGGTTGGGGTTGATGATCTCGACGTCGTGCGAGATCTCGATGTCGCCGGCGGTGACCACGCCGGGACCTTGCTTGCGCAGGGTCAGCACGACTTCGTCGCGGTTGTGCAGCTTGAACACCACACCCTTGAGGTTCAGCAGGATGTCGACCACGTCTTCACGCACGCCATCGATGGCCGAATATTCGTGCACGACACCGGTGATCTGCACTTCGGTCGGCGCGTAGCCCGCCATCGACGACAGCAGGATGCGGCGCAGCGCGTTGCCCAGGGTATGACCGTAGCCGCGCTCGAACGGCTCCATGATCACCTTGGCATGATTCGAGCCGATGGTTTCGACGTCGATATTGCGCGGTTTCAGAAATGCGGCATTCGCCATGAATCTTCCTTATTCCTTATCAATACCCTCGGCTCGTTACACCGATAAGGCTGGGGGAAAAATAGGCCCACCCCTACGCGCTTCCGCGCGCCCCTCAAGGGGCGGCACTGGCGGACCGGCAAAGCCGGATCCGCTGTGCCCAGGGATGGGAAAGCCGGCACCTAGAGCCGGCTTCAGTTATTAGCGCGAATAGAGTTCCACGACCATGGATTCGTTGATGTCGCGGGCGACATCGGCACGATCCGGGGCCTGCTTGAACGTGCCTTCCAGCTTGGTCATGTCGACGCTGACCCACTGCGGCATGCCCTGGCTGGAGGCCAGTTGCAGTGCTTCCTGGATACGGGCCTGCTTCTTGGCCTTCTCGCGGACGGTGATCACGTCGCCGGCCTTGACGATGATGGACGGCACGTTGGCGGTGTGGCCATTCAGCATCAGCGCCTTGTGGCTGACCAGCTGGCGCGCTTCGGCGCGGGTCGAGCCGAAGCCCATGCGATAGACCACGTTGTCCAGGCGCGATTCGAGCAACTGGATCAGGTTTTCACCGGTGTTGCCCTTGCGGCGCTCGGCTTCTTCGAAGTACTTGCGGAACTGCTTTTCCAGAATGCCGTACATGCGCTTGAGCTTCTGCTTCTCGCGCAGCTGCAGACCGTAGTCCGAGGTACGGGCACCCGAGGTGCGGCCATGCTGGCCGGGCTTGCTCTCGAGCTTGCACTTGGAATCCAGCGAACGGCGGGCGCTCTTCAGGAAGAGGTCCGTGCCTTCGCGGCGGGAAAGCTTACATTTGGGGCCAATATAACGTGCCACGATGTATCCTTTTCTCTGTCAGGCCATGCACCAGACATGGCGAGGAGTTTGCCTTGGTCTATTACGTTCGATGAACCAGAACGCGGCAAACGGTGGTCTTACTCGGCGCGCCCGACCCATGCCGGCCGCGCCCCCAGAAAACAATAAAAACTACGTACTGCCAACAGCAAAGCCCACTATTCTACCGCGCTTTGCCCCAAACCCCCAGGCAACGTTGCCCAACGGGCAACGAGCCCACCGATCCAGGGCACCGCGGATCCGGCTCCGCCGGTCCGCCAGTGCCGCCCCCTGGGGGGCGCGCGAAGCGCGTAGGGGGGGGGCCTAGATCCTTCTGCGCTTCGGCGGACGGCAGCCGTTGTGCGGCACCGGCGTGATGTCGGCGATGCTGGAGATCTTGATGCCCAGGGCGTTCAGGGCGCGAACCGACGATTCGCGGCCGGGACCGGGGCCCTTGATACGCACTTCCAGCGTCTTGATGCCGTATTCCATCGCCACGCGACCGGCGGACTCCGCCGCGACCTGGGCCGCGAACGGGGTGGACTTGCGCGAGCCCTTGAAGCCGGCGCCGCCCGACGTCGCCCACGACAGGGCATTGCCCTGGCGATCGGTGATCGTGATGATGGTGTTGTTGAAGGACGCGTGAACGTGCGCGATGCCGTCCGAGACGTTCTTCTTGACTTTCTTGCGAACGCGCTGGGCGCCGCTGTTCGGGGATTTCGCCATTTCTGAATCCTTGACTGGCTGTCAGCCGATTACTTTTTGAGCGACGCAGCGGCGCGACGCGGACCCTTGCGGGTGCGGGCGTTCGTACGGGTACGCTGGCCACGCACGGGCAGACCGCGCTTGTGGCGGAAGCCACGATACGAGCCGAGGTCGATCAGACGCTTGATCGACAGTTGGATTTCACGACGCAGATCGCCTTCGACGGTGAAGGTGTTGATCTGTTCGCGAATCCGCTCGAGCTCGGCGTCGTTCAGATCCTTGACCTTCTTGTTGCTCGGCACGCCGGCCACTTCGCAAATCTTGCGAGCGCGCGAACGACCGATGCCGAAGATAGCCGTCAGACCGATTTCGGTGTGCTGATGCGGCGGAATGTTGATGCCAGCAATACGGGCCATAACGTTTCCTTGAATACCTGTAGCGTAGAACCGAGCCTAGGCTCAGCCCTGACGTTGCTTGTGGCGCGGGTCGGTGCAGATAATCCGCACCACGCCCTTGCGCTTGATGACCTTGCAGTTCCGGCAAATTGCTTTGACCGATGCCATTACTTTCATGATTGACTCCTAATTCTTACCCGGTAAGCCCCAGGCTTACTTCGAGCGGAACACGATTCTTGCTCGCGATAGATCGTATGGCGTCAGTTCGACCGTCACACGATCCCCCGGCAGGATGCGGATGTAGTTCATCCGCATTTTTCCCGAGATATGTCCCAGCACGACATGGCCATTCTCGAGCTTGACACGAAACGTCGCATTGGGCAGGTTCTCCAGGACCTCGCCCTGCATCTGGATAACGTCGTCTTTGGACATTTTCTCGTTACCGCACCGGTAGATTTCCGCCCTTGAAGTTCGCCTTCTTGAGCAGAGAATCATATTGGTGCGACATCACGTATGCCTGCACCTGGGCCATGAAATCCATCGTGACCACAACGATAATCAGCAAAGACGTACCACCGAAGTAGAACGGCACGTTCCACCGCAAGACCAGGAACTCCGGCAGCAGGCACACCAACGTGATGTAGATGGCGCCGCTGAAAGTCAGGCGCATCAGGATCTTGTCGATGTACCGCGCGGTCTGCTCGCCCGGACGGATACCCGGAACGAACGCGCCGCTCTTCTTCAGGTTGTCGGCGGTTTCGCGGCTGTTGAACACGAGCGCCGTGTAGAAGAAGCAGAAGAACACGATTGCAATGGCATACAGCGTGATGTACAGCGGCTGCCCGGGCGACAACGCGGCGGCCAGGTCCTTCAGCCAGCGCAGGCCGTCACCACTCGAGAACCAGCTGACCACCGTGGCCGGGAACAGGATGATCGACGACGCGAAGATCGGCGGAATCACCCCGGCCATGTTCAGCTTCAACGGCAGGTGCGAGCTTTGTCCGCCATACACCCGGTTGCCCACCTGGCGCTTGGCGTAGTTGACGACGATCTTGCGCTGCCCGCGTTCCACGAACACCACGAAAGCCGTCACCAGCACCACCAGCACGACGATGAACAGCGCCGTCAGGACAGCCATCGCTCCGGTATTGACCAGCTCGAACAGCCCGGCCAATGCGTGCGGCAGGCCGGCCGCGATACCCGAGAAGATCAGGATCGAGATGCCGTTGCCCAGGCCCCGCTCGGTGATCTGCTCACCCAGCCACATCAGGAACATCGTTCCCGTGACGAGCGAGATCATCGTGGTGGCCCGGAACATCAGGCCAGGATCGATGACCAGCCCGGGCTGCGACTCCAGCGCGACCGAGATGCCCACCGACTGCACCAGCGCGAGCGCCAGCGTACCGTAGCGCGTGTACTGCGTAATCTTGCGCCGCCCGGCCTCGCCTTCCTTCTTGATCGCTTCCAACGACGGCACGATGACCGTCATCAGCTGCATGATGATCGACGCCGAGATGTACGGCATGATCCCCAATGCAAAGATCGAGAAACGCGAAAGCGCACCGCCCGAGAACATGTTGAACAGGCCCAGAATCCCGCCCTGGTTCTGATGGAACAGGGAGGTCAGCTGGACCGGATCGATCCCGGGAACAGGGATGTGCGTACCGATCCGGTACACCACCAGGGCGAGCAACAGGAAGACCAGCCGGCGCTTCAGGTCGCCGTACTTGCTGCCGGTCTTGCCCAGTGCGTTCGCATTAGCCAAAGCTCAGTCCTCGGTTATCAGACCAGGGAGCCGCCGGCGGCTTCGATCGCCGCCTTGGCACCGGCCGTCGCCGTCATGCCCTTGAGCACCACCTTGCGGGTGAGCTCGCCGGTCTTGATGACCTTGACGTAGCGGACTTGCTGGCCGACCACGCCGGCCTGCTTGAGCGCCTGCACGTCGATTTCGTCGACCGGCAGCGCTTGCAGTTCGGACAGGCGGACCTGCGCGTACAGGTGCTGGCCCAGCGACTTGAAGCCACGCTTGGGCAGCCGGCGCTGCAGCGGCATCTGGCCGCCTTCGAAACCGACCTTGTGGAAGCCACCCGAACGGGACTTCTGACCCTTGTGGCCGCGGCCGGCGGTCTTGCCGAGGCCGGAGCCGATACCACGACCGACACGGCGCTTGGCGTGCTTGGCGCCTTCGGCGGGCTTGAGCGTATTGAGTTGCATGCTAGACCTCTCAGGCTTCCGACACGGTGACCAGATACGACACCTTGCGGATCATGCCGCGCACTTCGGGCGTGTCGACCAGGACGCGCGAGCTGTTCAGCCGGCGCAGTCCCAGGCCACGAATCGTGGCGCGGTGCGATTCGGGCGTCCCGATGGGGGAACGCACGAGCGTCACTTTGACGTTTTTCTTCGTCGTCATGGCTTATCCCAGGATCTCTTCGACCGACTTGCCGCGCTTGGCGGCGACGTCGGCCGGAGTCGAGCTTGCGCTCAGACCGTTGAGCGTAGCGCGCACGAGGTTGTACGGGTTGGTCGAGCCGAGGCTCTTGGCCACCACGTTACGAACGCCGAGCACATCGAAAATCGCGCGCATCGGGCCGCCGGCGATCACGCCGGTACCTTCGACGGCGGGCGAGATCAGAACGGTCGAGGCGCCGTGCTTGCCGACCACGTTGTGGTACAGGGTGCCGTTCTTCAGGGGCACCTTGACCATCTTGCGGCGGGCTTCTTCCATGGCTTTCTGGACGGCGACCGGGACTTCCCGGGCCTTGCCCTTGCCCATGCCGACGCGACCGTCGCCATCGCCGACCACCGTCAGCGCCGCGAAACCGAGGATACGACCGCCCTTCACGACTTTCGTGACGCGGTTGACGGCAATCATCTTCTCGCGAAGACCGTCGTCGCGTTCCTCAGCCGCTGCATTCTTACCTTGCATCTTGGCCATGTAATCCTCGCTTAAAACTTCAGGCCGGCTTCACGCGCGGCATCAGCCAGGGCCTTGACGCGGCCGTGGTAGCGGAAACCGCTGCGATCGAACGCGACGGATTCGATACCGGCAGCCTTGGCCTTCTCGGCCACGCGCTTGCCCACCAGGGTTGCTGCGGCCACGTTGCCGCCCTTGCCCGAATCGCCAGCCAGTTGCTGACGAACCTCGGGTTCGACGGTCGAGGCACTGACCAGCACCTTATCGCCTTCAGGCGAAATGATGTTTGCGTAGATGTGCAGGTTGGTGCGGAACACCGACAGGCGATGCACGCGCAACTCGGCGATCTTCCGGCGGGTAGGTACCGCGCGACGCAAACGAGCTTGCTTCTTGTCCATGATTCGTCCTTGCCCGCCTTATTTCTTCTTGGTCTCTTTGATGATGACCCGTTCGTCCGCATAGCGCACGCCCTTGCCCTTGTAGGGCTCGGGGGAGCGGTAGGCGCGGATTTCGGCGGCCACCTGACCAACCTGCTGCTTGTTGGCGCCCTTGATGACCACTTCGGTCTGCGAGGGGCACTCGACCTTCACGCCGGCAGGCATCTGATGCACGACATCGTGCGAGAAACCGAGCTGCAGCTTGACGGAATCGCCTTGCGCCTGGGCACGGTAGCCCACGCCGACCAGGGTCAGCTTGCGCTCGAAGCCCTTGCTCACGCCGGTCACCATGTTGTTGACCAGGGCCCGGACGGTACCGGACATGGCCTTGGCTTCGCGGCTGTCGTTGGCGGCGGCGAAAGTCAGCTTGCCGGCGTCTTGCGCGATCGTGACCTGGCCGGTCAGGGCCTGGACCAGCGTGCCCAGGGGACCCTTGACGGTGATCTGGTCGGCAGCGATCGTGGCTTCGACGCCCTTGGGCAGCTCGACGGGATATTTAGCTATACGCGACATGTCGGCTCCTTACGCCACGTAGCAGAGGACCTCGCCGCCCACGCCGTTGGCGCGCGCCTTGCGATCGGTCATCACGCCACGAGAGGTGGACACGATGGTCACGCCCAGGCCGTTCATGACCTGGGGAATGGAATGACGGCCCTTGTAGATGCGCAGGCCGGGCTTCGAGACGCGTTCGATGCGCTCGATGACCGGACGGCCGGCGTAGTACTTCAGGGAAATTTCGAGTTCGGGTTTGCCATCGTTGGCCTTGACCTCGAAACCGTCGATATAGCCCTCGTCCTTCAGCACGGTGGCAATCGCCACCTTCAGCTTCGAGGAGGGCATGGACACGGACGCCTTATCTACGCGCTGCGCATTGCGGATGCGCGTCAGCATATCGGCGATCGGATCGCTCATGCTCATGAATGACTCTCCTACCAGCTGGCCTTGGTCATGCCCGGAACTTCGCCGCGCATAGCCATCTCGCGCAGTTTGTTACGGGCCAGACCGAACTTGCGAAACACGCCACGGGGGCGACCGGTCACCGCGCAACGGTTGCGCTGGCGGGTGGGGTTGGCGTTACGGGGCAGCTGCTGAATCTTCAGGCGAGCCTGGTAACGTTCTTCGTCCGACTTGGACGCATCGTCGACGATAGCCTGGAGCGCGGCGCGCTTGGCGGCATACTTGGCCGCCAGCTTGGCACGCTTGATATCGCGGTTGATGAGTGAAAGCTTAGCCACTATTTCACCCCTTAATTACGGAACGGGAAGCGGAAGGCCGACAGCAGCGCCTTGGCTTCTTCATCGGTCTTGGCCGTGGTCGTGATGCTGATGTTCAGCCCACGAAGCGTGTCGATCTTGTCGTACTCGATCTCGGGGAAGATGATCTGTTCTTTCACACCGATGTTGTAGTTGCCGCGACCGTCGAAAGCACGGCCGGACACGCCACGGAAATCGCGCACGCGCGGCAGCGCGACGCTGATCAGGCGATCGAGGAATTCGTACATGCGGGCGCCACGCAGGGTCACCATGCAGCCGATCGGGTAGTTCTCGCGGATCTTGAAACCGGCGATGGCCTTGCGCGACTTGGTCACGACGGGCTTCTGGCCGGCGATCTTGGTCAGGTCGCCGGTGGCGTGCTCGATGACTTTCTTGTCAGCGACCGCTTCCGAGACACCCATGTTCAGGGTGATCTTGGTGATGCGGGGCACTTCCATCACGGATTTGTACGAGAACTGCTTGGTCAGGTCGGCAACGACCTTCTCGCGGTAATAGTCTTGAAGACGGGCCATTGTGTTTGCTCCCGCTTACGCTTTCGTCGCAATGGCTTCGCCATTGGAACGGAAGACGCGCACATTCTTGCCGTCGACTTTCTTCACGCCCACGCGATCGGCCTTGCCGGTGGCGGGGTTGAAAATCGCCACGTTGGAGACGTGGATGGGCATGGTCTTGTCGATGATGCCGCCGGGCTGGTTGGCCATCGGATTCGGCTTCACATTCTTCTTGACGACGTTGATGCCCTCGACCACGACGCGGTCTTCGGCAACGCTCAGCACGACGCCGCGCTTGGCCTTGTCCTTGCCGGTCAGGACGATGACTTCGTCACCTTTGCGAATCTTGTTCATCGCGGTCCCTTTACAGCACTTCGGGCGCCAGCGACACGATCTTCATGAAACGCTCGGTACGCAGTTCACGCGTAACGGGTCCGAAGATGCGAGTGCCGATGGGCTCGAGCTTGGCGTTGAGCAACACGGCGGCATTGCCACCGAAACGGATCAGCGAACCGTCCTTGCGACGGACGCCCTTGGCGGTACGAACCACCACGGCGTTGTAGATTTCGCCCTTTTTCACGCGACCGCGGGGGGCCGCATCCTTGACGCTCACTTTGATGACGTCGCCGATGCCGGCATAGCGGCGCTTGGAGCCGCCGAGCACCTTGATGCACATAACCGAGCGCGCACCGGTGTTGTCGGCCACGTCCAACGTGGTCTGCATTTGAATCATGGTTTACCCTGTTCCAACTTAACCCGAAATGCCCGGCACCACCTTTTCAGTGAACGCCAAGCCTTCCGATCAGTTTTGGTCCCGTCAGGCGGCAATGCGACTTGCGCACCCTGGGTTGAAATTCTGAAGCGGACACCGCAAGAACGCGGTGCCAGGCCAGTTACTACCCACCCCGGACTCCCCCTTCCCGCCACGCGCGATAGCCGCGAACTACACTGGCAAAAAGGCAAGAACCCATAGGTAAGCCTGCCATCATACCCGGCAAACTGCCACATAGCAAGCCTTTTGTCGGGATATCCCCCACAGCCGGCGCCCTCATCCGCCGGCCGGCCCGGGCGTGTGCTCGGCGTATCGCAGGTCAACGTTGGCCTGGAGGAAATCCAGCACCGCCCGGGTGCGGGGCGGCAGCCGGCCGGGCTTGCCCACGTAGACCGCGTGGATGGGCTCGAGGTCGCCGGTATTGTAGGGCTCCAGCACCGGCACCAGGCGGCCTGCCAGCAGGTCGTCCCAGGCGTGATACACCGACAGCCGGGCCAGTCCAGCGCCGTTCAGGGCAAGGCGGCGCATCACCTCGCCGTCGTTCACCCGGACGATCTCGCCGATGTCGACCTCGATCCGGCGCCCCGCCACCTCGAAAGGCCAGCGCGGGACTTCGCGCCGGTAGTTCCAGCCCAGGCGCAGGTGGGCGCCCAGGTCGCCGGGATGGACGGGCGTGCCGTGGACGGCGAGGTATTCAGGGCTGCCGACGACGACCTGGCGCGTGCGGCCCAGGAGCCGAGCCACCACATCCGAGGCGGGCAGCCGCCCCCAGCGGATCGCGATATCGACCCCCGCTTCCAACAGGTCCACGACCTGGTCGGTGAAGCTGAGGTCCAGCCGCAAGCCGGGGTGCGCCGTCAGCAGCCGCGGGATGAGCGGCCCCAGCAGGGTCTGTCCGGTCGACGTGCTGGCAGTGATGCGAACCAGTCCGCGGGGCTCGGCCTGCCCCGCGACCGAGGTCTCCAGTTCGTCCAGATCGGCCAGCACGCGCTTGCCCTGCTCATAGTATTGGGCGCCTTCCGCGGTCAGCAGCACCCGCCGGGTGCTGCGCTGCAACAACTGCACGCCCAGCCGCGCCTCCAGGCGCGACATGACCTTGCTCACGGCCGAGGGCGACACGCCCAGCCGACGGGCCGCGGCCGACAGGCTGCCCCGCTCGGCCACCAGCACGAAGGTCCCCAGCTCGCCCGACCGGTTGGCATCGGCGGGCGCAGGAGCCCGTGCGGCACGGGTCGGGGCGGTCTTGGCGGAGATCGGCACGGCTTTTCCTTGATGGAACAGATGTCATTCCATTATTCCATCTACACAAAGGTCGCGCCCGCCTCCACAGTGTCGCTATCGACTGCAATCCACTCACAGGACCCCGACCATGCCACTCTCTCTCCTGGCGCTGGCCGCCGGTGCCTTCGGCATCGGCACCACGGAATTCATCATCATGGGCTTGCTGACGCAGGTCAGCACGGACCTGGGCATCTCCCTGCCCACGGCGGGCACGCTGATCTCGGGCTACGCGATCGGCGTCGCGGTGGGCGCGCCCGTGCTGACGCTGCTGACCCGGACCTGGCCGCGCAAGCGCCTGCTGCTGTCCCTGATGCTCATCTTCATCGCCGGCAACGTCGCGGCCGCGGCGGCGCCCGGCTACGGGTGGCTGATGGCCGCCCGCATGCTGACCTCGCTCACGCACGGCACCTTCTTCGGCGTGGGCGCCGTGGTCGCGACGGGCCTGGTCCCGCCCCACAAGCGCGCCTCGGCGATCGCGCTGATGTTCTCGGGGCTGACGCTGGCCACGCTGCTGGGCGTGCCCGCCGGCGCCTGGATCGGCCAGCATTTCGGCTGGCGTTCGGCCTTCGCCGCGGTGGCCATGGTGGGCGTGGCCGCCTACGTCATCCTTGCCTGGTTCGTGCCGCGCGACCAGGGCCGCCCGCAACTCGCGCCGCTGGGCCAGGAGCTGGCCGTGCTCGGCCGCATCCAGGTCTGGGCCGGTCTGGGCATCACCGTATTCGGGTTCGCCGGGGTGTTCGCGCTCTATACCTACATCGAGCCGCTGCTCAAACAGGTCACCGCGATGAGCGACAACCTGGTCGCGGTCACCCTGCTGCTGTTCGGCGCCGGCCTGGCGGCCGGCAACCTGCTGGGCGGGCGCATGGCCGACCGCGGCGTCATGCAGGCGCTGCTGCTGACCACCGCGGCACTGATGGCGGCCCTGGCACTGGGCCCCTGGGCCTTCGGCCAGCCGTTGGTGGCCATGGCGTACACCATCGTTCTCGGCACGGTGGCGTTCGCCACCGTCGCTCCCATGCAGATGCGCGTGCTGCAACAGGCCGGCCCCGCCGGCGCCACGCTGGTCTCCAGCCTGAACATCGCCGCCTTCAACCTGGGCAATGCCCTGGGGGCGTGGGTGGGCGGCCTGGCCCTGTCGGGCCTGGGCCTGGTGTCGGTGGGTTGGGCCGGCGCCGCCCTCACGGGCGTGGGCCTGCTGCTGGCGCTGTGGAGCGCAAGGATGTCGCCGGCCTCGGCGCCCGCCATCGGCCAGCCCCGGCAGTGCGCGTGACCGATGCCCGTCAGGGGCGCCGCGCCAGCACCGTCAGGACGGGCCGCTCGCCGTCCGCCTTGCCGGTGATGGGCGGCCGGGGCAGCCGGGCCTCGCCGGGCTCGATCACGAAGTGGTGGTCCATCGAGTACCACTTGCCCCGCAGATCGGGGTCGGGCGCGGGCTCGGTCGCGCTGTCGTGCAGCACGTACTGCCCCACCAGCGCCTGCGTGACGCCGAACTGCACGTCGGTCTCCAGGTTGGGATCGTCGCTGGAATAGACCTGCGAGAACTGGGTCTTGAAGCCCGGCTTGTAAATCATGAAATGGATGTGGGCCGGGCGCATGTTGTGCCGGCCCTGGGCCTGGATCAGTTCGCCCACGGGGCCGGTCACCGGGATCGGATAGCCGGCCGGCTTGATGCTGCGGAACGCGACGCGCCCATCGCCGTCGGTAACGAACTTGCCACGCAGGTTCATGTCGCCCTGCGCCGGATCCTGGTTCTCGTAGAAGCCCTCGGTCGAACTGTGCCAGACGTCGACTTCCGCGCCCTCGACCGGCCGCCCCTCGCGGTCGCGCACCCAGGCCTGGACGAACACCGGGTCGCCCGGCGTGGGAGAACGCACGATGGACCCGCCGTTGGGCGTCTCGGGCGAGCCCATCCGCCAGAACGGTCCCATCAGGTTGGCGGTGGTCTCGGTCTGGCCGTTGTCGCCGTTGTTGAGCAGGCAGACCAGCGCGGACAGGCCCAGCGAGCCGGCGGCCAGCACCACCTCGTTGTGCGAGGCGGTGGTCGCCTGGCCTAGCCGCGCGATCGCGCCGCACAACTGGTGGAACTCCGCCTCGGTCAGCCGCGCCTCGCGCGCGAAGGCATGCAGGTGGCGGATGCCCGCCGACAGGATTTCGCGAAAGCGCGCATCGGGCGCGCGGGCGGCCTCGGCCAGCACCGCGCGGGTAACGTCTTCCTGGTTCTTGATGATCATGGTGGGTCCGTCTGGAAACTCGGCTTGCGGACCCTCCAGATTACCGCGCTGGCAGCTGGTAGCTCCAGGTCTCGGTCAACGCGCGCTTGCCCTCGACCAGCGCGGCCCGCATCTCGACCGGCCGTTTCGGGTCCTTGACCTTGACTCGCAGCGTCAGGCGCCAGCCCTGGATGGCGGGATTGCGCTGCAGGACATTCTCGATCAGCTCGGCGTTGTCGCCCACGCTGACCTCGGCGCCCACCGTGGCATCGGGCGAGAGCCGCGCCAGGACCGGTCCTTCGAAATCCACGATCAGGGCCGTGCTGCCGTCCAGGTGGCGGATCAGGTTGGCCTGGCGGATCTCGCCGTCGGTCCGCAGCGTCTGCTTGACCCAACCCACGTCCTTCTCGATCAGCGCGGGTTCGTTCATCGTCCAATGGATGCGGTAGTCGTGGCGCATGGGCTGGCCCTTGGGCGGCACCACGTCCGGCGTCCAGAACGCGACGATGTTGTCATTGGTCTCGTCCGCCGTCGGGATCTCGACCAGCTCCACCTTGCCCGGCCCCCAGTTGCCCTTGGGCTCGATCCACGCGCTGGGGCGCAGGTCGTAGCGGTCGGCCAGGTCCTCGTAGCGGGAGAACTCGTGCCCCCGCTGCAGCAGGCCGAACCCCTTGGGATCGGTCACCTGGAATGAGCTGACCGACAGCGTGCGCGGGTTGTTCAGGGGCCGCCACAGCCATTCCCCGCTGCCGGTGTGGATGGCCAGGCCGTTGGAATCATGCAGCGCCGGACGGAAGTTGTTGCCCCGCACGCCCTGGTTCGGCCCGTACAGGAACATGCTCGTCAGCGGCGCAACGCCCAGTTTGTTGATCTGGCCGCGCAGGAACACGCGCGACTCGACGTCCAGCACGGCGTCCTCGCCCGGCCGCAGCACGAAGCGGTAGGCGCCGGTGGCGCGCGGCGAATCCATCAAGGCGTAGATCACCAGGAAGCGGTCCTGGGGCTTGGGCCGTTCGATCCAGAACTCGCGAAAGCGCGGGAACTCCTCGGCCATGCCGTCCTTCCACGCGGTGTCCAGGGCCAGGCCCCGCGCCGACAGGCCGTAAACCTGGCCCTTGCCGATCACGCGGAAATAGCTCGCGCCCAGCATGCTCATGATTTCGTCGTGCACGCCATCGCGATTGATGGGATAGAGCACGCGAAAGCCCGCGTAGCCCAGGTTGCGCGTCGTGTTCGCATCGAAGGACATGCCGCCGAAGTCGAACTTGGCGGGGTCGTACTTGATCTCGTGGACCTGGCCGTCGACCACCTCGTTGATGCCGACCGGCGTGGAGAAATGCATGCCCTGGTGGTAGAACGCCAGCCTGAACGGCGTATCGCGGTCGTGCCACTCGAACTGGTCGCGGCGTGGCTGGATGCGCAGGTAATCGGCGAACTGCATCTTGCTGAAGGCCGGCGGCAGGTTGCTGACCGGGGCCTGGTAGGCCCGGTCGGCAAGCGTCCTGGCCCGCGCCGTCACGTCGTCGAGCGTAAAGGCGCTTGCCGTGGCCGCGCCCAGCAAGGACAACAAGACCGTGGCGATCCCGAGCGACACAGGCGCGAACCTGTTGCGCGCGAAGCTGGCTACGTCTGCAAAACCCACTAGTTTCTCCCTGGAACGATGTGGACGGTGGAACCCCGAGTCGGGTTACGACCGCCGCAAGGCACGATGATTCCTCGATCCGGGGGCCCCGGACCGTCGCGGTTGTAACAAGCCGTCTGGCGCGCCAACGCCCGCGCGCCCTGCCGCCACGCGGCCCGGGCGAAACGGAAAGTATCACAGCCGGACGCCGCGCCAGGGCGCACGAGGGCAGAATCGCGCCGTGCACCCGTACAATCGGGCGACCTTCCGCGGCGCCGCGTCCCGCGTCGCCGCTCCCCAGGCCCGCCCCCATGGAGGACGACCACTTGGCGCCAAGTTCATCCCATCGATTCCGCCTTCTCCCCCATCCTCCCCTGGCCCGCCCTTCGCGCGGGACGGCCGGCGCCGCTGGCCGGTCGGTGGCGAAGCGGCTCGCCCTGGGCCTGTGCGCCTTCCTGCTCGCTTCCGGCGGCGCCCGCGCCGCGGCCAACCCCGCGCTGCTGAACGACAAGGATGCCTTCATCGCCGACCTGATGTCGCAGATGACGCTGGACGAGAAGATCGGCCAGCTGCGCCTGATCAGCATCGGCCCGGACATGCCGCGCGAGAAGATCGCCAAGGAGATCGCGGCCGGCCGCATAGGCGGCACGTTCAACTCGGTCATCCATGTCGACAACCGCATGATGCAGGATGCCGCCGCCAGGAAGAGCCGCCTCCGCATCCCGCTGTTCTTCGCCTATGACGTCGTGCACGGCCACCGGACCATCTTCCCCATCGGCCTGGGCCTGGCGTCGAGCTGGGACATGGGCGCGATCGAACGCGCCGCGCGCGTGTCCGCCATCGAGGCCGCCGCCGACAGCCTGGACATGACCTTCGCCCCCATGGTGGACATCGCGCGCGATCCGCGCTGGGGCCGCACCTCGGAAGGGTTCGGCGAAGACCCCTATCTGGTTTCGCGCATCGCGCGGGCCACCGTCAAGGGCTACCAGGGCCCGTCACCGGCGCGGGCCGACAGCATCATGGCCAGCGTCAAGCATTTCGCGCTGTACGGCGCGGTCGAAGGCGGCCGCGACTACAACGTCGTCGACATGAGCCCCCTGCGCATGTACCAGGACTACCTGCCCCCTTACCGCGCGGCCATCGACGCCGGGGCTGGCGGCGTGATGGTGGCGCTGAACTCCATCAACGGCATCCCCGCCAGCGCCAACACCTGGCTGCTGCAGGACCTGCTGCGCAAGGACTGGGGGTTCCGGGGCATCGCCATCAGCGACCATGGCGCCATCACCGAGCTGGTCCGCCACGGCGTGGCGCGCGACGACCGCGAGGCCGCGCGGCTTGCCATCAAGGCGGGCGTGGACATGAGCATGGCCGACACGCTGTACCTGCAGGAGCTGCCCGGCCTGGTCAAGTCGGGCGAAGTCACCGTCGCGGAGATCGACCGCTCGGTGCGCAACGTACTGGGCGCCAAGTACGACATGGGCTTGTTCCACGACCCCTACCTGCGCATCGGCGCCGCGGCCGACGATCCGCCCGACCTTTATGCCGAAAGCCGCATGCACCGCGCCGACGCGCGCGAGCTGGCGCGCAAGTCGCTGGTCCTGCTGGAGAACCGCAACCAGACCCTTCCCCTGGCCAGGACGGCCACCGTCGCGCTGGTCGGTCCGCTGGCCGATTCGCCGCTGGACATGATGGGCAGCTGGTCGGCGGCCGGCAAGAGCGAATCCTCGATCACGCTGCGGCAAGGCATGGAAGAAGCCATGCGCGGCCAGGGCCGCCTGCTCTACGCGCGAGGGGCCAACGTCACCGATGATGCGCGCATCGTCGACTACCTGAACTTCCTGAACTGGGACAACAAGGAAGTCTTCCAGGACCCGCGGCCGCCCGCCGACATGATCGCCGAAGCCGTCGGCATCGCCAGGCAGGCCGACGTCATCGTCGCCGCGGTGGGCGAATCGCGCGGCATGTCGCATGAATCCTCCAGCCGCACCCGGCTGGACATTCCCGCCAGCCAGCGCGCGCTGCTGCATGCGCTCAAGGCCACGGGCAAGCCGCTGGTCCTGGTGCTGATGAACGGCCGGCCGCTGGACCTGCAATGGGAGAGCGCCAACGCCGATGCCCTGCTCGAGACCTGGTACAGCGGCACCGAGGGCGGCCATGCGATCGCCGACGTCGTGTTCGGCGACTACAACCCCGCCGGCAAGCTGCCCATCTCCTTCCCCCGCTCGATCGGCCAGATTCCGACCTACTACAACCATCCCCGCGTGGGCCGGCCCTTCGTCGAAGGCAAGCCGGGCAACTACACCTCGCAGTACTTCGAGGAAAAGAACGGGCCGCTTTATCCGTTCGGGTACGGCTTGAGCTATACCGGCTTCAGCCTATCGGACGTCGTGCTGGACAGCGCCACGATGGCCCGGGGCGGCAAGCTCGGGGCCCAGGTCAACCTGAAGAACACCGGCACGCGGCGCGGCGAGACGGTGGTGCAGCTATACATCCACGATGCCGCCGCCTCGGTCGTGCGGCCGGTGAAGGAGTTGCGGGGCTTCCAGCGCATCGCGCTGGAACCGGGCGAGACACGCACCGTGCGCTTCGAGATCGACGAGAACGACCTGAAGTTCTTCGATGCCCGCCTCCAGCACGTGGCGGAACCCGGAGACTTCGAGGTCCAGATCGGGCTGGATTCCCAGGACGTCAAGCGCGCCAGCTTCACGCTGCGCTGACCGCGGCGGGCCGCCCGCCGGGGCGGCCCGCTGCTAGTCGGGCTTGATCTGGTGGGCGTCGATAACCTGCTTCCACTTGGCGCGCTCCTTCGCGGCATAGGCGCCGAAGGCGTCGCCCGACAGCTCCAGCGGCGCGCCGCCCAGGGCCTTGATCCGCTCGTCTACCTCCGGATCCTTCAGCGCCGCGGCGACGGCCGCGGCCAGCCGGTCCACCACCGGTCGCGGCGTGGCAGCCGGCGCGAACAGGCCGAACCAGCCGGTGGCCTCGAAACCCGCGATGCCGCTCTCGGCCACGGTCGGCACATCGGGCACCAGGCTGCTGCGCGTGGCACCCGTGACCGCGAGCGGCTTGAGCCGGCCGCCCTGGATCATGGGCAACAAGGTATTGATGTCGCCTGACATGAATTGCACCACCCCGCTGGCGACGTCGTTCATCGCCGGCGAAGCGCCCTTGTAGGGAATGTGGACCATCTCCACCTTCGCCATCGTCTTGAACAGTTCCCCTACCAGGTGGTTGGTGGTGCCCGTGCCGGGAGAAGCGAAATTGATGGCGCCAGGCTTGCGCCGGGCCAGTTCCACCAGCCCCTTCACATCATTGGCCGGCAGGTTGCGGTTCGCCACCAGCATGAACGGCACCGAGGCCACGGCAGCGACCGGCCGCAGGTCCCGGGCAGGGTCGTAAGGGAGCTTGGGATCAAGGCTGGGGCTGATGGCGATCGGGCCATTGCTGCCCAGCAAGAGGGTATAGCCGTCGGCCGGCGCCCGCACCACGGCCAGCGACCCCAGCGCCCCGGCCGCTCCCGGCCGATTCTCGACGATGACCGACTGCCCCAGTTGCTTGCCCAGCGACTGCGCCACGGCGCGCGCCACGGCGTCCGTCCCGCCCGCGGGCGCGAACGGCACCACCAGCTTGACCGGGGCCGAGGGAAAAGGTTGGGCCAGCGCCATGGGCAACGGCGCCGCCAGCAGCAACGACGCAAAAATGCCGAAGCGATGCATGAAAGTCTCCTGATCTTGTCGCGGGACGGCCCGCGCGGCCGTCCCCATGTTCGGTGTCAGTCGTAGCGCTTGCGGAAAAGGGGGCGCAATTCGGAAATGGGCGCCTTGGATACGATCAGTTCCCGCATCTTGTCCTCGGCACCGCCGACCTTCTCGGCCTCGTCGATCAAAGGCTCGATGAACTCGGCCGGGACCACGCAGATGCCTGAATCGTCAGCCACGATGAGGTCACCCGGATAGACCACGATGTCGTGCACGCGCACCGGTCCGTTGATCTCCATGGCCTCCATCCGGAACTTGCCGGTGATGGGGGTCACGCCCGCGGCCCAGACCGGATAGTCGATCTCGCGGATGGCCGGCAGGTCGCGCACCGCGCCGTTGACGATCGCCCCGGCGAACCCGTGGGTCTTGGCCACCAGCGCCGATTGCCCGCCCATGTTCGAGACGTTCAGGTCGCCGCCGAAATCGGCCACCAGCACGTCGCCCGGCTCGGACAAATAGTAGATCTCGCGCGTGGACATCTTGATGGGCTCCTTGTCCAGGTAGCCCTGCGTGGGCGTCTTGCGCTCGGGCATGGAGCGCAGGGTGACGGCATGGCCCACGATCTTTCTGCCGCTTTGCAGCGGCTTGATGTGCGAAGCGGCGACCACCCCGCACACGCCGAAGCCGTCCAGCAGGTCGGACACGGTGGTGGTCAGGTCGGGCAGCGCCAGGTAACGCTCCACGACCGCCCGCGAGACACGGGGAAACTTGATGCGAGTGATACGTTCGACCGGCACTTGCCCCCAGATCCGGCCCTGTTCCCGATATTCCTCGTAGTCCTTCAGCACTTCCTCTCGGCGCATGATGCTTCCTTGGTTGGATAAAATTTTTCCCATATTAGGAGAAATAAATTTTTCCGTCAAAGAGAGAATTTTTATTATTCCCGCGATTACGAAGAAGTGCGATGTTGTGCGATCATAGGAAAATCCTGATCCCGCCGCCGCCGATGCCCGTCCGTTCCCCTTCTCCCGCAGCGCTCCCTCCCATCCCGACCGACGCCACGCCGCCGCCAGCCACAGGCGAAAGCGCGGTCGGCCGGCTGCTGACCATCCTGGATCTCTTCACCGCCGACAACCTGCAGATCCAGGTGGACGTAGTTGCCGCCCGGCTGGGCGTGGGCCGCTCCACCTGTTATCGCTACCTGCAGGAACTGAGCGATCGCGGGCTGCTGGCGCAGCGGGGCAAGGGCCGCTATTCGCTGGGCTCGCGCATCGTCGAACTCGAAAGGCTGCTGCAGCAATCGGATCCGCTGCTCAACGCCGGCAAGTCGGTCATGGCAGGTATGGCGGACATCTGCGACAACCGGGCGCTGTTGCTATGCACCCTGTACAACGATCGCGTCCTGTGTACCCACCAGGTGGGCTCCAGCCACATCATCCACGAAGGGGAGCGCATGCCGCTGTATCGTGGCCGTGGATCCGCCTTCCCCCTGTTCCAGGGCGCCGGCTCGCAAGCCATCCTGGCCAACCTGGCTCCGCATCAGATTCGGGCCCTGTACCTGGCGAAGCAGGCCGAGATCGCCGAGTCGGGACTGGGTCAGGACTGGCAGGAATTCCGCAGCGCCCTCGCGACCATCCGCAAGCAGGGTTACGTGGCTACGGTGGGCAAGCGCAATCCCCGCATCCTGGCACTGGCCGTTCCGGTACGCCATGTCGACGGGCAAGTCATGGGCAGCTTGCTGCTGCTGACCGCCCACACCGAAGCGGAACGCGCCCAGGCTCTGGCTCTCGTTCCCCGCCTGCAGGCGGAAGCGGCGCGGATAGGCGAGTTCGAGCAACGCCTGTCGAGCGGCGACACGGTTCCACCGGCCAACTGAAGACGGGGCTCTGCGCCCGTGCCGGCAGGCACCCAAAACAAAAGGCCGTGGAGTTGCCTCCACGGCCTTGCGCCGGACATCTCGCGATGCCCGTTCAGCCTGCGGGGATCAGATGATCCGCGCGGCTTCGACCAGACGGACCACCGACCAGGCCTTGGTCTTGGAAACCGGACGGGTTTCCGAGATCTCGACCAGATCACCGGTCTTGTACTGGTTGGTTTCGTCGTGAGCGTGGTACTTGGCGGACCGGACGACGATCTTGCCGTACAGCGGGTGCTTGACCCGGCGTTCGACCATCACGGTTACCGTCTTGTCCATCTTGTCGCTGACCACACGACCGGTCAGCGTACGCTTCAGCTTGGTTTCGCTCATGTTTACTTCCCGGCTTTCTCGCGCAGCACGGTACGGACACGCGCGATGTCGCGGCGCACCTTGCCGAGCTGGCTGGTGTTGGAAAGCTGCTGGGTAGCCAGCTGCATGCGCAGACTGAACTGAGCCCTAAGCAGACCCTCGAGCTCCTTGCCGAGCTCGCCGGCGTCCTTCGAACGGAGTTCGCTTGCCTTCATTGCTATCTCCTTACGTTCCGAGATGACGCGTCACGAAGACGGTCGAGATCGGAAGCTTGGCAGCCGCCAGGCGGAACGCCTCGCGCGCCAGTTCTTCGTTGACGCCTTCCATTTCATACAGCACCTTGCCGGGCTGGATCTCGGCGACCCAGTACTCCGGGTTGCCCTTGCCGTTACCCATCCGGACTTCGGCGGGCTTTTGCGAGATCGGCTTGTCCGGGAAGACGCGGATCCAGATACGGCCGCCACGCTTGATGTGGCGGGTGATGGCACGACGGGCCGACTCGATCTGGCGAGCGGTCAGGCGGCCACGACCCGTGGCCTTCAGACCGAATTCGCCGAACGAGACATTGGCGCCGCGCGTGGCCAGGCCGGTATTGCGGCCCTTTTGTTCCTTGCGGTATTTCCTGCGCGATGGCTGCAGCATGCTTATTCTCCGTCTTTGGCAGGCGCGGCCGCGTCAGCAGCCGGCTTGCGCGGCGCACGCCGGGCACCACCCTCGGGCGCGGCAGCAGCAGCTGCCTCGCCTTCGGGCCGGCGGCCGCCGCGACCACGACCAGCGCCGGGGCGGTTGCCCGGACGGTCGTTACGCGGGCCGCGGCGCGGCTTGCGCTCTTCGTCCTTGGTTGCTTCAGGGGCGGCGGCCAGCTCGGCCGAGCCCAGCGTGTCGCCCTTGTAGACCCACACCTTGATGCCGATCAGACCATAGGTCGTACCGGCTTCGGACGTGCCGTAGTCGATGTTGGCGCGCAGGGTGTGCAGCGGCACACGGCCTTCGCGGTACCATTCGGTACGGGCGATCTCGATGCCGTTCAGGCGACCGGCGCTCATGATCTTGATGCCCTGGGCACCCAGGCGCATGGCGTTCTGCATGGCGCGCTTCATCGCCCGGCGGAACATGATGCGCTTTTCGAGCTGCTGGGCGATCGAGTCGGCGATCAGCTGGGCGTCGATTTCCGGCTTGCGGATCTCTTCGATGTTGACGTGCACGGGCACGCCCATCAGACGCTGCAGATCGGCCTTCAGGATCTCGATGTCCTCGCCCTTCTTGCCGATCACGACGCCCGGACGAGCCGAGTAGACCGTGACGCGCGCGTTCTTGGCAGGACGCTCGATGACCACGCGACCCACGGAAGCGCCTTTCAGCTTCTTCTTCAGGTACTCGCGGACCTTGATGTCTTCCGCCAGCATGCCGGCGTAGGCGCTACCGCTGGCGTACCAGCGGGAGGACCAGTTACGGCTGACCGAGAGACGGAACCCGGTCGGGTGAATTTTCTGTCCCATCGTGGCTCCTTAGCTGCCGACCTTGACCACGATGTGGCAAGTCTGCTTCTCGATCTTGACGCCGCGGCCTTTGGCGCGGGCGTCGAAACGCTTGAGCGACGCACCCTTGTCGACGTAGATGGTTTTCACCTTCAGTTCGTCGATGTCGGCACCGTCGTTGTGCTCGGCATTCGCGATGGCGGATTCGACCGCCTTCTTGATGATGCCGGCGGACTTCTTGGGCGTGAACGTAAGAATGTTGATGGCCTGGGCCACCGACTTGCCGCGGATCATATCCGCGACCAGACGGGCCTTCTGGGCCGACACGCGTACGCCACGAACAATCGCAGTGGTTTCCATCGCGCTTACCTCTTGGCCTTCTTGTCCGCAGCGTGACCCTTGAACGTACGGGTCAGCGCGAACTCGCCGAGTTTGTGACCGACCATGTTCTCGTTGACATACACGGGAACATGCTGGCGACCATTGTGAACCGCGATCGTCAGACCGATGAACTCGGGCAGGATCGTGGAACGACGCGACCAGGTCTTGATCGGGCGCTTGTCTTTGCCGGCCGTGGCCGACTCAACCTTCTTCAGAAGGTGCAGGTCGACAAACGGGCCTTTTTTAATCGAACGTGACATGGCTCGCCTCGCTTACTTCTTCTTGCGCCGCTGGACGATCATATTGTTCGTCCGCTTGTTGCGGCGGGTCTTGAAACCCTTGGACGGAGTGCCCCAGGGGCTGACCGGCTCACGGGCTTCGCCAGTACGGCCTTCACCACCACCGTGCGGGTGGTCGATCGGGTTCATGGCAACACCGCGAACGGTGGGGCGAATGCCGCGCCAACGAGTGGCACCGGCCTTGCCGATCTGGCGCAGGCCATGCTCTTCGTTGCTGACTTCGCCGATGGTCGCACGGCACTCGATGTGCACCTTGCGGACTTCGCCCGAACGCAGGCGAACCTGGGCATAGGTACCTTCACGAGCCAGCAGCACGGCCGATCCGCCTGCCGAACGCACCATCTGGGCGCCCTTGCCGGGGATCATTTCCACGCAGTGGATGGTGCTACCGACCGGGATGTTGCGGATCGGCAGGGCATTGCCAGCGCGGATGGGCGCTTCGCTACCGGACACCAGCGTGGCGCCGACTTCAAGACCGCGCGGGGCGATGATGTAGCGACGTTCGCCGTCGGCATAGCACAACAGAGCGATGTGCGCCGTACGGTTGGGGTCGTATTCGATGCGCTCGACCTTGGCCGGGATGCCGTCCTTGGTGCGCTTGAAATCGACCACACGATAATGTTGCTTGTGACCACCGCCGCGATGACGCGTGGTGATATGGCCATTGTTGTTGCGGCCGGCATTCTGCATCTGCTTTTCAAGCAGACTGTCGAGCGGGCGACCTTTGTGCAGGTGGGGGTGAACCACCTTCACCATCGCGCGGCGACCGGCGGAAGTCGGCTTCAGCTTGACGAGGGGCATTTACTTCACCTCCTGCGCAAAGTCGATTTCCTGACCCGGCTTCAGCGACACGTACGCCTTGCGCTCGTTGCGGCGGCGACCGATGAAGCGGCCAAAGCGCTTGACTTTGCCCTTGGTATTGAGAACCTGCACGGACTCGACCTGCACCTTGAAGAGCAGTTCGACGGCAGCCTTGATTTCCGGCTTGGTGGCGTCTTGCAGGACGCGGAAAGCCACTTGCTGGTTCTTGTCGGCGATGAACGTGCTCTTTTCAGAGACGATCGGAGCCAGCAGAACCTGGAGCAGACGGTCGTTGCTCATCCCAGCATCTCCTCGAGCTGAGCGATCGCGGGCTTGGTGATCAACACTTTGTTGTAGTGGATCAGCGACAGCGGATCGGCATAACGGGACTCGACCACCGCCACGTGCGGCAGGTTGCGCGTGGCCAGATAGAGGTTTTCGTCAACCGTATCGGTAATGATGAGGACCGAGTTCAAGCCCAGGCTCTTGAGCTTGTCGGCGGCCACCTTGGTCTTGGGCGAATCGACCACGAAGTTCTCGACGATCGCGATCCGGTCTTCGCGGGCCAGTTGCGACAGAATCGACCGCACACCGGCGCGGTACATCTTCTTGTTCACTTTCTGGCTGAAGTTTTCTTCAGGCGAATTCGGGAAAATGCGACCACCCCCACGCCACAGCGGCGACGAGGTCATACCGGCGCGAGCGCGGCCGGTACCCTTCTGGCGCCAGGGCTTCTTGGTGGAGTGCTTGACTTCCGTGCGGTCCTTCTGGGCGCGGTTTCCGCTGCGGGCGTTGGCCTGGTAGGCGACAACGACCTGGTGCACCAGCGCTTCGTTGAATTCGCGGCCGAAGACCGTATCGGGGGCGCTGACGGTCGCAGCGACCTGGCCCTGGTCATTCAGGAGCTTGAGATCTGCCATGTTCAGGCTCCTTTCACAGCGGGACGAACGACGATGTTCGCGCCGGCATGGCCCGGGACGGCGCCCCGGACCAGCAGCAGGCCGCGCTCGGCGTCCACGCGGATCACGTCGAGGTTCTGCACGGTGCGGGTGACGTCGCCATAGTGGCCGGCCATCTTCTTGCCCGGGAACACGCGGCCCGGATCCTGCGCCATACCGATGGAGCCGGCCGAGTTGTGCGACACCGAGTTACCGTGCGAAGCGCGGTTCGACGAGAAGTTGTGACGCTTGATCGCGCCCGAGAAGCCCTTACCGATGGTCGTACCCGTCACGTCGACCTTCTGGCCGACCGTGAAGACGGATTCCACGGTGATGACTGCGCCCGGAGCGAACTCGGCCGCTTTGGCCGGATCAAGGCGGAATTCTTTGAGCACGCTGCCCGCTTCGGCACCCGCTTTCGCGAAATGGCCGGTAAGAGGCTTGGTGACGCGCGAAGCACGGCGCGTACCGAACGTGACCTGAACGGCGGCGTAACCGTCCGTTTGCGGGGATTTGACCTGGGTCACACGGTTGTTCGACACGTCCAGCACGGTCACGGGGATGGACTCGCCATCGTCCGTGAAAATGCGGGTCATGCCAACCTTGCGACCCACCAGGCCGAGCCGGAATGCGGCTGGCGTGGAGGCCGTCGATTGGGTCGACATCGTTTTCTCCATTCCCGACTACGATTGGCCGGGGCTAAAAATGGCGTCGCACCGAAGTGCGGCACCGGACAGCAACGCCAAGGGCGCTGCGCCTACATTGATGCGATAGTGATTGCTGGCGGCACGACCCGGGAAAAATGCCGGGGAAACCCCGCCGGATCAATACGTGCCAAAAATACGTGCCAAAAGCCCATGGACTCACCCACGGGCTAGCCGGCTAGTATAGCCTGCGCCCGGCGGCCTTTTCAAGCCCCGGGCGCAAATACCACGTCACTGCAAAGCGATTTCCACATCCACGCCAGCCGGCAGGTCCAGGCGCATCAGCGCGTCCACGGTCTTGTCGGTGGGATCCACGATGTCCATCAGGCGCTGATGGGTGCGGATCTCGAACTGGTCGCGCGACGTCTTGTTGACGTGCGGCGAACGCAGCAGATCGTAGCGGCGGATACGGGTCGGCAGGGGAACCGGACCACGAACCACGGCACCCGTGCGCTTGGCGGTTTCGACGATCTCAGCGGCCGACTGGTCGATGAGCTTGTAATCGAACGCCTTGAGGCGGATGCGAATCTTCTGCTTTTTCATGAAACTGTCCTAAAGAGCGAGGTTGGACCCCCCCTACGCGCTTACGCGCGCCCCCCCAGGGGGGCGACGCTGGCGGACCGGCAGAGCCGGATCCGCGGCGTCCTGGGTGGGGCCGTTTTTTTAAGGGAGACCCTTAAAATCAAGCAATAATTTTAGCGACGACGCCGGCGCCGACGGTACGGCCGCCTTCACGGATGGCGAAGCGCAGGCCTTCTTCCATGGCGATCGGCGCCAGCAGCTTGACCGTGATCGACACGTTGTCGCCCGGCAGCACCATCTCCTTGTCCTTGGGCAGCTCGATCGTGCCCGTCACGTCCGTCGTACGGAAGTAGAACTGGGGACGATAGCCGTTGAAGAACGGCGTATGACGGCCGCCCTCTTCCTTCGACAGCACGTACACCTCGGCCGAGAACTCCGTGTGCGGCGTGATCGAACCCGGCTTGGCCAGAACCTGGCCACGCTCGACGTCTTCACGCTTGGTGCCGCGCAGCAGAATACCCACGTTGTCACCGGCCTGGCCCTGGTCCAGCAGCTTGCGGAACATTTCCACGCCCGTGCACGTCGTCTTGACCGTGTCCTTGATACCGACGATCTCGATTTCCTCGCCGACCTTGATCACGCCACGCTCGATACGCCCCGTCACCACCGTGCCACGACCCGAGATCGAGAACACGTCTTCCACCGGCATCAGGAACGCTCCGTCGACCGCACGCTCGGGCGTCGGGATGTACGAGTCCAGCGCCGCCGCCAGTTGCAGGATCGCCTGCTCGCCCAGCTCGCCCTTGTCGCCTTCCAGCGCCATGCGGGCCGAGCCCTTCACGATCGGCGTATCGTCGCCCGGGAAGTCGTACTTCGACAGCAGTTCCCGGACTTCCATTTCCACCAGCTCCAGCAGCTCGGCGTCGTCAACCAGGTCCGCCTTGTTCAGGAACACGATGATGTACGGCACGCCAACCTGCCGCGACAGCAGGATGTGCTCGCGCGTCTGCGGCATCGGGCCGTCAGCGGCCGACACCACCAGGATCGCGCCGTCCATCTGCGCCGCGCCCGTGATCATGTTCTTCACGTAGTCCGCGTGACCCGGGCAGTCAACGTGCGCGTAGTGACGGGTCTCCGTCTCGTATTCCACGTGCGCCGTGTTGATCGTGATCCCACGCGCCTTCTCTTCCGGCGCCGCGTCGATCTGGTCGTACGCCTTGGCCTCGCCGCCGAACTGCTTCGACAGCACCGTCGTGATCGCCGCCGTCAGCGTCGTCTTGCCGTGGTCAACGTGACCGATCGTGCCCACGTTCACGTGCGGCTTGGTACGCTCAAACTTGCCTTTTGCCATGTTCTCTCTTCCTGCAGTTTGCCTGGAGATTTAACGATTACTTGCCTGTCGCCAATTACTTGGCGCGGGCGCTGATGATTGCGTCGGCGACGTTCTTCGGCGCTTCCGCGTAGTGCTTGAACTCCATCGTGTACGTCGCGCGACCCTGGGTCGCGGAACGCAGCGCGGTGGAATAACCGAACATCTCGGCCAGGGGAACCTCGGCCTTGATGATCTTGCCGCCGCCGACCATGTCGTCCATGCCCTGGACCATGCCGCGCCGCGAGGACAGGTCGCCCATCACGGTACCGGCGTAGTCTTCCGGCGTCTCGACTTCCACGGCCATCATGGGCTCGAGCAGCACAGGGTTGGCCTTGCGCATGCCTTCCTTGAAGGCCATCGAGGCGGCCATCTTGAACGCGTTTTCGTTCGAGTCCACGTCGTGGTACGAACCGAAGAACAGCGTCACCTTGACGTCCACCACCGGATAGCCGGCCATCACGCCAGCCTGCAGGGTGTCGATACAACCCTTTTCCACGGCCGGAATGAATTCACGGGGCACCACGCCGCCCTTGATGGCGTCGACGAACTCGAAGCCCTTGCCGGCTTCCTGGGGCTCGACCTTCAGCACCACGTGACCGTACTGGCCGCGGCCGCCCGACTGCTTGACGAACTTGCCTTCGGACTCTTCGCAGGTCTTGCGGATGGTTTCGCGGTAGGCCACCTGGGGCTTGCCCACGTTGGCTTCCACGCCGAATTCGCGCTTCATGCGGTCGACCAGGATTTCCAGGTGGAGCTCGCCCATGCCCGAAATGATGGTCTGGCCCGACTCTTCGTCGGTACGCACGCGGAACGACGGATCCTCGGCGGCCAGGCGGTTCAGGGCGATGCCCATCTTCTCCTGGTCGGCCTTGGTCTTGGGTTCGACGGCCTGCGCGATCACGGGCTCGGGGAACTCCATCTTTTCCAGCGTGACGATCGATTCCGGATCGCACAGCGTTTCGCCGGTCGTGACGTCCTTCAGGCCCACGGCCGCGGCGATGTCGCCCGCCAGAACTTCCTTGATTTCCTCACGCTGGTTGGCGTGCATCTGCAGGATACGGCCGACGCGCTCTTTCTTGCCCTTGATCGCGTTGTAGACGGTGTCGCCGGAAGCCAGCACGCCCGAGTACACGCGGATGAAGGTCAGCTGGCCGACGAACGGGTCCGTCATCAGCTTGAACGCCAGCGCCGAGAACTTTTCCTTGTCGTCGGCCTTGCGGACCACGGGCTGGTCGTTCTCGTCGGTGCCGTCGACCGGGGGGATGTCGATCGGCGAAGGCAGGTAGTCGATGACCGCGTCCAGCATGGCCTGCACGCCCTTGTTCTTGAAGGCGGTGCCGCACAGCATGGGCTGGATCTCGCCGGCGATGGTGCGCTGGCGGATGGCGGACTTGATCTCGGCTTCCGACAGTTCGCCGGATTCCAGATACTTGTTCATCAGCTCTTCGGACGACTCGGCGGCCGCCTCGACCAGCTTCTCGTGCCATTCGTTGCAGGTGTCGACCAGCTCGGCGGGGATGTCGCCGTATTCGAACTTGGTGCCCTGGCTGGCGTCATCCCACAGGATGGCCTTCATCTTGACCAGGTCGACCACGCCCTTGAACGAGTCCTCGGCGCCGATCGGCACTTGCAGCGGGATCGGGTTGGCCTTCAGGCGCAGACGCATCTGCTCGTAGACCTTGAAGAAGTTCGCGCCGGTACGGTCCATCTTGTTGACGAACGCGAGACGGGGCACGCCGTACTTGTTGGCCTGGCGCCAGACGGTTTCCGACTGGGGCTGCACGCCGCCCACGGCGCAATACACCATGCAGGCGCCGTCCAGCACGCGCATGGAGCGCTCGACTTCAATCGTGAAGTCCACGTGCCCCGGGGTGTCGATGATGTTGAAGCGATGCTCGGGATAGTTGCCCGCCATGCCCTTCCAGAAGCAGGTGGTGGCAGCCGAGGTGATCGTGATGCCGCGTTCCTGCTCCTGCTCCATCCAGTCCATCGTGGCGGCGCCGTCGTGCACTTCGCCGAGCTTGTGGTTGACGCCCGTATAGAACAGGATACGTTCGGTGGTGGTGGTCTTCCCTGCGTCGATGTGCGCAGAGATGCCGATGTTGCGGTAGCGCTCGATCGGGGTCTTGCGGGCCATGATCGGATTTCCTTGGTGACTGGACTGGTTGGCCCGCGGCGATCGGCCGCGGGCCTTTGAGAAACGAAGAGTGCTGCTTACCAGCGGAAGTGGCTGAATGCCTTGTTGGCCTCGGCCATCTTGTGCGTGTCGTCGCGCTTCTTGACCGCGCCGCCGCGGCCCTCGGACGCATCCATCAGCTCGCCGGCCAGGCGCAGGTCCATGGACTTCTCGCCACGCTTCTTGGCGGCCTCGCGAACCCAACGCATGGCCAAGGCCAGGCGGCGCACGGGGCGCACTTCAACCGGCACTTGGTAGTTGGCGCCGCCAACCCGGCGGCTCTTGACCTCGACGATGGGCTTGACGTTGCCGATCGCCTGACCGAACACCTCGATGGGGTCCTTGCCGGTCTTGGTCTGGATTTGTTCGAGGGCGCCGTAAACGATCCGCTCTGCGACGGCCTTCTTGCCGGAGAGCATGACGACGTTCATGAATTTGGCGAGTTCAACGCTGCCGAACTTGGGATCGGGCAGGATTTCACGCTTGGGTACTTCGCGACGACGAGGCATTTCTACTTCCTATGTCTTCAGTTGAACCGCGGGGTTTCGCCTGCGGCCGTGGCCTGTCACGTTGGGCTTGCGCCCCGACGGGCCCCTTACTCGTGCCGCTCCTGCAATCCAGGATGCGGCGACGCAACGGGTAAAGCTGCGAGACCTGGGGATCAGGCCTTCTTGGGGCGCTTGGCGCCGTACTTCGAGCGGGCCTGCTTGCGATCCTTCACGCCTTGCAGGTCCAGCGAGCCGCGGACGATGTGGTAGCGCACACCCGGGAGATCCTTCACCCGGCCGCCACGCACCAGAACCACCGAGTGCTCCTGCAGGTTGTGGCCTTCGCCGCCGATGTACGAAATGACTTCGTAACCGTTGGTCAGGCGCACCTTCGCAACCTTACGCAGAGCCGAGTTCGGCTTCTTGGGGGTCGTGGTGTAGACACGGGTGCAGACGCCGCGACGCTGCGGGCTGCATTCAAGAGCGGGCGACTTGCTCTTGGCGTGGCTGGATTCGCGCGGCTTGCGCACGAGTTGGCTGATAGTTGGCATAAGCCCTCTTCCGTAACCTTTTGGGGTCTTTTGGTTAGGTCTGGGGCCTACGTCACAAGGCCCAGACATCTACAACAAGCCATCCGGCAGCGCGGCCCCGAGCAGGAAGCCGCAACCGGGGCGAACCGGAAGAGGAACATGCACGGGCCGCACGATCGTGCGGCATGAAAACCTGCTGGGGGAGGAACGCCGCGACGCGGCTCTTGAGAAAGGCAGTGTTTGCGAGACATCCGGGCAATTTGTACCAGCCGGATATTGCAATTCTGCACATCAAAGAACGCGCGGCCCGGGCGAGCCGACTCCAGAGAGCTTGCCATAATAGCGTGCACGGCGCGAGACTGTCAACGACAGATCCGCTCGGGCGTACCGTGGCGGGCACACCGGCGGGCCGACTAGAATGGCGCGTCGCCACCAGCAGCCGGCCCGCCCCATGCCCCGAACCAAGAAAGACGCCCCCGCTCCGCGCGGCGCCGGCCGGCCGGTCGACAGCCAGTCGGTAGGCCGGGATCGTATCATCGACTGCACCGTGGACCTGCTCGGGCGCCGCACCCCGGAAGAACTCACCATCCTCGAGATCGCCGCCGAAGCGGGCGTGAACCGGGCGCTGGTGCGCTACTACTTCGGCGATCTGCGGGGTTTGCTGCACGAGGTGACCGAGTTCCTGATGCGCCAGCTGCAGGACCGCATGGAGCGGGCGCTGCGGCAGCCGGGCTCCCTGCGGGAGCAACTCAAGGCGCGCCTGACGCTGCGTCTCGAGTTCATGCGGCAGCATCCCCATTTCGAGCGGCTGGCGCTGGCCGAGATCTACCATGCGCCCAGGACCGGGAACGAGGCCGGCGCGCCCACCCCCATCCAGCGCGTGACCGCGCGGGGGCTGGAGATCACCGCCATGCTCTTTCCGGAGGGCGTGCCGCCCGCCGTCGATCCGCGCTTCGTGCATCTAATATTGATAGGCGTGCCGGCCTTCGTCTCGACGGCGCAGCCGCTCATCGAGACGTTGTTCGGCACCGGCCCCCAGGCCGAGACGATGATGGACGCCTACGTCGACTTCGTCGCCCGCATGCTGGAGGACCAGATCCGGCCGGACGGCGGCGGACGCCTCCCCTCGCCCACCTAGGGATTCCCCTGTCCGGTCCGGCGTTGACGCGCCCTCCCGGCCGCCTTATCCTGACTTTAATTACCATTTATGGTAATTATTGCCGGACCGAAGCGATGCATGCCCGGGGAGACAGCCTTGGAATATCTGCGCAATGCCTGGTATGCCGCCGCGGCCGAGGCCGAAATCACCCGGACGCCCCTGCGCCGGATGCTCCTGGACACGCCCGTCGTGCTGTTCCGCAGCCTGGACGGCAACCCCGTCGCCCTGCAGGATCGCTGCGCGCACCGCTTCGCGCCGCTGTCCCGGGGCACCCTGCTCGGCGACGAACTGCAGTGCGGCTACCACGGCCTGCGCTATGACCGCGGCGGCCGTTGCGTGCACAACCCGCACGGCCCCCGGATCCCCGCCCATGCCGACATACGCGCCTATCCTCTCGCATCGCGCTACGGCTTCATCTGGCTGTGGCCGGGCGATCCGGCGCTCGCCGACGCCGCGTTGCTGCCGGACCTTTCCCCGTTCGACCCGCGTCCGGGATATCGGACCCAATGGGGCTACCTGCGCATCGATGCGCATTACCAGCTCGTCATCGACAACCTGCTGGACCTCAGCCACGTCGAGTACCTGCACCCCGCCTTTGCCAGCGGCGGCGCCATCGGCAACACCCGCCACGAAGTCATCGAGGCGGACGGCGTGGTGCACGCGAATCGCTGGAAACCGGGCTGCACCGTGAGCCCGCTGCTGGGCCGGTGCTGGGGCAGGCCCGATGCCATCGGCGACGCGCGGTCGTGCATACGCTGGCACCCTCCCTGCACCCTGTTCCTGGACGTCGGCGCCACCGAGACCGGCGCCGACCCCGGCGACGGAGTGACCTTGTCGTTCCTGCATCTGCCGACACCGGAAAGCGGCACCCGGACACACTACTTCTGGGCGGCGACGCGCAGCCACTCCCCGGACGACGACGAACTGACCGGCTGGATACAGGCGACCACCGAGCGCGCCTTCATGCTGGAAGACGAGCCGATGATCGAAGCGCAGCAGGACAACCTCGGGCCGGGCGCCGACATGGCGTCGCTGCATCCCGTCTACCTTGCTCCCGACCTGGCGCCGGTCAAGGCGCGCCGGATTCTCGCGCGTCTGATCGAAGCCGAACGCGGCGCCCAGCCGGCAGGCATCCGGTAGCGCCGCGCCACCCCTGGTAACCATGTGAAGGAGTACCCGTCATGCTTCGTCCTCGCTCATCGATGCTGCGCGCCGCCGGGGCACTGGCCTGTTGCTGGGCGCTGGCCGGGACCGGCGCCCAGGCAGCGGCCACGCCCGAAGAGATCACGGTGCTGACGCCCGCTCCCCCCACCCTGCCCGGGTTCGCTCCCTGGATATTGGCGCAGGTCCGCGGCTACTACCGGGACCGGGGCCTGAAGGTCAACCTGATGGCGGCCAACGGCGGCGGGGTCCAGGTGGCCAAGCAGGTGGGCGCGGGCATCGCGCTGGCCGGCAGCTCGGTGGGCGACGCGCCGCTGTTTCTGCGGCCCAACGGCATTCCCATCAAGGTGGTGGCCGTGCTGGGCGGCCACTCCCTGATGCAGGTCGTGGTCCACGACGACGACGCCCGCATCAAGACGCCGGCGGACCTGCGCGGCAAGACGGTCACGGTCGGCTCGTATACCGACTCGATCTATTACAGCTTCCTGGGCATGCTCAAGCACTATGGCGTGGACAAGAAGGCCGTGAACATCCAGGCCGCCGGCCCGACCGGCGTCTGGAAACTGTTCGCCACCCGCGAGGCCGACGCCATGGTCGCCACGCCCGACTGGGCCCTGGCGGCGGTCAACGCGGGCGCCAAGGTGCGCGTGTTCTACGGCGACCAGGTATTCCCCGGCCTTCCCCAGGCCATCGTGGCCTCGGACGAAACGATACGCACCCGGCCCGACCTGGTCGAGAAAGTGGTCGGCGCCACCCTGCGCGCCATGCGCGAGATCATGCAGGACCCCGCCGCCGCCGTGGACGACTTCGTCGCCGCCGTACCCGCCTACCAGGACAAGCGCGACTATGTCGCGCAGATCATCGGCGCCTATGCCCGCGACGTCTATCCCGGGCAGGCCGTGCCCGGCAAGATGGACCCCGCCCTGCTGCAGCGGCTGCAGGACTTCTACGTCAAGGAAGGCTTGCTGGCCAGGCGCGCACCGCTGGAAGACTTCTATACCGACCGCTTCGTCGGCAAGGCGCCCTAGCGCCGCATCGTCCGGAGACATCATGCTGATCCGCCCCCTTACGCCGGCCATAGGTTCGGAAGTGCTGGACATAGACCTTGCCGACGCGACCCAGGTCACCCGCCATGCCGACCGGCTGCGCGCCCTCCTGGCCGAGCGCCAGGTCATCTTCTTCCGCGAGCAGCGGCTCTCGCCCGATGCCCAGGTGTTCTTCTCGCAGGTGTTCGGCGACGTCGAACCGGTGTCATCGACCTTTCCGTCGCACCCCGCCAATCCCTACGTGGAAATGCTCGTCACCCGCGGCAAGGAGACCGGCACCGATATCTGGCACGCCGATCTGACCTGGCAGCCTCGCCCGCCGGTGGCCGCCTGCCTGTATGCGGTCGAGGTGCCCGAGGTGGGCGGAGACACCATGTGGGCCAGCATGACGGCCGCGCACGATTCCCTGGACGAAGGACTGCGGCGCTACCTGGCCGGCATGACCGCCGTCCACCATTGGGAAGCTCCCGCCCTGGTGAACAACCTCAAGCGCCAGCCCGACGGCGACGAGAAGTACCACGCCATGCGCCGCCGCTACCCCCCTGTGGACCAGCCCGTCTTCCTGCCCCATCCCGCCACGGGCAAGCGCGTGGTTTTCGTCAACAGCCTGTACACGACGCGAATCAACCAGATGGGGCACGACGACGGCGCGCACATGCTGTCCTTCCTGGCCGGCCTGGCCCGCGTGCCGGAATGGCAGGTGCGGTTCAACTGGCGCAAGGGCTCGGTGGCCGTGTGGGACAACCTGGCCACCCAGCACTATGCGATCAACGACTACTACCCCTCGCCGCGGACCATGCACCGCGTGTCCATCCGCTAGCATCCCGCGGCCCGGCATGCGCAGGCTCAGTTCCGACCCCGCACTTCCGGCGGCTCCTGCACCTCGGGAGTGGCCGCGGCCAGGATTTCCGAGCGGTTTCCGCTTCGGGGCGGATAGATGCGCTCGCGATTGATGGTCCGTTTGGTCGCCTTGGCCGCATCCTTCGTCGAGATGACCCGGCGGTCCCAGCCTCCGGTATAGACGGCGCCCCACTCGCCCAGGTCCAGCACGGTCACGTACCAGTCGATGTGCAAGGGCAACATGGGTTCGCCAAGCAGATCCGCCGCAACGTTGTAGCCCGCGTAGCGGCCCATCGGCCGGCCATGCTGGCAGGACATGACCGAGGCATGTTCGCCGTCCAGCACCGCCCGGGCCGCATCGCCTGCGGCGAAGACGTGCGGCATTCCCCGCACGCGCATGAACTCGTCCACCTCCAGGCGACCGAGCCTGTCCCTTGCCGCCGGCAAAGCGCCGCCCAGGTCGCTGGCGCGCATACCGGCGCACCAGACGACAGTCGACGCCTCGATCCGCTGCCCACCGGCCAGCGTCGCGCCATGCGCATCCAGCGAGGCGATGGATACGCTCGTGTGCATCTCCACGCCCAGGGAGGCCAGCGCCTCGACGATGACAGGCCGCGCCTCGTCGCCCATGTCCGGGCCGATGAGCGGGCTGGCATCGGCCAAGACGACCCGAGGTGCCGGCCGGTCGTGCGCCAGGGCCGACAGTTTCGCCAGCCTGGCCGGCAATTCGGATGCCAGTTCGATTCCGGTCAGCCCCGCCCCCACGACCAGCACATGCAGCCGGTCCGCGTCGCGGCCGTCCTGCGCCAGCGCGCGTAGGTGCGCATCGAGCCGCTTGGCGCCATGGTAGGTATCGATATCGAAGGAATGCTCAACCAGGCCGGGAATAGATGGCCGCTGCACGCTGCTGCCCAACGCGTAGACGAGGCGGTCGTAGCGAACCGTGAAGACACCTGCGCTCGTGCGCACATCGACCACACGGCGCTCGGTATCGACGCCTGTGACCACGCCCCGGAGGTGCTCCACGCCTATCGGATCCAGTACCAGGGAGAACGGCACGATGGTGGCATCGAGGTCCTCTTCGTAATTGCGGACGCGAATACTGTGAAAATCGTGCTGGTCGATCAGAGTCACGCGCACGGCATCCGGGCCGACGCCGTGCTCCTCCAGTTTCCTGGCGGCTCCAATCGCACTCCACAGGCCGGCGAAGCCGCCGCCCAATACCACGATGCGTTTCATCTAGACAGCTCCTTTGCTTCAAACATGACAGTCCGGCGCGCTACATGCCGATGTAGTCGCGCACCAGTTCGGGTCGGTCCCGCAAGGCTTGTGAGGAGCCTCGCCACACGACGGCGCCCTTCTCGAGGATGTAATGGCGGTCCGCCACCCGCATCAGCGGCCCCAGGTTCTTGTCGATCACCAGCAGCGCCAGCCCGCGCCGCTTGAGCAGTTCGATGCAGCGCCAGATGTCGCCTCGGACCAGCGGCGCCAGCCCTTCGGTGGCTTCGTCCAGGATCAGCAGTTCCGGGGCTGTCATCAACGCGCGGCCGATGGCGAGCATCTGCTGTTCGCCGCCGGAGAGGTGGCATCCCAGGTGATGCTCCCGCTCGCGCAGGCGGGGAAACATGCCGTAGATATCGTCCAGGGACCAGCCGGCATCCCGCATCGCCGGCGCCCGGGCCGTGGCGAGCAGGTTCTCGCGTACCGTCAGGTTGGGAAAGATGCGCCGGCCCTCCGGTACCAGCCCCAGACCGGCCCGTGCTCTCTGGTGCGCGGCCAGCGGCCGCAAGCTGCGGCCCCGCCATCGGACGTCGCCTCCCCGCAGGCGCAACAACCCCATGATGGACTTGACGGTAGTGGACTTGCCCATGCCATTGCGGCCTAGCAAGGCGACGCACTCACCGGCGTGGATCTCGAGGTCTATGCCGAACAAAACCTGGCTGGCCTCATAAGCCGCCTCGACACCGCGCAGGCTGAGCAACGGCGCCACACCCTCATTCGTCCCGGCGCGTTCAGTCATTCCCGTCTCCCAGGTACGCGGCACGCACCTCGTCGTTGCCGCGTATTTCCCGCGGCGTGCCGCAGGCGATCACACGGCCGTACGACAACACAGTGATACGGTCGGCCAGCGCGAAAACCGCATCCATGTCGTGCTCGACCAGGACGATGCTGTAGGCACCCTTGAGCTCGCGCAACATGTCGACCAGCCCGGCCGATTCCTGGCGGCTCATGCCCGCCATCGGCTCGTCCAGCAGCAGCACCTCGGGGCGCATCGCGAGTGCCATCGCGATCTCCAGCTGGCGCATCTCGCCGTGGGCCAGCGCACCAGCCGACCGGCCAGCCGCGTACGCCAGCCCGACCCGGCCCAGCGCCACCCGGGCCGGCCCGACCAGGCCCGCATCCCGGCGCGCCGGCCGCCAGAAGCGGAAACTGTGTCCCTGCCCGGCCTGGACCGCCAGCATGACGTTTTCCAGCACGGAGAATTCCCGGAACACCGAAGTGATCTGATAGGAACGCCCGACGCCGCCCAGGGCCCGCTGATGGACCGGTGCCCGCGTGATGTCGCGCCCCTTCAGCGAGATCATGCCTGCGTCCGGCGCGATTTCGCCGGCCAGTTGATGGATGAACGTGGTCTTGCCCGCGCCGTTGGGGCCGATGATGGCATGCAGTTCTCCCCGCTCCAGGGTCATGCAAAGCTCGTCGGTCACCTTCAGCGCCCCGTAGCGCTTGACCAGCCGGTGCGCCGCCAGGATCTCAGCCATCGGTGTCCTCCCGGCCCGCCAGGGCGCCGTACAGCCCGCGCCGCGCGAACAGCACCACGGCCACCACGAATACGCCGAACACGCCCAGCCAGTGCGTACGGATCAGGTCTGCCGCGCCCGCCGGCAGGTCGAGCGGCATGCCCGAGAGAAACTCCTCCAGCAGCACGAAGGCCGCCGCCCCCACGATCGGCCCCAGCAGCGTTGCCATGCCGCCCAGCACGCACATCAGTACCAGATCTCCCGAAAGAGTCCAGCTCATGTACGAAGGCGATGCGAAGCGGGCCAGGTTGGCCAGCAGCACCCCGGCCATCACCACGATCATCGCCGACAGCACGTAGGCGGCAAGCCGGTAGCGCAGCAAGGGAAATCCCAGGGCTCGCATGCGGCGCGGATTCTGGCGGCTGCCGCGCAGCACCAAGCCGAAGCGCGAATCAGTCAGCCGCTTGCACAGGGCGCAGATGATCGCCAGCACGGCCAGCACCAGCAGGTAGAACTGGTAGGGATCGTCCAGCGACAGGCCAGGCACGCGGCTGTGCGACGCGATGGTCAACCCGTCGTCGCCGCCGTACTGCTTGAGGCTGATCGCCAGGAAATAGAACATCTGGGCGAAAGCCAGCGTGATCATGATGAACGCCATGCCGCTCGTCTTCAGGCAAACGAGTCCCACGATCAGCGCCACGGCCGCGCCGGCGGCCAACGCCACCGCCAGGTGGACAAGACCCGAGTCAACGCCGTGGGCCGACAGGATGCCCACCGAGTAGGCACCAATGCCCAGATACATCGCATGGCCCAGGCTAACCATGCCGCCGTACCCGAGTACCAGGTTCAGGCCCACGGCCGCCAGCCCGAGGATCATGATGCGCGCGACCAGGCCGAGCCAGAACGGCTGGCCCAGCAGATGGGCGGCCGCCGGCACCGCGCACAGCGCCAGGAAGATCGCGGCGGCCGGAGCGGCACGGCGGAAGGCCTTCCCGCGGGCCCCGGCGCTCGCACCGTAGGGTGGCGTGTCCTTGGCGTACAGGGTCGAGTTCATGCATGCCTCACTGGGAAGAGTCCGTGCGGACGCATGGCCAGGACCAGCGCCATCAGCAGATAGATCAGCATGGAAGCGACCGCCGGTCCCGCAGCCTGGGCGAAGACCTTGCCCACCAAGGCATCGAAAACCGCCGGCAGGAAGGCGCGCCCCAGCGTGTCGATCAGGCCAACCAGCAGCGCACCGTAGAAGGCCCCGCGTATGGAGCCGATGCCACCGGTCACGATGACCACCAGCGTCAGCACCAGCACGGGCTCGCCCATGCCGGGCTGCACCGACAGGATGGGCCCGGCCATCACGCCAGCCAGCCCCGCAAGACCGGCTCCCAATCCAAAGATCAACGCATTGAGCAGGCGGATGTTGACTCCCATCGCGCCAACCATTTCCGCATCGGCCGCGCCGGCGCGTATCAGCATGCCCACGCGCGTCCGGTTGATCAGGACATAGAGCCCGAGACCCGCCACGAGCCCGACCGCGATGATGGCGAACCGGTATGCGGGATACGGGAAGCCGAACAGCTCGACTGTTCCGGACAGCGCCGGCGGCACGTTGATGTAGACCGGAGCCGGCCCCCAGAAGAAGCGCACGATCTCGTTGAACACCAGGATCAGGCCGAAGGTGGCCAGCACCTGGTCCAGATGGTCGCGCGTGTACAAGCCGGCCAGCACCATGCGGTCGACGGCCAGGCCGATCAGCATGGTAGCCGGCACGGCCAGCAGCAGCGCAAGCAGGAAGGAATCGGACGCGCCCAGCATGACCGCCGCCAGATAGGCGCCCATCATGTAGAGCGATCCATGCGCGAGGTTGACGAAGTTCATGATCCCGAACACCAGCGTCAGGCCGGCCGACATCAGAAACAGCAGGATGCCGAACTGCAGGCCATTCAGCACCTGGGTGGCGATGAGTTGAGCGTTCATGGCACGGGCTTCATTCCATCGGGCATTCGGCGTGATAGGCGTCGCGATGATTCTTCAGCGGGGTCGCGATGGTCTTGAGCGTGACGCGGCCGCGCGCATCCTTCACCACTTCGAACACGTGCATGTCTTGGACGGGAAAGTTGTTGTTGCCAAACTTGAACGGACCGCGCACCGACGGAAATTCGGCCTGCCTGAGCGCCGCCATGAAGGCGCTCTTGTCCTCGACGCGGCCGCCCACCTTCCTCAACGCCGAATCCAGCAATTGCGCGCCGTCGTAGCTCTGCGCCGCGTAGTGGGAAGGAATGCGGCCGTACTTCTTCTCGAATCCGGCAACGAAGACGCGGTTGGCCTCGTTGTCCAGGTCCGGCCCCCAGGCGGTGCCGGTGATCACCCCCAGGGCGCTTTCGCGCTGGGCAGGAAGATTGATGGCGTCGGTGGTGGACGCGGACAGCACCGGTATCCGACCCAGCAGGCCCGCCTGCTGGTACTGGCGCAGGAAGTTCACGCCCAGCCCGCCCGGATAAAAGACGAACACGGCATCGGGCTTCCTGGCCGCGATCTGCGTCAGCTCGGCCGAGAAATCCTGCTGGCTGAGCGGGGTATAGACCTCGTCCAGCAGCGGCTCCTTGTAGTAGCGCTTGAAGCCGGTCACGAAATCGAAGCCCGACTGGTAGTTGGGCACCATGGTGATGATCCGCTTGTAGCCCTTGGACGCGGCATAGTGGCCCACGACCTCGGCCTGCTGGTCGTTCTGCCAGGACGTGCTGAAGAAATAGGGCGAGCACGCCTTGCCTGCCAGTTGGCTAGGCCCGGCATTGGTGCCAATCAGGAAGACCTTTTTCTGGGTGATGCGCGGATGCACGGCCAGCATGACATTCGAGAATGTCACGCCGACGATGATGGGCACGTCGTTGCGGCCCGTCAGGCTTTCGGTCAGTTGCACGCCCACCTCGGGCTTGAGCTGACTGTCGGCCTTGATCACGCTGATATCCCGGCCGCCCAGCTTGCCGCCGTTGCGGTCCAGATAGAGCATGAAGCCGTCGTACATGTCCTGTCCCAGCGCCGCTTGCGGACCGGACAGTTCGGCCATGAAGCCGATCTTCAGCTTCTCCTGACCGGCCGCATGCGCGGCCGGCAGGGTCGCCAGGGTCACGCAGGTCCCCAGGCAGGCGCCCATCAGGCGATGATGCATTTTCATGATGTCTCCTTCCGCCCGCCTTGTCGCGAACGCTGTCGTTACCGGCCGCATCTCGTCGTTCCCGGCTTTATATCTGGATATTCAATGACCAGATTACGAAGCGGATTCTGGGCCCGTTCCAGAAGCTAGTCAATCACAATCTGGATGTGTATAGTCCGGATTATCCATTACGAGGCATAGCCATGAGGATGAGCGAAGGCGTGGAGTGGGGCCTGCATTGCTGCGTGGCCCTGGGCTGGATAGGACAGGATGAAGTGGTCTCCACCGCCAGGCTGGCGGCCAAGTTCGGCCTGCCCGCCGCCTATCTGAACAAGTCGCTGCAAGCGCTCGCGCGGGCCGGCATCCTGGCCTCCTCGGCGGGACCCAAGGGGGGCTTTCGCCTGGCGCGCCCGCCGGCCCGGATCACCCTGCTCGAAGTGGTCGATGCGATCGAGGGCCAGGAGGCGGCCTTCCGTTGCTCCGAGATCCGCCGCAACGGCGAAGGCGCAGCTCCCGCGGCCGAATGCCGCCGGCCCTGCGCGATCGCCTCGGCCATGCGCGATGCCGAGGCCGCCTGGCGCAAGGAACTGTCGCGCCAGACGATCGCCATGATCATGGACAAGGCACCCCGGACGGCGGCGGAACGCACGGTTCGCTGGCACGCGTACGCCTGATGTAACGTCTTGATACACAAGGTCGAGCTGGCTTTGCGCGCCCCGTCACGACTTCTTGGCTAGGATGGACCATCGTAGGGCAAAGACCACAAGCGTCTTTGGACACGACACACCAACCCAGCCCCTCAGGAGCCCACGATGAGCGACAAGACTTCCCTCCCCGGCCACAGCACCACCGGCGCCGGGGCCCCCGCGCCCAGCGACCGCAACTCGCTGACTGTCGGCAGCGACGGCCCCCTGGTCCTGCACGATGTGCATTTCCTCGAACAGATGGCGCACTTCAACCGGGAAAAAGTCCCCGAGCGCCAGCCCCACGCCAAGGGCTCGGGCGCCTTCGGCGTGTTCGAGACCACCGAGGACGTCTCCCGCTACACCAAGGCGGCCTTGTTCCAGAAAGGCTGCAGGACGGAGATGCTGGCCCGGTTCTCGACGGTAGCCGGCGAGTCCGGCAGCCCCGACACCTGGCGCGACGTGCGCGGTTTCTCGCTGAAGTTCTACACCACCGAGGGCAACTACGACCTGGTCGGCAACAACACGCCCGTGTTCTTCGTGCGCGATCCGATGAAGTTCCCCCACTTCATCCGCAGCCAGAAGCGTCTGCCCGATTCCGGCCTGCGCGACGCCCACATGCAGTGGGACTTCTGGACGAACAATCCGGAAAGCGCGCACCAGGTCACCTACCTGATGGGCGACCGCGGCATCCCGCAGTCCTGGCGCCACATGAACGGCTTCGGGTCGCACACCTACATGTGGGTGAACGCGGCGGGCGAGAAATTCTGGGTGAAGTACCACTTCCACAACCAGCAGGGCGAGAAGAACCTGACCAACGAGGAAGCCGCCCGCATCGCCGGCCAGGACGCCGACTACCACCGGCGCGACCTGTTCGAGGCGATCGCGCGCGGGGACCATCCCAAGTGGGTGATGTCGGTGCAGGTCATGCCGTACGCCCAGGCCAAGACCTACCGCTTCAATCCCTTCGACCTGACCAAGGTGTGGCCGCACAAGGACTACCCGCTGATCAAGGTCGGCGTGATGACCCTGAACCGCAACCCGGCCAATTTCTTCGCCGAGATCGAACAGGCCGCCTTCTCCCCCGGCAACACCGTGCCGGGCATCGGCCTGTCGCCCGACAAGATGCTGCTGGGCCGCGCCTTCGCCTACAACGATGCGCACCGCGCCCGCATCGGCACGAACTTCCACCAGTTGCCCGTGAACCGTCCGAAGGTGCCGGTCAACACCTACATGTTCGACGGCAACATGACCTATGAACATGCGGGCAATGCCGCCACCTACGCGCCCAACAGCCAGGGGCGCGCCTGGGCCGACGGCGGCGCGGCGCCGGAGGAAAGCTGGGAGGTCGACACCAGCCTGGTGCGCGAGGCCTACAAGCTGCGCAAGGACGACGACGACTTCGGCCAGGCCGGCACGCTGGTGCGCGACGTATTCGATGATGCCCAGCGCCAGCGACTGGTCGATACCGTGGTGGGCACGCTGAAGTCCGGCGTGCGCGCGCCGGTGCTCGAGCGGGTGTTCGACTACTGGAAGAAGGTCGACGCCGACATCGGCCGCCGCATCGAGGCCCAGTACAAGGCCTAGGTACCCGGGCCGGGCCCCGCCTCCCGGCCTGGTCCCGTCCGGCGGCGCTTTTCGCGCGCCGCCGGCCCCTCCCCCCTTTCCCGCCATCTGGCCCGGAACTTGCAAGCAGACAGGCCGATGACCGGCCGGCGCACTCATCCGGGGCACGCATTCCTCGCCATTAGGTGATTCCCCCAATGAGCGGCCGGCCAAATACTCAGTACAGTGAGCATATTGTTCAGCCTACTGAGTATTTTGGTGCATCACGGCACACATCCAGTGCGCCCTACTGATCCGATCAACCGACCCCTGCGAGTTCCCCATGCTGACCAAGATGCCCTTCCACCTGCTGTGCTCCCTGGCCCTCGCCGCCCTCCTGCCCGTGGCGAAGGCAGAGGTCAAGGCAGCCCCCACCTTCCCCGTCAAGACGGTCGAGATCACCGTGCCCTACGCCGTGGGCGGCGGGGTCGACATGCTGGCCCGGCTCATCGGCGACCAGCTCGGCAAGCTGGGCCAGCCCGTCATCGTCGACAACAAGGCCGGCGCCGGCAGCACCGTGGGTACCCGCATCGTCGCGGGCAAGCCCAAGGACGGCCACTCCCTGCTGATGATGAACGACGCCTATTCCCTGGCGCCCGCCATCTACAAGAACCTGGGCTACGACCCCAAGAAGGATCTGGCGGCGGTGATCAATGTCGCCTACGCTCCCATGCTGGTGGTCGTGCCGGCGTCCTCCCGCTTCAAGACCCTGGCCGACGTGGTGGCGGCGGGCCGCCAGCCGGGTTCCAAGCTGTCGTACGGCTCCTGCGGCGCCGGCACCGACCCGCACCTGGCGGGCGAGATGATGAACATCGAATTCAAGATGAGCAACGTGCACGTTCCGTACAAAGGCTGTGGCCCCGCCCTGGTCGACGTCCTGGGCGGCCAGGTGGACCTGGCGGTGGTCACCATCTCCGGCGCGCTGACCTACATTTCCTCGGGCAAGCTGCGCGCGCTGGCCATCACCTCCAGCGAACGCTCGAAAGCGGTGCCCGACGTGCCCACCGTGGCCGAGAGCGGCGCGCCCGGCTTCAACCTCAGCCAGTGGCAGGGCCTGGCGGTGCCTGGCGGCACGCCGGACAACATCAAGATGGACATCTACAAGACGGTCTCGGCCATCATGAAGACCGACGCCATGCGCAAGCGGCTGGAGGACCTGGGCTACACCACCGCGGACGAAGGCCCCGCCGCGTTCCAGAAGATCGTCAACGACGACATCGACCGTTTCGCCGCGCTGGCCAGGAAGATCGGCCTGAGCGCGGATTGAGGCTTCCCGCATCCACGACAAGGAAAACCGATGAACAAACTGAACATCAGCCTCTCCGTAGGCAACTACGACCGCACCCAGGCCCTGTTCGACGGCCGCGTGGCCATCGAGGGCTGCAACGTGCGCGCCGTGCCGCTGGAGCCGGAAGAGGCCTTCCACCGCGCCTTCCGCTACGAGGAATTCGACGTGACGGAAATCTCGATGAGCAGCCACATGATGACCACGGCCCGCGGCGACAACAAGTACGTCGCGGTACCCGCCTTCCTGTCGCGGGTCTTCCGGCAGTCGGGCATCTACGTGCGCACCGACCGCGGCATCCAGCGTCCGCAGGACCTCAAGGGCAAGACCATAGGCGTGCCCGAGTACCAGATCACCGCGAACGTCTGGATCCGCGGCATCCTCGAGGATGAGTACGGCGTCAAGCCGGCCGACATCAAGTGGCGGCGCGGCGGCGTCGAGGAACCGGGCCGGGGCGAACGCGCGCCCATCGAACTGGATCCGTCCATCGACCTGAAGCAGATTCCCGACGACAAGACGCTGTCGGGCATGCTGGAGTCCGGCGAGATCGACGGCTACATCGGCGCCCGCGCGCCGTCCTGCTTCCTGCGCGGCGCGCCCAACGTGGGCCGCCTGTTCGGCGACTACATCGAGGCCGAGAAGGACTACTTCCGCCGCACCCGTATCTTCCCCATCATGCACATGGTCGGCATACGCAAGTCGCTGGTGGAAGAGAACCCCTGGCTGCCCGTCAGCGTCTACAAGGCCTTCCTGAAGGCCAAGGCCCTGGCCGTCAAGGAGCTGGACGAGATCTGCCACCTGGCCGTCACCCTGCCCTGGATGGTCCACCACCACAACGAGGCCAAGGCGCTGATGGGCGAGGACTACTGGCCTTACGGCCTGCCCGCCAACCACCACGTCATCGAGACCTTCGCTCGCTATCACCACGAGCAGGGCCTGTCGCGCCGGCGGGTCGCGCCCGAGGAGCTGTTCGCCGCCTCGTCCCTCGACCTGTCCAAGATCTGAAGGCGCCATGAAAGCTCCCGCTGTCGACTACGTGGCGCCGCGCAGCCTTGACGAAGCGCTGCAATGCCTGGCCGGCGTTGACAACGCGCGGGTGCTGGCGGGCGGCCAGTCGCTGATGGCCATGCTGAACATGCGGTTCGCGTTCCCGGACTGCCTGGTGGATATCAACCGCATCCCGGAACTGGCCTACCTGCGGGACGAGGGCGACACGATCCGGATCGGCGCCATGACACGACAGCGGGACGTCGAGTTCTCGGACCTGGTCCGCGACCGGCTGCCCATCCTGCGCGAGGCGATCCTGAACGTCGGCCACCGGCAGACGCGCAATCGCGGCACCGTCGGCGGCAGCTTGTGCCAGCTCGACCCCTCGGCCGAGATCCCCACCATCGCCATGGCCCTGGACGCGCAATTGCACGTGGCCAGCGCCGCCGGCACGCGCAGCCTGGCGATGGCGGACTTTCCCGCCGGCTACATGACGCCGGCGCTGGAGGCCGACGAGATGCTGGTGGGCGTGTCGATGCAGCCCTGGGAGCCGGGACACGGCTGGAGCTTCCTGGAGTTCTCCCGGCGGCACGGCGACTTCGCCATCGCATCGGCCGCCGTGCTGCTGCGCTTCGGCCCGGACGCGCGGGTGGACCGCTGCTCCATCACCCTGGGCGGCGTATCGACGGCGCCCGTGCGCATGGGGCAGGCCGAACAGGCGCTGCTGGGCACCAAGGCCGAGGCGGCCGACATCGAACGCGCCGCCGCGCTGTGCGGCGCGGTGGATGCCAGTTCCGACGCCTACGTGCCCGGCTGGTACCGCCAGCGGCTGGCGCGCGTCCTGTCCAGCCGCGCGATCACCCGCGCGCTCGAGCGCGCAACGAGATGAGATTCCCCATGGCAACGACGCAAGATCCCCGCCCCGTGCACCTGTCCGTCAACGGCAAGCCCTGCCAGGGCATGGCCGCGCCGCGCCTGCACCTGGCCGATTTCCTGCGCGGCGAACTGAAGCTGACCGGCACTCACGTCGGCTGCGAGCACGGCGTTTGCGGCGCCTGTACGGTGCTGGTGGACGGTGTCTCGGCGCGCAGTTGCCTGATGCTCGCGGTCCAGGGCGAGGGCTGCGCCATCACCACCGTCGAAGGCCTGGCTGCCGACGAGCACGAGCTCCATCCGCTGCAGCAGGCCTTCCATGAACTGCACGCGCTGCAATGCGGCTTCTGCACGCCCGGCATCCTGATGTCGCTGTCCGAGCTGCTGGCTGCGAACCCCGATCCGGACGAGGACACCGTGCGCGACGTGCTGTCGGGCCACCTGTGCCGTTGCACGGGCTACCAGAACATCGTGGCCGCGGCGCTGCGCGCCGCCCGGCTCCTGCGCGAACGAGACGGCCATGCACGCTGAGCGCCAACTGACCGCCATCCCCGGCATGGGTGCGAGCCCGGGCCGCATCGAGGACGAGACGCTGCTGCGGGGCAAGGCCTGCTTCCTGGACGACGTGCCCGTCCCCGATGCGCTGCATGCCTGCTTCGTGCGCAGTCCGCATGCCCACGCGCGGCTTCGCGGCATCGACGCGGGCCAGGCGCGCGCCCTGCCCGGCGTCGTCGCGGTCTATACCCGCCAGGACCTGTTCGGGCACATCACCTCGTGGCGCATGCCGCTGGGCTTTCCGCTGGCGGCCCTGCCCGAGGACACCACTCCCTTCGCGCTGGCCGGCGACGAGGTCGCCTTCGTGGGCGAGGCCTATGCGGTGGTGGTGGCCCGGACGCGGCACGAGGCCGAGGACGCCGCGGCCGCCGTGCAGGCGGAGTTCGAGGTCCTGCCCGCCGTCGCGGACTGCCGCCAGGCCGTGCGCGGCGATGCTCCCCGGGTGCGTACCGAGCTGGCCAGCAACGTGCTGCAGGACTACACCCTGGCCTACGGCGACTGCGACGCCGCCTTCGCCCGCGCCGACATCGTGCTGGACGACGAATTCCAAGTCCATCGGGGCTGCGGCCATCCCATGGAGGGCCGCGGCGTGGTGGCCGCGCTCGATCCCGCCACCGGCATGCTGACCGTCTGGTCCTCGACCCAGATGGCGCACGAACTGCACTACACCATCGCCCACATGCTGGACCAGCCCGAGGACCAGCTGCGGGTGATCACCCCCGACGTGGGCGGCGGCTTCGGCGCCAAGTTCATGATCTACCCCGAGGAAATCGTGGTGCCCGCCGTCGCCCGCGCGCTGGGCCGACCGGTCAAGTGGGTGGAGGACCGCCGCGAGAACTTCCTGACCACCATCCAGGAACGCGACCAGTTCTGGCGCATCTCGGTGGCCGCCGACCGCGATGGACGCGTGCTGGGCGTGCGCGGCGGCTTCGTCCACGACCACGGCGCCTACACGCCCCAGGGCACCAACGTCCCGTACAACGCCGCCTCGTCCATGACCGGGCCCTACGTCGTGCCCGCCTTCTCGCTGCACGTACAGGTGGCCTACACCAACAAGGTACCGGTCGCCACCATACGCGGCGCCGGCTATCCGCAGGCGGCCTTCGTCATGGAACGCATGATGGACCGCCTGGCATCCGCCGCGGGAATCGACCGGCTCGAATGCCGCCGGCGCAATCTCATCCCCCCGGAAAAGATTCCCTACACCAAGCCGCTCAAGTCGCGCGCCGGCGTGCCGCTGGTCATCGACAGCGGCGACTTCCCGGCCCTGCAAGCCACGGCCGCCCGGGCCATCGACTACGAGGGCTTCGCGCGGCGGCAGGAGGAATCGGCCCGCGCCGGCCTGCTGCGCGGCATCGCGATCGCCAACAGCGTCAAGCCCACCGGGCGCGGCCCCTACGAGAGCGCGCGCGTCCGCGTCCATCCGTCCGGCCGCATCGTCGTCCACACCGGCGCCCTCGCCATGGGCCAGGGCATCAAGACCACGCTGGCGCAATTGTGCGCCGCGCACCTGGGCGTGGAGCCGCAGGCGGTGGAGGTCTCGGCGGGCGATACGGGCCTCTCCGGCTACGGCATGGGCGGCTTCGCCAGCCGCCAGGCCATGATGGCCGGCTCGGCCGTCTCCGAGGCCGCGGCCAAGGTCAGGGACAAGGCGCTGGCCACGGCCGCCGCCGTGCTCGGTGTGAGCGCGGATGAACTGATGCTGAGCCAGGGCGAGGTCCATACGCCGGACTTCGCCAGGCGCGTCCCGCTGGCCCGGCTGGCCATGCTGCTCAAGGGCGTGCCCGGTTATGCGCTGCCGGTCCCCGGCGACCCGGGCCTGGATGCGACCGTGCATTTCCACTGCGATGCGCAGGCCTACGCCGGCTCTTCCCACGCCTGCGAGGTCGAAGTCGATCCGTTGACGGGCGCCATCCACGTGCGGCGCTACGTGGCCGTGCAGGACAGCGGCAATCTGATCAATCCGCAGATCGCGCACGGCCAGGTGCATGGCGGCGTGGTGCACGGCATCGGCAACGCGCTGTTCGAATGGATGGGCTACGACGACAACGCCCAGCCCCTGACCACGACTTTCGCGGAATACCTGTTGCCCACCGCGCCGGAGGTGCCTCCCATCGAGGTCATCTTCCAGCCCTCGCCCACGCGCTTGAACCCGCTGGGAGTCAAGGGCATAGGCGAATGCGCGACGCTGGCGGTTGCCGCCGCCGTGATAGGCGCCGTCGAGCACGCGCTGGACGGCCACGGCGTGCGCATCACCGAATTCCCGCTGACCCCGGTGCGCCTGGCCGAGCTGCTCGATCCGCCGGCCCGGGACACGACGGCACCCAGCGCCAACCCCTGACTCCGATCGCAGACGCCATGGAATTCACCAATCACTTTCACGTCCCCCTGCCGCTGGAAGAAACCTGGAAACTGATGCTGGACGTTCCCCGCATCCTGCCGTGCCTGCCCGGGGCCCGGCTCAAGGAAGCGCTGGGCGACGACAAGTACCTGGGCTCGGTATCGGTCAAGCTGGGCCCCATCAAGCTGGCCTTCGACGGCCAGGCCGAGCTGGTGCGCAAGGACGACGAGCGGCACATCGCCTGGCTGCGCGGTTCCGGCCTCGACCCCAAGGGCCGCGGCTCGGCCCAGTCGGAATTCAGCTTCGCGCTGGTGCCGGCCGCGGGTGGCGGCACCGACGTCACCGTCGCCACCCAGCTGCAACTGTCGGGCGCGGTAGCGCAGTACGGACGCGGCAGCGGCATGATCGCCGAAGTGGCGGGCCACATCCTCAAGCAGTTCGAGCACAACCTGGCTGCATCGCTGCAGGACGACGCCGATGCGGCCGAACCGGCGGCACCCATGCCCGGCACTCCCGCCCAGCCCGCCGCCACGGCGCCGGGCGAAGCGGCCGCGCCCCGGCTGGCCGCGGTTCCGGGCAGCGCGCCCGCTTCGCCCGAAGCCCAGGCCCTGCTGCTGCAGGCGCAGGCCGTGCTGGCCCAGGCGCAGGCCGTGCTGGCGGCCACGCAGCAGGCCCTGAACCAGAACCGGCGCGGCGCGGGCCGAACCGCGCCGCCGCCCCAGGAGCTGAACATGCTCAGCATAGGCATGAAGGCCTTCTGGTCCCAGTTCAAGCAAGGCGTGGGAGGGCTGTTCGGCCGCCGCTAGCCGCGGGCCCCGTGCGCGGGGCCGCACGATGAAGATCAGCATACTGACCAATGGAAACATCATGAACTGGACACGAATCGCCGCGGTGGACGAGGTCGAAGACGACGCCGGCATGCCGTTCAAGCTGGACGGCCGCGAACTCGCCCTGTTCCGCAGCGGCGGCGAATTCTTCGCCGCCGACAACGTCTGCACCCATCAATATGCGCTGCTGACCGACGGCTATGTCGAGGACGGCTGCGTGGAATGCCCGCTGCACCAGGCGCAGTTCGACCTGCGCACCGGCGAGCCGCGCTGTGCGCCGGCCACGCAGCCGATCCGCATCTATCCCGTCAAGGTCGAGGACGAGGCCGTCTATGTCGCCGTCGAATGACGCCTCCGCGCCCCTGGTCATCGTCGGCGCGGGCCAGGCCGGCGCCATGGCGGCGCGTGCCCTGCGCGAGCTCGGCCATGCCGGGAAGGTGGTCCTGATCGGCGACGAGCCCCATGCGCCCTACGAGCGCCCGCCCCTTTCCAAGGCCGTGCTGGCCGACGAACAGCCGCCGGACGTCAACCTGTTGCCCGAGCCCTTCCTGGCCCAGTCCGGCATCGTGCTGCAACCGGGCCGGCGTGTCGTCCGCCTCGATGCCGCGCGGCGCGAACTGCACCTGGACGACGGCGCGGTCCAGGCTTATCGCGCCTGCCTGCTTGCCACCGGCGGCGACGTCCGCGTCTTGCCGGCCCTGCCTCCCGGTACGCCGGGCGTCCACTACCTGCGCACGCTGGACGACGCGCAGCGCCTGCGCGCGGCCCTGCGCACCGCGCGCAGCCTGCTGGTGACAGGCGGCGGCTTCCTGGGACTGGAGATCGCCTCCACCGCCCGTGCGCTGGGCCTGGACGTCACCGTGATGGAACTGGGGCCGGCGCTGCTGGGCCGGGCGATGCCGCCCGAGGTCTCCCGCTGGCTGGCCGCGCGCGCCCGGGCCCACGGCGTACGCCTGCATCTGGGCGCGCAGCCGTCGGGCCTCGTGCCCGTCGCCGGCGGGATCGCCGCCACGCTGGCGGACGCGGGCGTGTTGCGGGCGGACCTGGCGGTGGTCGCCGTGGGCCAGGTACCCAACGTGGCGCTGGCGCGCGAAGCCGGATTGCTGATCGATGCCGGCAACGGCGGCATCCGGGTCGACGAGCGCTGCCGCACCAGCGCCGAAGGGGTCTACGCCGCGGGCGATTGCGCCAGCGGCCGGGATGCCGCCACCGGCACGCACCGCCGCCTGGAATCCTGGCAGAACGCCAACGAACAGGCGCGCATCGCCGCCGCGGCGATGCTGGGCCAGGACGCCGAGCCGCCCCCGCCTCCCTGGTTCTGGACCGATCAGTTCGGCTGCAACATCCAGATGCTGGGCCACGGCGCGCCCGGCCTGGCCTATCGCCTGCGCGGCCAGTTCCCGGAAGGCCGGGACCCGGGCAAGGCCATGCTTTTCGGCATCGAGGGCGGGCGCCTGGTCCATGTCATCGCCATCAACGCCGGCGGCGACCTGCGCGCCTTCCGAAGCGTGCTGGGACGCCCCCTGGCCTGCGCGCCGGAAGCGCTGGCCGATCCCGGCATCCCCGCCAAACAGCTCGCGCGCCTGGCCCTGGGCCCGGCGTCCGCCTAGGGACCAACGAAAGGAAGCACCATGTACAAGAACCAGGAAATCCTCGACTACACGGTCGGCGCGAAGAACCGTCCCGCCGACGACTATGCCTGGCCGGCGGACGACCACCTGATCCCCGACTGGGTCTACACCAGCCAATCGGTGTACGAGCGCGAGATGGAGCGCATCTTCAAGGGCCGTTCGTGGAACTTCGTCGCCCTGGAGGCCGAGATCCCCAATCCGGGCGACTACAAGCGCTCCTACGTCGGTCCCGTGCCGGTCGTGGTCTCGCGCGCCGACGACGGCAGCATCCACGTCTTCGAGAACCGTTGCGCGCACCGGGGCGCGGAATTCTGCCGCAGCAGCCGGGGCCACGCGAAGGAATTCGTCTGCCCCTACCACCAGTGGTCCTACGACCTCAAGGGCAACCTCCAAGGCATTCCCTTCAAGCGCGGCGTGAACAAGCAAGGCGGCATGCCGCGCGAGTTCCGCAACGAGGACCATGGCCTGTTCAAGCTGCGCGTCACGACCCGGCACGGCGTGGTCTTCGCCTCGTACTCGGCCGACGTGGAGCCGCTGGAGGAATACCTGACGCCCGAGATCCTGAAGGACTTCGACGTCGTCTTCCCCGGCAAGCCGCTCAGGATCCTGGGCTATTACAAGAACGAGCTGCCCTGCAACTGGAAGATGTATCACGAGAACCTGAAGGATCCGTACCACGCCACGCTGCTGCACTCGTTCCTGGTGGTGTTCGGCCTGCTGGTGGCAGGCAACGACTCGGCCATGATCGCCGACCCCGTGCACCACCGGCACGGCACCATGGCCTCGGCCAAGAAGGAAGACAAGTACGCCGCCGTCAGCGAGGAAAACAAGAAGGAGATGCGCTCCTTCCACGACGGCATGCGGCTGCAGGACGACCGCTTCCTGGAGTTCGTGAAGGAATTCGACTCGCCCTGGTCGGTGACCATGCAGACCATCTGGCCCAACCTGGTCGTGCAGCGCGAGATGAACACGCTGGGCGTGCGCCAGATCGTGCCCAACGGCCCCCACAGCATGCTGATGATCTGGACCATGTTCGGCTACGAGGACGACACGCCCGAGATGACCCGGCATCGCCTGCGCCAGGGCAACCTGATGGGGCCGGCGGGCTTCCTGGGCCTGGAGGACAACGAGGCCATGAAATTCGTGCAGGAGGGCGTGCGCCGCAGCAGCCTGGACACGAACGTCGTGAAACTGGACGCGGGCAACGTCGGCACGGCCACGTCGCTGATATCGGAAGCCGCCATACGCGGCATGTATCGCTACTACCGCGAAGTCATGGGATGGGAAAAGGCATGATGACATTGCAGCTTTCAGGATATGCGCCCTCGCGGGTGGACGCACGGCGGGCGGCGGAGCTGCGACCGCTGGTCGAGCATTTCAACATCGAGTATTGCGCGGTGCTGGACAGCGGCCACATCGAGGAATGGCCACGCTTCTTCGCCGAGGACTGCATCTACCGGATCACCGCGCGCGAGAACACCGAGCTGGACATGCCGGTAGGGCTGGTCTATGCCGAGGGGCGCCCCATGCTGCACGACCGGGCGGTAGCGATCTCGCGCACGCAGATGTTCGCGCCCCGCACCATGACCCACCTGCTGTCCGCCCCCCGCATCGTCGGCGAGGAAGGACAGGAAATCTGGGCCCAATGCAATTACGTGCTGCTGCAGACCCTGGTGGAGGGGCCCACCACGCTGCACCTGGCCGGCACCTACCACGACCGGTTCGTCCGCGACGGCGACGAACTGCTGCTGCGGGAGAGGCAGGTGATCCACGAATCGTCGGTGATCGCCAACGACCTGGTCTACCCCGTCTAGGAGGAATGGAATTGACTACCCTACGCAAGATCGCGCTGGAAGAACACTTCATGATGCCCGGCTTCGAGACCTACTCGAAGGCATTCCTGAACTTCATCGACCCGGCCACCATGAAGGAACTGGGCCAGCGTCTGGCCGACTTCGACACGCTCAGACTCGATGAAATGGACCGGGCGGGCATCGAGCTGGTCGTGCTGTCCCAGTCCGGACCGGGCGTGCAGGCCGAACTCGACACCACTCTCGCACTGCGCCGGGCGCGCGAGAACAACGACTTCCTGGCCGAGCGGATCGCGCGGCGGCCGGACCGCTATGCGGGCTTCGCCATGCTGCCCATGCACGATCCGCTCGAAGCAGCGCGCGAACTGGAACGCTGCGTGAAGCAGCTGGGATTCAAGGGCTCGCTGGTGAACGGCCACACACTGGGACGCTACTACGAAGGCCGCGAATACGATCCGTTCTGGGAACGGATGCAGGAGCTGGACGTGCCCATGTACCTGCACCCCATCGACCCGTGGAAGCCGCTGCACGCCCTGGACGGCGCGCCGGTGCTGGCCGGCGCCAGCTGGGGCTGGGGCGTCGAGACCGCCAGCCACGCGCTGCGCATGGTGTTCGGCGGCGTGTTCGACCGCTTCCCCCGGCTCAAGGTCATCCTGGGCCACATGGGCGAGGGCCTGCCCTTCCAGCGCTGGCGCTTCGACAGCCGCTTCGCCGCCTACCCCTATGGGGTCAGCCTGCAGCGGCGGCCGTCGGAATACATCGGCACCAACCTGCTCATCACCACCTCGGGCGTGTGCTCGCATCCGACGCTGGTCGGCGCGGTGGGCGAGATGGGCGTGGACGCCGTGATGTTCTCGGTCGACTACCCCTACGAATCGACCGAAGCCGCCGCCCGCTTCATCGACACCGCGCCCCTGGAACCCGCCCAGCTCGAAGCCATCTGCCATGGCAACGCGGCGCGGATCCTGGGCCTGTGAACCGCATCCGACGGAGACTCCCATGACCAAGCCGCTGTTTCGCATCGGGCAGATTGTGCCCAGTTCCAACACCACCATGGAAACGGAGATCCCGGCCATGCTGGCCGCGCGCCAGCAGATCCGGCCGGAGCGCTTCACCTTCCACTCCAGCCGCATGCGCATGAAGCACGTGGTCAAGGAAGAGCTGGCCGCCATGGACGCCGAGTCCGACCGCTGCGCCGTCGAACTGAGCGACGCCCGCGTCGACGTGCTGGGCTATGCCTGCCTGGTCGCCATCATGGCGATGGGGCGCGGCTATCACCGGCAGTCCGAGGCCCGCCTGAAGAACCATACCGCCGCCAACGGCGGCGACGCGCCCGTCATCACCAGCGCGGGCGCGCTGATCGAAGGACTCAAGGTGATCGGCGCCCGGCGCATCGTGGTGGTGGCTCCCTACATGAAGCCGCTGACCGAGCTGGTGGTCGACTACATCCACCACGAGGGCTTCGAAGTCGCCGACTACCGTGCCCTGGAAATCCCCGACAACCTCGAGGTCGGACGCCACGACCCCGAGAACCTGCCGGCCATCGTCGCGCAGATGGACACCAGCCAGGTCGATGCCATCGTGCTGTCGGCCTGCGTCCAGATGCCGTCCCTGCCCGTGGTGGCCAAGGTCGAGGCGCAGACCGGCAAGCCGGTCCTCACGGCCGCCATCGCCACGACCTATGCCATGCTCAAGGCCCTGGACCTCGAACGCGTCGTGCCGGGGGCCGGCGCGCTGCTGTCCGGCGCCTACTGACACGGCCTCTTCCTTCCAGCGAGCCTCTCATGCCCGACAGCCAATTCCTCTACGGCGCCAACGTGCGCGCCAACGGCATCCGCCAGCATTACCTGCGCTACGGCGGCGCCGACGGCGAGCGCGCCTCGCGCGATCCCGTCATCGTCGTCCCCGGCATCACCAGCCCCGCCATCACCTGGGGCTTCGTGGGCGAGCGCCTGGGCCGGCACTTCGACACCTATGTTCTCGATGTGCGCGGCCGCGGCCTGTCCACCGCCGCGCCCGGCCTGGACTATAGCCTCGATGCCCAGGCCGAGGACCTGATCGCGCTGGCCGAGGCGCTGGGCCTGGCGCGCGCCAGCGTGGTGGGCCATTCCATGGGCGCCCGCATCGGCCTGCGCGCCGCGCGCATCGGCATGCCCGCCATGGCCAGGCTGGTGGCGGTCGATCCGCCGGTATCCGGCCCCGGACGCCGCCCCTACCCCGCCAAGCTTCCCTGGTACGTCGATTCGATGAAGGCGGCGCGCGCCGGCATGGACTGGACCGCCATGCGCGAGTTCTGTCCCACCTGGACCGAGGAGCAGCTGCGGCTGCGCGCCGAATGGCTGCACACCTGCGACGAGGAGGCGGTGCTGGCCAGCTTCGAAGGCTTTCACACCGACGACATCCACGCCGATCTTCCCGCGATCCGGCAGCCCGTGCTGCTGATGACCGCCGAGCGTGGCGGCGTGGTCGAGGATGCCGACGTCGCGGAATTCGGGCAGCTGCTGGCCTCGATGCGGGCCGTGCGCGTGCCCGGCGCCGGCCACATGATCCCGTGGGACAACGAGGAAGGCTTCTACCAGGCCTTCGGCACGTTCCTCGGCGTTTCAATCTGAGATCCCTCTCCACCTCCAGACCACAGGCAAGACCATGGCCATCAGCGACTATCCGTTCATCGAAGCCTGGCGCCAGGTGCTGACGCTGTCCCGCCTGGAGGCGGGGCAGACCGTGACCATCCTGACCAGCGCGTCCACCCATCCGCAGACCCTGTCGTGCGCCACCATCGCCGCCCAGTCCCTGGGGGCCATCGTCAACCGGCTGGACCTGCCGCCGGTCAACGGCGAGAAGGCCCTGAGCCGGGACGCGCTGGCCTACCTGGGCACGACGCCCCTGACCGGCAACCACGCCGCCATCGCCGCCCTGAAGGCCAGCGACCTCGTCCTGGACCTGATGACCCTGCTCTTCTCGCCGGAACAGCACGAGATCCTGCAGACCGGCACCAAGATCCTGCTGGCGGTCGAACCGCCCGAAGTCCTGATGCGCATGGTCCCCACCCAGGAGGACAAGACCCGCGTCACCGCGGCGGCCGCGCACATCCAGGCCGCCCGCGAGATGCGCGTGCGCTCGGCCGCCGGCACGGACCTGCGCTGCCCCCTGGGCGAATTCCCCGCCATCAGCGAATACGGTTTCGTCGACGAACCCGGCCGCTGGGACCACTGGCCCAGCGGATTCGCGCTGACCTGGCCCAACGAAGGCGGCGCCAGCGGCCGCATCGTCATCGACCGGGGCGACATCCTGCTGCCCCAGAAATGCTACGTGGACGACCCCATCACGCTCACGGTGGAGAACGGCTACGCGGTGCGCATCGAGGGCGGCCTGTCGGCCAGCCTGCTCGACGACTACATGGCGTCCTTCGACGACCCAGAGGCCTACGCGATCTCGCACATAGGCTGGGGTTTGCAACCGCGCGCCCGCTGGTCCACACTGGGGCTGTACGACCGCGAAGCCACCATAGGCATGGATGCCCGTGCCTTCGAAGGCAACTTCCTGTTCTCTCTCGGCCCCAACAACGAAGCCGGCGGAAGCCGCACCACCGCCTGCCACATCGACATCCCGCTGCGCCGCTGCACCGTCAGCCTGGACGGGCGGGACATGGTCGCGGACGGCAAGGTCCTCGACCAGGCCTAGACACGGAGCCATCATGCACAAGGAAATCTCGACCTACCAGCGCCAGGGATTCGGCGCCGATCTCGAACTGCGCGGACCGGCCGCGCTGCTCATCGTCGATTTCGTCAACGGTTTCGCCGACCCGGCCATGTTCGGCGGCGGCAACATCCGCGAAGCCATCGAGCGCACGACGGTGCTGCTGGCCGAGGCCCGCAGGCTCGGGTGGCCCGTGGCGCACACACGCATCGTGTTCGCCGACGACGACGCCGATGGCAACGTATTCACCGAAAAGGTCCCCGGCCTGCTGAAACTGAAGGAACACGCCCCCGCCAGCGCCATCGTCCCCGAGCTGGCCCCGGCTCCGGGCGAACTCGTGGTGCGCAAGACGCTGCCCTCGGCCTTCTTCGGCACCACGCTGGCCGCATGGCTCGCGCAGCGCGGCGTGCGCACGCTGATCGTGGCCGGCGCGGTCACCAGCGGCTGCGTGCGCGCCAGCGTCGTGGACGCCATGTGCCATGGCCTGCGCCCCGTCGTCGCCTCGGACTGCGTGGGCGATCGGGCGCTCGGCCCGCACGAGGCCAACCTGTTCGACATGCAGCAGAAATACGCCGCCGTCATGCCGCGCGACGAGGTGCTGCAGGCGCTGGGGGCGGCCGCCAGCCGTTGATTCCTGGGCCCGATGGGTGGTCCGCAGTATACTGAGTAAAAATGCGCCGGCCCCGCGCCGGCGCCGGTATACCTGTGAAGCACCCCACAATGACCCAATCCCCCCCCTCGCACCCTTTCGATCCCGCCGAGCAGGTGCTCTGGTCGCGCGCGGGATACCTGGTCCGCCGCCTGAACCAGATCCACTATGCGATGTTCTTCGAGGAATGCAGCAACGAGATCACCCCGGTCCAGTACGGCATCCTGACCGCCCTGTCCCTGCAGCCGGGCAGCGACCAGAAGACGATCGGCCACGAACTCGGGCTGGACCGCACCACCACGGCCGACGTCGTCAAGCGGCTCGAACGCAAGGGCTACCTGACGCGCCGCGTGGATCCCGACGACCGCCGCTCGCGGCAATCCTTCATCACCGAGGAAGGACTGCGCGTCATGGGCCAGTTGCAGGACGGCATGACACGCGCCCAGCAGCGGCTGATCGCCCCGCTCAGCAAGAAAGACCAGGAAACCTTCATGCGCCTGCTTTCCAAGCTGGTGCAGGCCAACAACCACTACGGCCGCGCGGCCGCCGACCTCTGATCCTTTTCCCCTGATTCGTCGCGGCACACCTGACGGATCGCCTCGATCAGCAATTGCGCCCCCGGCGACGAATGCTCCTGCGTGCGACGCAGGATGCCCATGGAACGCTCGGTGCCCACCAGCACCACCGGCAACTCCACCAGGATGCCCGCCCGCAGTTCGTGCGGGAACAACTGGCGCGAAGCCGCCGACAGCATGTCGGTCTCCAGCAGCAGCCCCCGGATCAGGGAAATGTCCGACGACTCCACCGCCACCTGCGGTTCCGGCAACCCATGCTGCGCCAGGCATGCACCCAGCGCCTCGCGCGTAGGCGTGCCCTGCCGGGGCAGCACCCATGCGGCTTCCATCAGGTCGGCCAGGTCCAGGGCCGCCGCGCCGGCCAGCGGATGATCGCGGCGCGCCAGCACCACCATGGGCTCGCGCATCAACTGCTCGACCACCAGCGCGCTTTCCAGCGGTTCCACCGGCAGCGCGCCCACCAGGAAATCCACGTCGCCCAGCCGCAGGCCCGCCACCAGCGTGTCCATGGGCGCCTCCAGCGTGCGCACCTGGAGGCGCGGATGCCGGGCCAGCACACTGCCGATGGCCACCGGCAACACATACGGACGGCTGAACGGCAGCGCCCCGACCACCACCTGTCCTTCGATCACGCCCTTCAGCGCCGAGATCTCGGTGCCGGCCAGGCGCAACTGCGCCAATGCCCGCTTCACATGCGCCAGCAGCAGCTCGCCGCATTCGTTCAATGCGACGCCGGCATGCGCGCGGTCGAACAGAGGCACGCCGACGCTGGCCTCCAGGTCGTACAGCGCCATGCTGGCGGCCGGCTGGGAAACGCCCACCGCCGCCGCCGCCGTGCTGATGTGCTTGCGCTCGGTAAAGGCGAACAACAGTTCCAGGCGCCGCTCGTGCACGGCCAATGAAAAGAACGGCGCGGTGCGCAGACGCGGCGCCGACTCGGGGTAGCGCTCGCACAACGTGTCGCAGGCTTGCTGCAGTTCGGCGAACGCCAACTCGGTCCGTCGGTGCAGCGCCTGGCCGAAGTCGGTCAACAGCCACTGGCGCGCGCTGCGCTCGAACAGCGCGACGCCGAACCAGCCTTCCAGCTCCTGCACCGAACGCGACACGGCCGACTGGGCGCGGCGTAGTTCCTCGCTCGCACGGGCCAGGTTGCCGTGGCGCACGACGGCCAGGAAGGGGCGCAGGTGCTTGGTGTGGAGCATCAAAGGGCCGAAAGGGCGTCGGCAGGGGCGTGCTTGCCGAACAAACGCAGGAGCTCGACCGAGGTCGTGACCTCGCCAAAATTCACCCGGACCGTCGATAACGTGCCCTCGTGGCCAGCCGCGTTACCGCTGCCCACGCAATCCTCCGCCACGACGATGTGATAGCCGAGGAAGAATCCGTGCCTGAGGGTCGAATCGACGCAGACATTGGTGGCCACGCCCGCCATCACCAGCGTCCTGATACCCCGCTCCTGCAACTGCGCGTGCAGCCCGGTCTCGTGGAAACCGCTGAACGTGTGCTTGTCCACGACGATGTCCCCCTCCCGGGGTTGAATGCGGAAGAAGTCGGCGCCCCAGGTTCCCTCCATGCAGCAGCCCTCGGCATCCCGCATGGCGACGTGGGCCTCCGCCAGGTACTTGAAATCGTAGACCGAGCGCAACCATGCGACCGCAGCCCCCGATCGCCTGGCCCCGTCCGCCAATGCGCCGATCCGGTCGGCGATGGCGGCATTCTCGTCCACCCGGATGGGATGGCGGCCGCTTTCAGCCCGGGTGCGCTGCAGGTAGCCGCCCTGGGCGCAGAAATCGTTCTGCATATCGACGATCACTAACGCCGTGTGTCGCGGCTGCGCTTTCTCCGCCAGGGTGCGTAGGATATTGCTCATGGCCCCCCCCTTCAACGGTCCGGCATGATGGTGCCGCACTTCTTGCAGGTGCGGAAATCGAGCGAACCCCAGAAATTGTCGTAGGCCCGCGATACCGGATCGGTACCGTAATCACTGACGATGAAGCGTTCCTCGTGCAGCAGATTGTCGCAAGAAGGGCAGAACCAATGGAAGCGGTCCACTTCGCCAGGCCGGCGCTTGCGCTCGACCACGAGCTGGAACGCATCGGGCGGGAAACGCGGCGAATGCGGCACCATGGGCGGCTGGTAAAGACAATGTCCTTCGGGAACCACCGCGACTTTCTCCACCCCCTCGGGCGTACGATAGTGCAGGTGCAGGTCCCCCTTCAGCGAATACTGCATCTCGTGGCTGGGATTCAGGTGGAACTCGCTGCGGTATTCACGGCCGCGCGCAATGAAGCACAGGCAGTCGTCCTCCTGCCACAACGGATAGGTCCGCCGCTCCTCGTTGTGCCGCAAGTGCTCCATGATTTCCTGCAAATCGATTTGCGGCATGTGCAATTGCAGGCTGGGAAATAGTTTCATCGCTATGTCCTGGTAGTGAATCCCCCCATTCTCGGCTCCCCGCGGGGCTGGCGCCAGCCGGCAATGCTTCTGCCTGGGGCGAAAAAACTTATGCCCGCCCGCCGGCCATCAAAATGCTTCTGCCGGTCCCGAAAGCGCTTATGCCCCATCCCCTCCGGCCTGCGGCAATGGCACAGTGGCGGGGCCACCCGCTGGTGGGGTGGCTTGCTCAACCTTCGGGAATCCGGACCATGAAAACGCCAATCATCCATTCCGTGCTCGCGGCGATCACGCTGGCCCTGTGCGGCGCCGCGCCGACGCACGCCCAGGACTACCCCGCCAAACCCGTGCGGGTGGTCTCCACCTTCCCCGTGGGCAGCGGCCCCGACGTCGCGCTGCGGCTGGTGGCCGACCGGCTGTCGCAGAAATGGGGACAGCCCGTCATGGTCGAGAACAAGCCGGGCGGCAACGGCTTCATCGCCATCGACGCCGCCAAGCGCAGTCCCGCCGACGGCTACACCCTGCTCCAGATGGACAACGCGCAGACCAGCGCCCATCCCTACCTGTTCAAGAAACTGCCCTACGACCTGATGCGCGACTTCGAGCCCATCACGCCCATGCTGCGCAACTACTTCTTCGTAGTGGTACCGGTGGACAGCCCCTTCCGCGGCACCGGCGACCTGCTCCAGGCGGCGCGCGCCAAACCCGGCTCGGTCACCTACGGTTCGTGGTTCGGCGGCAGCGCCGGCCCCCTGCAGCGCGCCGGCAAGGTCCGCTACCTGGCCGTCTCGGCGCCCCGGCGGCTGGCGGGCTTCCCGGACGTCCCCACCATCGCGGAATCCGGCGGACCGGCGGACTTCGACCTGGCGGGATCGGTCGCGCTGCTGGCGCCCAAGGGCACGCCCGCGGCGGTCGCCGACAAGATCCAGCGCGACGTGGCGCAGGTATTGCGCGACCCGGAGGTCCTCAAGCGCTACGACGCGATGTTCTACGAGCCCTACGTGCTGGAACGCGCCGAGTACGTGAAGGAGCTGGCCGACGAGACCCGGCGGTTCGGGCAGGTGCTCAAGCGCTTGAATATCGCGCTGGATTGAAACGCCCGGTCAGGCCGACGCGCCGAAGTGCCCCAGGATGTCCGCCGTATCCAGCACGTCGGCATACTTCGCATGCATGTCCAGCAGGCTCATCGCATGGCTGGATTGCAGGCGGTCGAAGCAGGCGTCGGCAGCCACGGCGATGCGGTAGTTGGCGCTGAAGCCATCCACCACGGTGGCACGCACGCAGCCCGAGGTGCTGCCGCCCGCCACCACCAGCGAATCCGCACCCAGCAGGGTCAGGTAGGACTGCAGCGGCGTCGAGAAGAACGCCGACGGCTTCTGCTTGCCGATGACGAGGTCGCTGGGCTGCGGAGCGATTTCCTCGACGATCTCGTCATGATGCCGATCGGATTGGGACACCGGAGCCTCTTGCGGCCGCGATCGTGCATGCTTCCACAGCCACGAACCCATGTCCCATTTGTCGTCCCGGTACGCGCCCCGCGTGTAGATGACGGGCCGCTGCTGCGCGCGAAAGGCGGCCAGCAGTTCGCGGATGCGGTCGATGGCGTCCCAGCTTGCCTCGCCGCAAGAGTTGGGCCAGCGGCGAACGGAGTCGGTGATGGGTTCGCGCCGGTCGCCGCAAAAACCATAGGTGGCGTCGACGATCACCAGGGCCGGGCACGCGCCGAATCCCATGCGGGCGCCGTAGCCGGACAGCTCGATGATCTCACGGTCGCGCGGCGTCAGGTACGAATACAGCGATTCGAGCGTGGCCATGTCCAGGGCCTCCTCAGGCGAACAGCGCGGCATCGCCGCGGGCCTTTTCCTGCCACGCGAGCTTGCGGACGAAGTAGTTCCAGGAATGCTCGATGTGGACGGGCGTCATGATCTGTTCGCGCCGGCGCCGCCGCACGGGCGGCATGGGGAAGGTCGCTTCGGCGCGCATCTGCGAACCCAGCACGTGGATGCGCGCGGCGCGCTCCAGGAAGACCCCCACGCAGACGGCATGGGCGATGGACGTGCCGCAAAAGGTGACGCCGTGATTGGCCATCAGCACGGCGAAATGCGGTCCCAGGGTGCGGGCCAGCGCGGCGCCCTCTTCCTCGGTCTTGAGCAGCGCGGCCTCGTCCCGGTGGCAGGGCAGTTCGTCGAAGTAGTCGGCATCCAGCGTGAACGGCGCCAGCGCGGTGCCGAACGACGACAGGATGCTGGCGTGGAAGGGATGGGTATGGGCGACGACGTTGACGTCGGGCCGCGCCTTCAGGATCTCGGAATGGATGGGCCACTCAGAATGGCGCCCCCCTTCCCCTTCCAGCTTGGCGCCATCGTGGCCGACCAGCACGAAGTCGGCGGCGGACAGGATCTCGCCCAGGCCGCGCGCGTTGCGCTTGAGCCAGAAGCCGCGCCCTTGCGGATCGCGCAGCGACAGGTGGCCCAGGGTCATGTCGCCATGGCCTTCCATTTCCAGGACGCGGCAGGCCGTCGCCAGTTGTTCCAGTTGTTCGTCGATAGACATCGTGGGAGCCTCAATGGGAAGGACGGGAACTCCGGGCCGCGCCGTCGGGCTCCCAGAAGATGATCCTGCCGCGCACGGCGACGAGCAGACGGTCGAGGGTGAAGCCGATCAGCGCCACGGCGATCACGCCGGCGTAGGACTCGGCATACATGAAGGAAGCCGACGCGTAGGCGATGTAGTAGCCCAGCCCGGTGCTGTCGCCGATCATTTCGGTGATGATCACGACCACCATGGACAGGGGCAGCGCGACCCGTATGCCCGACATGATGGCGGGCAGCGCCGCCGGCAGTAGCACGCGCAGGAAGATGCGCACGGACCCGGCCCCCATGTTGCGGGCGCTCCAGACCAGGCGCGGCGCCACGGCGCGGATGCCGAAATAGGTGTTGACCGCGATGGGGAAGGTGCACTCCAGCGCGATCAGCGCGATCTTCGACGGCGAGCCGAAGCCCAGCAGCAGGATGAAGACCGGGTACAACGCGATCTTGGGAACCGGGTAGCCGAACGAGAAGATGGGTTCCACCATCCATTCGAACCAGCGGCTGCGGGCCATGAGCACCCCCAGCAGTACGCCGATGACGATGGCCAGGCCGAAGCCGCTCAGGGCGCGCGAGAACGAGATGGAGGCGTGATAGACCAGGTCGCCGTTGGCCAGCCCTTCCACGAAGGCCCGGCCCACCTTCACGATGGAAGGCATCAGCCGCGGCGACACCCATCCCGAACGGGACAACAGCTCCCAGGCCACGGCCAGGACCGACAGCGGATACAGCGGCGCCATGGCTTGCCGGGCGAAAGCGCGCAGACGCTCAACCATCGCGGGCCTCCCCGGGATACTTGTCCGCCAGCAGGCGGCGGCGGATGGCCAGCAGGATGCGGTCGCTGGCGAAGCCCATCAGGCCGATGGCCAGGATGGCCGTGTACATCCAGTCATAGCGCATGGCCTCCTCGGCGCGCACGACCATGTCGCCCAGGCCGTCGTGCGACCCCACCATCTCGGCGGCGAACAGCACGATGAACGAAAGCGCGAGCCCGGAGCGCAGGCCGGTGAAGATCTGCGGCAGCGCGGCCGGGAAGATGACGCGCCTGAAGATGTAGGCAGGTCCCGCCCCCATGTTGCGCGCCGCCCAGATCAGGGATACGGGGGTGGCGCGCGCGCCGTACAAGGTGTTGATGAAAGTCGGAAAGAAGACCGCCAACGTGATGAGGGCGATTTTCGAGACATCGCCGAAGCCCAGCCAGGTGATGATGACCGGCAGCAGCGCCACCTTGGGCACCGGATACAGCGTGGAGACGAGCGGATCGAAGAAGGCGCGCGCCTGCTGCCACACCGCGCTCAGGAGTCCGATCGCAACCCCCAGCGCGGCCCCCATGAAAAAGCCGCTGTAGGAGCGCACGCCGGACGCCATCGCGTCGCGGATGAGCTCGCCGCTTGCCAGCAGTTCCCAGGTCGTCGCGGCGATGTCGGTCGGCGCCACGACGTAGCGGGGCGCGCCCGGCTGGCCTGCCGCCAGTTGCATGGCAACCAGCAGCGCCACCGGCAGGGACCAGCCCGCGAGCCAGCGCAGCGCGCGGTTCGAACCGCCCGCCGCGGTGGAGCGTATCGCGCTCATGAGCCTTCCCGGGCGCGCAGGACCTCGTCGCGCAGCATGTCCCAGATCCTGGCGTGGTAGTCCATGAACTCGGGCGACTTGCGGATGGAGGCGTCGCGCGGGCGCGGCAGCTCGACGCGCAGGTCGGCCTTGATGCGTCCCGGGCGCGCCGTGAAGACGATGATCCGGTCGCTCAGGTAGATGGCCTCTTCGATGTCGTGCGTGACGAACAGCACGGTGCGGCGGTCCTGCTGCCAGATGTCGGTCAGCTCTTCCTGCATGAGTTCGCGCGTCTGCGCGTCCAGGGCGCCGAACGGCTCGTCCATCAGCAGCATCTTGGGTTCGTAGGCCAGCGTGCGCGCCAGGGCCACGCGCTGCCGCATGCCGCCCGACAGTTCGCCCGGATACGCGTTCTCGAACCTGGCGAGCCCGACCATGGCGATGTACTTGCGCGCGATCTCCAGGCGCCGCGCCTTGGGCAGGCCCTGCACTTCCAGCGACCAGGCCACGTTGCCCAGCACCGTGCGCCAGGGAAAGAGCGCATAGTCCTGGAACAGCATGCCCCGGTCGGGCCCCGGCTCCGAGACCGGGCGCCCGGCCAGGCTGATCGTGCCGCTGGTGCGCGGCTCGAAGCCGCCCACCATGTGCAGGAAGGTGCTCTTGCCGCAGCCCGACGGCCCGACGATACTGACGAATTCGCCCTCGGCGATGGACAGGTCGAAATCCTCCAGCGCGGTCACGGCCTGGCCGTTGCGCAGGAAGCGCTTGCCGACGCCCCCGGGCCTGCAGGTAGTGGGTCGCGTCGGCGTTCATTTCGGCAGATAGCTCATATCCACGACCTTGGCGGGATCCAGGTCGTCCATGTAGCCGAAGTCCTTCAGTTCCTTCACCATCCTGCGCATGGAATCCATGTCGACCTTGCCGTCCAGCGGGTGCAGGTACTTGCGCATGCCCAGCGACACGTCCAACGGAATGTTGACGAACTTCGCATCGATCAGTTGCTGGTGGCTTTCGCGCGGACGGTTGACGTAGAAGTCGGTAGCCTTGACCAGATCGGCCAGGAACGCGCGCAGCGCGGCGGGATGCTTGGCGGCGAACTCCTCCTTGACCAGCAGCAGCATCAGGTCTTCCTGCTGCCCGATGCCGTCGGTGGACGTGAATACCGTGCGCATGCCGCCACGCTTTTCCTCGAAGGCGGCGAAAGGCTGCGGAAAGGCGCCGATGTCCAGCTTGCCGGCCCGCACCGCCTCGCCCTGGCTGGGGAAGGGAAGAGCCACCCACTTGACGTCGCGCTGCGGATTCAGGCCATGCTTCTTGAGCGCCAGCCGGGCCCAGATCTCCGCCGACGAGCGGGCGCCATTGATCCCGATGGTCTTGCCCTTGAGGTCGGCGATCGTCTTGATGGGCGAACCGTCGAGCACCATGTACCGGGTGGCGAAGCCTTGCGCGCCGCCCTAGCGGGACAGCGACGCGACGATCTTGAACTTGATGCCCTGGGCCGCGGCCATCATGACGCTGTGCGCCGATCCGGTGGCGACGTCCAGCTCGCCAGCTTCGAATGCTTGAAAACGCTTATCGGTGCCCCGGAACAAGCTGTACTCGAGCTTGTAGTCGCGGTTCTGTCCGGGAGTGACGGCGGGCGATGCCTTCATCGTCCACAGCGGTTCCTCGGCGGATGAGCCATGGCCCACGCGGATGGGGACGACCTCCGCCTGGCTGGCTGGAGAAGCCAGAAAAAACAAGGATAAAGCGGCACAGCAGAGCGTCTTCACCATGGAATTCATGATGCGGTCCTCCCTAGGATGGTCACGGCTTCGTCATGCCGGATTGTAGGTTCTTGCCTCGGGCGAAACGATCGAGTTATTCTTGCTCAGCCAGCAATTTTTCTTATCGGATGGGTTTTTAGGCGATGCTGGAACGGAACCGCATGCGGCACCTTCGGGCGCTCATCGCCGTGGTCGAGGCGGGCAGCATCGCGCATGCCGCCCAGCGATTGCTGCGCACGCCCTCGGCGGTGGCGAGCTCCATCCGCCAGCTCGAAACGAGCTTCGAGGCCACGCTGTTCGAACGCCAGGCCTCGGGCATGGCGCCCACGCCGTTCGGCGACGCCGCCTACCGCCGCGCCCTGCGCATCGACGCCGAACTGCGCCAGGCCTGCGCCGAACTTTCTCCCTACGGCGTCTCCGCTGGCGCGCCGCTGTTTGCCATGCTGGTGGGTGAGCGTCAGTTGACGGCGCTGGTCCGCCTGCGCGAAATGGGGCACATGCCCAGCGTCGCGGCGGTCATGGGCTTGACCCAGCCCGCGGTCAGCGCCCTGCTCAGGCAGGCGGAGGCGTCGCTGGACCTGCCCCTGTTCCGCCGCACGGCCAAGGGCATGGCCGTGACCGAGGCCGGCGAGCTGCTGCTGTTTCGCGTGCGGCGGGTGCTGGCGGAGCTGCGCCACCTCGAAGCAGACATCGCGCAGCAGCGAGGCGAGATCAGCGGCCGCGTCATGTTCGCCGCCCTCCCCTCGCTGCGCACGCGTGTGCTGCCCCAGGCCATCGCGGCGCTGGTGGGGCGGCATCCCAACGTGCAGATCTCCATGGTGGACGGTCCGTTCGAGATCCTCTTCGCCGGCGTGCACTCGGGCGAGATCGATTTCATCCTGACCGGTCTCAATGCCAACTACTCGCATCGGGACTTCCTCATCCGGGTGATCGGCAGCGACCGCCTGGTCGCCGTGGTCAGGGCCGGACATCCCCTGTGCGCCAGGAAGCGGGTCGAGATCACCGATCTCGTCCGCCATCCGTGGATACTGCGCGACCGGGGAGCACCCACGCGCGAACTCCTGAACGACCTGTTTCGCGACCTGGGCATCGCGCCTCCGCACGTCGCCGTGCAGGCGGGCGACCTGGACTTGCTGCGCGGCCTGCTCCAGCACAGCGACATGGTCTCGGTGGTGTCGCCCGAGTACCTCTCCTACGAGATCGCCTCGGGCGCCGTCAAGGTCCTGGAGGTAGAACTGCCCCCCACCGGCCGGGACATCGGGTTCCTCCTGCGGCGCGACGCCCAGCCCTCGCTGCTGTGCGAGAAACTGATGCAATACATCGAGAAGGCCGCGGCGGGTACCCTGGCGCCCACGCTCGCCGCGGCCTGACCGCCGCGTCCATCAGTACCGGTTCGAGAAATTCGCCGATATCCGCTGCTTCAGGTATTCCGCCGCGGTGATCGCCGGATACTTGCGCCCGGGCCCTTCGATCACCACGTCCTCGTTGGCCTGGCAGAAGAACGCGAGGCTGTAGCGGGCCCCCTGGTACTCGTGCGGCTGCGGATTGCGCACGCGGTGGAAGTTCGACGGCAGCGCATCGTCGCTCCAGCGCATCAGCATGTCGCCGATATTGCAGGTGATGACCCCCTCGACCGGCTCGACCGGTGTCCAGGCGCGGCTCTCGGCGTCCTTGCCCGGCAGCACTTGCAAGCCCGCCTGGCCCGCGCGCTGGAACAACAGCGTCAGGCAGTCGTAGTCGGTGTGGGCGCCGGCGCGCCACAGGCCCAGCTCGTCCTTGAGCGCGGGGTCGATGGCGAAGTAGTGCAGCATGCGCAAGGTGCTCTGGTAGGTTGCGGGAGCCGGATCGTGGGCGCGGGTGAAGAAGTCGGGCGCAAAACCCAGCTTCAGCGCAAAGCAGGACAGCAGCCGCATCCCGACCTCCCAGCACTGGCGCTCGAACCGCAAGGTGGCCTCCTCGAAGCCGGGCAGCTCGTCCTCGGTCGGCCACAATCCGTCCATGCGCGGACGCGTCACCTGGTAGGACTCCTTCTGGTCCGGCGTACGGGTGGACGGCCGGATCTGGGCCTTGTGCTCCCAGCCGGCGTTGCGGGTCAACGGCCATTGCGCCTTGGTCTCGCGCGGCAGGGCGAAGAAGCGCTCGGCGCGCACGAACGCGGCCTCGATATCGGACAGCGGGATGCCATGGTTCTTGACCTGGAAGAAACCGATCTCGGTCGCGGCGCGCCAGATCTCGTCGGCGATCTCGGCGTGCCGGCGGTCGAAATCGGCCACGTCGATGATGCGGATCTCGCGCTGGGTTTCCTGCCCCATGCCCCCCATGCGGGATTCCTTTTCGAGCTCTCCCAGCCCATAGCCGGAGGGAACCTGGAGGGACGGCGTGGCACTCGTGGTTTTCATGATGACTTCCTCGTCGAAGAACAAGGGACATCGACCACTACCGGGCATCGAGCGGGGCGGTCGTGTCGCGCTTGAAGGTTGACATGGCCGCCCCGCGGGAGCGTACCCCGCGGCGCGGCCTCTTCAAGAGCAATGACCCGCCAATCGGGCCGGACGGCGCCGGGCGATTGCGCTGAACGCTTCTACTCTTTCGACCCGCAGTCATGCAAGAACCGCTCCAGGCGCATCGGCTCGTGCCCTCCTGGCGTGCCGTGCCGCTCCGCCGCCGCGTTCACCAACTTTGTGCAGCGGGCGCCGCACCGGCGGGCCTTTTGCACCAATCGAAGACAGCGGCACGGGGACGGCGCGGCGAAGCGTCGCGCGCCGGAAGCATTGTCGCTTGCCGGCCTTCCCCGGGGAAAGGCGCACGGGTGTTCCGGAGCCCGAAACGCCGGCAAACCCCGATGGCACACCCCTTGCTTGATCGATCGCAGAGTAGAAGCGTTCAGCGTCGGCCATGCGCCGGCGCCCGGAAATTGCTCGAGTCGCGCCGGACAGGCTTGCCGCAGGCATGTCCGGGAATTCTCCATTCCACGACACGGGACCTCCATCAGATGAACCGCCGCCAGTTCCTCGCCACGCTGTCCGCTTCCGCCCTCGCCGGGGCACATGTCCGCCCGGTTCTCGCCCAGCCGCGCTCCCTCACTCCGATCAAGTTCACCCTCGACTTCCGCGTCACCAGCCAGACCTCGCCCTTCTTCCTGGCGCTGGCCAAGGGCTATTACAAAGAGGCCGGGCTGGACGTGAGCATCGACGTCGGGTCCGGCTCGGTCGCCTCGATCACGCGCGTCGCCAGCGGGGCCTATGACCTCGGCCTGGGGGACATCAGCTCGCTGGTCGAGTTTCACGCGCAAAGCGTCGGCGCGCCCGTCCAGGCGGTGTACCAGTATTACAACCGGGCGCCCTTCGTCATCATCGGCCGCAAGGACCGCGGCATCACGACCGACTTCGCCAGCCTGCGCGGCAAGCGCGTCGCGGCCGCGGCCGTGGAGGCGACGCGCCGCTGCTGGCCGATGGCGGCGCGTCAGCTCGGCGTCTCCCCGGACCTGTTCCAGTGGATCACGACCGACTTCAGTACCCGCGACAATGTCATGGTCCGCGGCGATGTCGACGCGGCCACCTACTTCCACGATTCGGCGGTCTCGCTGTTCGCCCGCATGCCGCCCCAGGAACTCGCGGTGCTCGAGTATGCGCGCACCGGCCTTGCCCTGTACGGCAACGCGGTACTGGCCAGCCGCCGGCTCATCGCCGAGAAACCGGCGGCGGTCAAGGCCTTCCTGGCGGCCACCAACCGGGCCCTGGTCGATCCGGAACCCGCGCTGGCCGCGATCAAGGCGCGCGAGGCCATCATCGACCTGAAGGTCGAACGCGAACGCTGGCACATCACTCGCCGCTATCTCGCCACCGACGACACCCGCGCCGACGGCCTGGGCAGCGTCCGGGCCGACATCCTGCGGCGCCAGATCGACGAAGTCGCCGCCGTTTTCGATCTGCCCGCCCGGCCCCCCATCGGCCAGATCTTCGACGACAGCCTCCTGCCTCCCGCCGCCCAGCGCAAGGTGCCCGCATGACGGCGCAGCCCCTTCCCGGCGAGCAGCCCGTGGACGAAGGCGACGGACGATACCTGCGCCGGGCCATCGAGCTCGCCAACCTGGCCCGCTCGCGCGGCAACCGCCCCTTCGGCTCGGTCATCGTCGGCGCGGACGGCACCGTGCTGGCCGAGGCCTGGAACCGCAACGGCGAGACGGGCGATTGCACCGCCCATGCGGAAACCGAGGCCATCCGCCTCGCCAGCCCCCGCCACACGCGCGAGGAACTGGCGGGCGCCACCCTGTATGCCTCGGGCGAACCCTGCGTGATGTGCGCCGGAGCGATCTACTGGTCCAACATTCGCCGGGTGGTCTTCGGCATCGACGCCGTGCGTCTGCGCGCGTTCCGGGGCGCGCGCCTGGACCAGCGGGACGCGGAGCTGTCCTGCCGCGACGTGTTCGACGCCTCGCCGGTGCCGATCGCGTGCATCGGCCCGGCGCTGCTGGACGAGGCGGCCGCCTCGCACGAAGGAGGCTGGAAAACCTGAGCCGCACGGGCGTTTGCCCATGAAAAAAGGCCTGGATCCGATATCGGATCCAGGCCCTGGATACTTCCGAGGGCGAGAGCCGGAAGGCCCCCGCCCGTGCCAAGCTTACTCCTGGCTGCCGCCTTCGGCCGGCTCGTCGCCCGAAGGCTCCGAGGTCGTCACGCTTTCGGCCGGCGTATTGAAGATCTCGCTCTCGTCGAAGGTGTTGCCCACGTCGGCGAATACCACTTCGCGCTCGGCGGCCTCCTGGGCTTCCTTCTCCTTGCGGGCGGCATGGTAGGCCATGCCGGTACCCGCGGGGATCAGGCGACCCACGATGACGTTTTCCTTCAAGCCGCGCAGGTCGTCGCGCTTGCCCATGATGGCGGCTTCGGTCAGGACACGCGTGGTTTCCTGGAACGAAGCGGCCGAGATGAACGAGTCGGTCGACAGCGAGGCCTTCGTGATACCCAGCAGCACGTTCTCGTACGTGGCCGGACGCTGGTTGTCGGCGTTGACGCGATCGTTCTCGTTCAGCATCTCGGCGCGCTCGACCTGCTCGCCCGGGATGAACGAGGTATCGCCCGGATCGACGATGTTCACGCGGCGCAGCATCTGGCGCACGATCACTTCGATGTGCTTGTCGTTGATCTTCACGCCTTGCAGGCGGTAGACGTCCTGCACTTCGTCGACGATGTAGATCGCCAGCTTCTCGATGCCTTGCAGGCGCAGGATGTCGTGGGGATCGGCCGGGCCGTCCACGATCATTTCGCCCTTGTTCACCACCTGGCCGTCGTGCACCAGCACCTGCTTTTCCTTCGGAATCAGGAACTCGTGGCTGACGCCGTCCAGGTCGGTGATGACCAGGCGCTGCTTGCCCTTGGTGTCCTTGCCGAACGAAACCGTGCCGGTGACGTCGGCGAGCATGCCGGCGTCCTTGGGCGAACGGGCTTCGAACAGCTCGGCCACGCGCGGCAGACCCCCGGTAATGTCGCGGGTCTTCTGCGATTCCTGCGGAATACGCGCCAGCACTTCGCCCACGCCGACCTGCTGGCCGTCGCGCACGGTGATCAGCGCGCCCACCGGGAAGGAGATGCTGACCGAGTGGTCGGTACCGGCAATCTTGACTTCCTCGTTGGAGGCATCGAGCAGCTTGACCTGCGGACGAACGGTCTGCTTGGCGCTGCCGCGCGTCTTGGGCGTGATCGCGACCAGGGTCGACAGGCCGGTGACTTCGTCGAGCTGACGGGCCACCGTGACGCCTTCTTCCACGTTCTCGAACTTGATCGTGCCACCGTACTCGGTGATGATCGGACGAGTCAGCGGATCCCACGTGGCCAGCTGCGCGCCGGCCTTGACCGTCGCGCCGTCGCCGTGCAGCAGGATGGCGCCGTACGGCACCTTGTGGCGCTCGCGCTCGCGGCCGTTGTCGTCGACGATCAGGATTTCGCCCGAACGCGAGATGGCGACCTGCTCGCCCTTGCCGTTGGTCACATAGCGCATGGCGCTGGTGAAGCGCACCGTGCCGTTGGACTTGGTTTCCACGCCGGAGGCCAGCGCCGCGCGCGAGGCCGCGCCACCGATGTGGAACGTACGCATCGTCAGCTGCGTACCGGGTTCGCCGATGGACTGGGCGGCGATCACGCCGACCGCCTCGCCGACGTTGACCAGCGAACCGCGGCCCAGGTCGCGGCCGTAGCACGCGGCGCACAGGCCGTGACGGGTTTCGCAGGTCAGGGCCGAGCGGACCTTCACTTCGTCGATGCCCAGGCGCTCGATCGCGTCCACCGCGTCTTCGTCCAGCAGCGTGCCGGCCTCGAACACGGTTTCCTGCGTGTCGGGATCGACCACGTCGGCGGCCGCGGTACGGCCGAGGATACGGTCGCGCAGCGGCTCGATCACTTCACCGCCCTCGACCAGCGCCTTCATGGCGAAGCCGAAGGTCGTGCCGCAATCGTCCTCGGTGATGACCAGGTCCTGCGTCACGTCCACCAGGCGGCGGGTCAGGTAACCCGAGTTCGCCGTCTTCAGCGCCGTGTCGGCCAGGCCTTTACGCGCGCCGTGGGTCGAGATGAAGTACTGCAGAACGTTCAGGCCTTCGCGGAAGTTCGCGGTAATGGGCGTCTCGATGATGGAGCCGTCGGGCTTGGCCATCAGGCCCCGCATGCCGGCCAGCTGGCGGATCTGGGCCGCGGAACCGCGGGCGCCGGAGTCGGCCATCATGTAGATCGAGTTGAACGACTCCTGGCGGGTGGCGTTGCCGTGGCGGTCAACGACGGGCTCGGTCGAGAGCTGTTCCATCATCGCCTTGCCCACGCGGTCACCGGCCTTGCCCCAGATGTCCACCACGTTGTTGTAGCGTTCCTGGGAGGTCACCAGACCCGACGAGTACTGCTTGTCGATTTCCTTGACCTCCTTGCTGGCCTCGGCAAGGATGCCTTCCTTGGCGGACGGGATCAGCATGTCGTCCATGCAGATCGAGATGCCGCCGCGGGTGGCCAGGCGGAAGCCCGACTGCATCAGCTGGTCGGCGAAGATCACCGTGTCGCGCAAGCCGCAGCGGCGGAACGACTGGTTGATCAGGCGCGAGATCTCCTTCTTCTTCAGGGGCTTGTTCAGCACCGAGAAGGGCAGGCCCTTGGGCAGGATTTCCGACAGGATGGCGCGGCCGACGGTCGTCTCGAAACGGCGCAGCACGGGCTGGAATTCGCCGTTCTCGTCACGCTCGTACTCGTTCAGGCGCACGGTGATGCGCGACTGGAGCTCGACCACCTTGTTTTCGTAGGCGCGCATCACTTCGGACACGTCCATGAAATGCAGGCCTTCGCCGGCGCCGTTCACGCGCTCGCGGGTGGCGTAGTACAGGCCCAGCACGATGTCCTGCGAAGGAACGATCGAGGGCTCGCCGTTGGCCGGGAACAGCACGTTGTTGGAGGCCAGCATCAGCGTGCGGGCTTCCAGCTGGGCTTCCAGCGACAGCGGAACGTGGACGGCCATCTGGTCGCCGTCGAAGTCGGCGTTGAACGCCGCGCAGACCAGCGGGTGCAGCTGGATGGCCTTGCCTTCGATCAGCACCGGCTCGAACGCCTGGATGCCCAGGCGGTGCAGCGTCGGGGCGCGGTTCAGCATGACCGGGTGCTCGCGGATCACCTCTTCGAGGATGTCCCACACCACCGGTTCCTGCGTTTCCACCAGCTTCTTGGCCGCCTTGATGGTCGTGGCCAGGCCCATCATTTCCAGGCGGTTGAAGATGAAGGGCTTGAACAGCTCCAGCGCCATCAGCTTGGGCAGGCCGCACTGGTGCAGCTTGAGCTGCGGACCCACCACGATCACCGAACGGCCCGAGTAGTCGACGCGCTTGCCCAGCAGGTTCTGGCGGAAGCGGCCGCTCTTGCCCTTGATCATGTCGGCCAGCGACTTGAGCGGACGCTTGTTGGCGCCAGTCATGGCCTTGCCGCGGCGGCCGTTGTCCAGCAGCGAGTCGACGGCTTCCTGCAGCATGCGCTTTTCGTTGCGCACGATGATTTCAGGGGCTTTCAGCTCGAGCAGGCGCTTCAGGCGGTTGTTGCGGTTGATGACCCGGCGGTACAGGTCGTTCAGGTCGGACGTGGCGAAGCGGCCGCCGTCCAGCGGCACCAGCGGGCGCAGCTCGGGCGGCAGCACGGGCAGCACTTCCAGGATCATCCAGTCGGGCTTGATGCCGGACTTCTGGAAGCCTTCCAGCACCTTCAGGCGCTTGGAGATCTTCTTGATCTTGGCATCCGAGCTGGTGGCCTGGAGGTCGGCGCGCAGCGTCTCGATCTCACGGTTGATGTCGATCGTGCGCAGCAGTTCGCGCACGGCCTCGGCACCCATCACCGCACGGAAATCGTCACCGTACTCTTCGGTCTTGGCCAGGAAGTCGTCTTCCGACATGATCTGGGCGCGCTTGAGCGGCGTCATGCCCGGATCGATGACGCAGTAGGCTTCGAAGTACAGCACGCGCTCGATGTCGCGCAGCGTCATGTCCAGCACCATGCCCAGGCGCGACGGCAGCGACTTCAGGAACCAGATGTGAGCGACCGGGCTGGCCAGCTCGATATGGCCCATGCGCTCGCGGCGAACCTTGGCCAGCGTGACTTCCACGCCGCACTTCTCGCAGATCACGCCACGGTGCTTGAGGCGCTTGTACTTGCCGCACAGGCACTCGTAGTCCTTGATCGGCCCGAAGATCTTGGCGCAGAACAGCCCGTCGCGTTCGGGCTTGAACGTGCGATAGTTGATCGTCTCCGGCTTCTTGACTTCGCCGAACGACCACGACCGGATCTTCTCCGGCGACGCGATGCCAATGCGAATGGCGTCGAACTGTTCTTCCTGCGTAACCTGCTTGAACAGATCCAATAGCGCTTTCATGGCGACTCCTATCAGTTACGCTCGAGATCCATGTCGATCCCGAGCGACCGGATTTCCTTGACCAGCACGTTGAACGACTCGGGCATGCCGGCGTCGATCACGTGGTCGCCCTTGACGATGTTCTCGTACACCTTGGTACGGCCGTTCACGTCGTCGGACTTCACGGTCAGCATTTCTTGCAGCACATACGAGGCGCCGTAGGCTTCCAGCGCCCACACTTCCATTTCCCCGAAACGCTGGCCGCCGAACTGGGCCTTGCCGCCCAGCGGCTGCTGGGTCACCAGCGAGTACGGGCCGGTCGAACGGGCGTGCATCTTGTCGTCGACCAGGTGGTGCAGCTTCAGCATGTGCATGTAGCCGACCGTGACCGGACGCTCGAACATCTCGCCGGTGCGGCCGTCGTACAGGTAGGCCTGGGTCTTGGAGTTGGTCAGCTTGAGGCTCTCGGCCAGCTCGTCCGGATAGGCCAGGTCGAGCATCGCGCGGATGTCGCTTTCCGAGGCGCCGTCGAACACCGGCGTGGCGAACGGCACGCCGTTACGCAGGTTCTGCGCCAGCTCGATCACCGCGTCGTCATCCAGCTCTTCCAGGCGGGCGGCCGTGCCGGTGGTGTTGTAGACCTTGCCGATGAACTCGCGCACCTTGGCCACTTCGACCTTGCGCGCTTCGGACAGCATCTCGTTGAAGCGCTGGCCCAGGCCCTTGGCGGCCCAGCCCAGGTGCACTTCCAGAACCTGGCCCACGTTCATCCGCGAAGGCACGCCCAGCGGGTTCAGCACGATGTCGACGGGGGTGCCGTCGGCCATGTGCGGCATGTCTTCCACCGGAGTGATCTTCGAGACCACGCCCTTGTTGCCGTGGCGGCCGGCCATCTTGTCGCCGGGCTGCAGGCGGCGCTTGACGGCCAGGTACACCTTGACCATCTTGAGCACGCCCGGGGGCAGCTCGTCGCCCTGGGTCAGCTTCTTGCGCTTCTCTTCGAAGGCGAGATCGAACTGGTGGCGTTTCTGTTCGATCGACTCCTTGGCCTGCTCGAGCGCGGTGGCCGCGGCTTCGTCGGCCAGGCGGATGTCGAACCACTGCCAGCGGTCCAGCTCGGCCAGGTAGGACTTGGCGATGGCCGCGCCCTTGGCCAGCTTGCGCGGGCCGCCGTTGACGACCTTGCCGACCAGCGACTTCTCGATACGGTCGAAGGTATCGTTTTCCACGATACGCAGCTGGTCGTTCAGGTCCTGGCGATAGCGCTTGAGCTCATCGTCGATGATGGACTGGGCACGCTTGTCGCGCACGATGCCTTCGCGCGTGAACACCTGCACGTCGATGACGGTGCCGACCATGCCCGAGGGCACGCGCAGCGAGGTGTCCTTCACGTCCGAGGCCTTCTCGCCGAAGATCGCGCGCAGCAGCTTCTCTTCCGGGGTCAGCTGGGTTTCGCCCTTGGGCGTGACCTTGCCGACCAGCACGTCGCCCGCCTCGACCTCGGCGCCGATGTAGACGATGCCCGATTCGTCCAGGCGGTTCAGCTGGCCTTCCGAGAGGTTGCTGATGTCGCGCGTGATTTCTTCCGAACCCAGCTTGGTGTCGCGGGCGACGACCGTCAGTTCCTCGATGTGGATGGAGGTGTAGCGGTCGTTGGCCACCACGCGCTCCGACATCAGGATCGAGTCCTCGAAGTTGTAGCCGTTCCAGGGCATGAACGCGACCAGCATGTTCTGGCCCAGGGCCAGCTCGCCCAGGTCGCTGGAAGCGCCGTCGGCCAGCACGTCGCCCTTGGCGATGATGTCGCCACGGCGCACGATGGGGCGCTGGTTGATGTTGGTGTTCTGGTTGGAACGGGTGTACTTGATCAGGTTGTAGATGTCGACGCCCACTTCGCCGGCGACGTTTTCCTCGTCGTTGACGCGGATCACGATGCGCTCGGCGTCGACGTAGTCGACCAGGCCGCCGCGCAGCGCCTGCACGGTGGTGCCGGAGTCGACCGCCACGGTGCGCTCGATGCCGGTGCCCACCACGGGCTTCTCGGGACGCAGGCAGGGCACGGCCTGGCGCTGCATGTTCGAGCCCATCAGCGCGCGGTTCGCGTCGTCATGCTCGAGGAACGGGATCAGCGAGGCGGCCACGGACACGATCTGCGACGGCGCCACGTCCATGTAGTGGACGTTCTCGGCGGCGGTCAGCATCGTTTCGCCGGCTTGGCGGCAGGCCACCAGATCGTCCACGAAGTGGCCTTCGTCGTCCAGCGTGGCGTTCGCCTGGGCGATCACGTAGCGGCTTTCCTCGATGGCCGACAGGTACTCGATCTGGTCGCTGACCTTGCCGTCCACGACCTTGCGGTACGGCGTCTCCAGGAAGCCGTACTCGTTCAGGCGGGCATACAGGGCCATCGAGTTGATCAGGCCGATGTTCGGACCTTCGGGCGTCTCGATCGGGCAGACGCGGCCGTAGTGGGTCGGGTGCACGTCGCGCACCTCGAAGCCGGCGCGCTCGCGCGTCAGGCCGCCGGGGCCCAGGGCCGAGACGCGGCGCTTGTGCGTGATCTCGGACAGCGGGTTGGTCTGGTCCATGAACTGCGACAGCTGGCTCGAACCGAAGAACTCCTTGATGGCGGCCGAGATCGGCTTGGAGTTGATCAGGTCGTGCGGCATCAGGTTCTCGGCCTCGGCCTGGCCCAGGCGCTCCTTGACGGCGCGCTCGACGCGCACCAGGCCGGCGCGGAACTGGTTCTCGGCCAGTTCGCCCACGCAGCGCACGCGGCGGTTGCCCAGGTGATCGATGTCGTCGATCTCGCCGCGGCCGTTGCGCAGCTCGACCAGCACCTTGATGGTGTCGAGGATGTCCTCGTTGCTGAGCGTCATCGCGCCCGTGATGTCGTTGCCGCGCCCCAGGCGGCTGTTGACCTTCATGCGGCCCACGCGCGACAGATCGTAGGTTTCCTCGCTGAAGAACAGGCGCTGGAACAGGGCTTCGACGGCTTCCTCGGTGGGAGGCTCGCCGGGGCGCATCATGCGATAGATCGCCACGCGCGCGGCGGTCTGGTCGGTGGTCTCGTCCACGCGCAGCGTCTGCGAGATGTACGGGCCCTGGTCCAGGTCGTTCGTGTAGAGCGTCTGGATCTCGCGCACGTTGTTCTCGCGCAGCTTGTTCAGCAGCGACTCGGTCAGCTCTTCGTTGGCGTGCGCCACGATCTCGCCGGTTTCCGGATCGACGACGTTGCGGGCCAGCGCGCGGCCCAGCAGGAAGTCTTCCGGCACCGAGATGCGCTTCGTGTCCGCGGCCACCAGGTCGCGGATGTGCTTGGCGTTGATGCGCTTGTCCTTGGCGACGATGACGTTGCCGGACTTGTCATTGATGTCGAAGCGCGCGACCTCGCCCTTCCAGCGCTCGGGCACGAACTCCATCAGCCCGCCCTCGCTCGCCAGCTCGAAGCTGTCGAACGAGAAGAAGTGCGCCAGGATGCTCTCGGGTGTCATGCCGATGGCCTTGAGCAGGATGGTCACGGGCATCTTGCGGCGGCGGTCGACGCGGAAGAACAGGATGTCCTTGGGGTCGAACTCGAAGTCCAGCCACGAGCCACGGTAGGGAATCACGCGGGCCGAGAACAACAGCTTGCCGGAACTGTGGGTCTTGCCGCGGTCGTGCTCGAAGAACACGCCGGGCGAACGGTGCAGCTGCGAGACGATGACCCGCTCGGTACCGTTGATGACGAACGATCCGGTGGAAGTCATGAGCGGGATCTCGCCCATGTAGACTTCCTGTTCCTTCACTTCCTTGACGGTGGGTTTGCTGGCCTCGCGATCGAGCAGGACCAGGCGCACCTTGGCGCGCAGGGGCGATGCGAAAGTCAGCCCACGCTGCTGGCATTCGCGCACGTCGAAGGCGGGTTCGCCCAGCACGTAGCTGACGAATTCCAGCCTGGCCATCTGGTTATGGCTGACGATGGGGAAGATCGAGGAGAATGCGGCTTGCAGGCCTTCTTCCTTGCGCTGCAGAGGTGCGGTATCCGACTGCAGGAAGGTACGATAGGACTCGAGCTGAGTTGCCAGCAGGAAAGGAACGGTTTGCACGTCCTCGCGCTTGGCGAAGCTCTTGCGGATGCGCTTCTTTTCGGTGAACGAGTAGGGCATGAGCACTCCGACTCAGGTTGCACGAACCACGGGTAATGGTCCTAAAATACGACTTCGAAATCTCAACGGGGCTACCCGCCGGCTGGGCCGGTACCCCTCTTCCGGGCTCCCCCGGTACGGGTTTCGGGTCCGCGGGCGGCATCATCCCCACCCACGCACCGGAAATCCGTTCGACGATCCGTGCGCGCAAAGCCACGCGAACCGGCGTTACTGCCACGGAAAACAGGCTTTAAAAGCCCATTTCCAAAAACGCAAAAACCCGGAGGCCGTTTTTCAGCGGCCACCGGGTACCGGCAAGGATCGAATTACTTGACTTCGACCTTGGCACCGGCTTCTTCGAGCTTCTTCTTGGCGGCTTCGGCATCGGCCTTGGCAACGCCTTCCTTGACGGGCTTCGGAGCGCCGTCGACCAGGTCCTTGGCTTCCTTCAGGCCCAGGCCGGTCAGCTCGCGCACGGCCTTGATGACGTTGACCTTGTTGGCGCCGACTTCGGCCAGGATCACGTTGAACTCGGTCTGCTCTTCAGCAGCGGCGGCAGCGCCACCGGCAGCGGCGGGAGCGGCGACAGCCACAGCGGCGGCAGCAGCCGACACGCCGAACTTCTCTTCCAGGTCCTTGATCAGTTCCGACAGTTCCAGGACGGTCAGGCCGGCGATGGCGTCGATGATTTCAGCTTTGCTAAGTGCCATTTTGTTTAAAACTCCAATGAATTTGATACCAGGTATTGGGTGTCGCTTCGTGTCACGAGATTCCGGGGGACGTTGACCAGAGCTATCTCAAGCCATACATCCCGTTGTGGTTCCGGCCGGCCCTTCGGGCCTTAACTTGCCGCTGCGCGTCAAGTTAGCCTTCACCGCAAGCAAGCGGCTACGCCGCTTGCTTGTCGCGCACGGCCGCGAGGCCACGCACGAACTTGGTCGGAACTTCGTTGAGCGTACGCACAAACTGTGCAACGGGCGCCTGGATGGTGCCCAGCAGCTTCGCCAGCAACTCTTCGCGCGAGGGCAGCGAGGCCAGAGCCTTGACGCCTTCGACGGACATGACGCCGTTCGGCAGGGCACCGCCCTTCAGAACGAGCTTGTCGTTGGTTTTGGCAAAGTCGGACAGGACCTTGGCGGCCGCGACCGGATCGGCGCTGATGGCGTACATCAGCGGACCGGTCAACTGCGACGACAGTCCCTCGAAGGGGGTGCCGGTCACAGCGCGGCGAGCCAGCGTGTTCTTCAGAACACGCAGGTAAACGCCCGATTCACGTGCTTGCTTGCGCAGTACGGTGACGGAAGCGACGTCCAGACCACGATACTCGGCGATAACGATCGATTGAGCCTTGGCGACTTGGGCCGAGATCTCTTCGACGACCACCGTTTTCTCTTGACGATTGAGACTCACGGTTTGAACACTCCATCATAAGACGCTCGGGATACCACCCCTTGCGTCAACCGAATGCGGCGAACCTGGTCGACTTCTTTGGATAAAGAATTCTTCCTGGGAGCGCCGTCTGCGCTGGATCCGTGCTTGGGCGGACAGCATTCCATGCCTGCCCGCGAGTCGCGGTTTTAAGATCCCCCGGGTACCTGGCAAGCCAGGGATTCCGGTTTCACTCCAGCGGTCTTTGACAGCAGCACCGCGCGTCCGGCTTGCGCCTCGCGCACGATGCAGCCCAAAGTCTGTTGCCCTGCGATTACTGCTGGCTGGCCGTCAGAGAGGCCTGGTCCACGCGGACACCGCCACCCATGGTGGACGACACCGCCAGCTTGCGCAGGTAAATACCCTTGGCCGTCGTCGGACGGGCCTTGTTCAGTGCATCGACCAGCGCCAGCAGGTTGCTCTGCAGCTGTTCGACGTTGAACGAGGCACGGCCGATGGTGGCGTGAATGATCCCGGCCTTGTCGGTACGGTACTGGACCTGACCGGCCTTGGCGTTCTTGACGGCGGTGGCGACGTCGGGCGTCACGGTGCCGACCTTGGGGTTCGGCATCAGGCCGCGCGGACCCAGGATCTGGCCCAGCGCGCCGACGACACGCATCGTGTCGGGCGAGGCGATGACCACGTCGAAGTCGATCTGGCCGCCCTTGATGCGCTCGGCCAGGTCTTCCATGCCGACGATGTCGGCGCCAGCGGCCTTGGCGGCCTCGGCCTTGTCGCCCTGGGCGAACACGGCCACGCGCACCGACTTGCCGGTACCGGCGGGCAGGACCACCGAGCCACGAACCAGCTGGTCGGACTTCTTGGCGTCGATGCCCAGTTGCACGGCCAGGTCGATGGACTCATCGAACTTGGCGGTCGCGGTTTCCTTCACCAGCGCCAGCGCTTCGGCGACGGGATACAGCTTGCTGCGATCGATCTTGGCGCGCAGCGCGGCTACACGTTTGGACAAGCGTGCCATGATTACAGACCCTCCACCGTGATGCCCATGCTACGGGCGCTGCCAGCGATCGTGCGAACCGCGGCGTCCATGTCGGCAGCCGTCAGATCGGCTTGCTTGGTCTTGACGATTTCCTCGACCTGGGCGCGCGTCAGCGTGCCGACCTTGTCGGTATGGGGCTTGGGCGAACCCTTCTGGATGCCGGCAGCCTTCTTGATGAGGATGGTCGCCGGGGGCGACTTCATCACGAAGGTGAAGCTCTTGTCGGCAAAGGCGGTGATCACCACGGGAATCGGCAGACCGGGCTCCATGCCCTGGGTCTTGGCGTTGAACGCCTTGCAGAATTCCATGATGTTCAGGCCGCGCTGACCCAGCGCCGGACCGATCGGGGGGGACGGATTGGCTTTACCAGCTGGCACTTGCAGCTTGATGAAGCCGACGATTTTCTTCGCCATGCTTGACTCCTTGCGGGTACTTGCGCAGGCCGTTCAGGCCTGCTCCCCGGGGTTGACGGTCGGGGTTGTCCGCGGCGCGAACGCCGCGAGCCGGATGGCGCTGACCGTAGCGCCCCATCCGGCCATATATCTGGTCAGGACTTCTCGACCTGGCTGAAATCGAGCTCCACCGGGGTCGATCGGCCGAAGATCGTGACCGACACGCGCAGCTTGCTCTTTTCGTAGTTCACGTCTTCCACGTTGCCGTTGAAGTCGGTGAACGGACCTTCCTTGATGCGGACCATTTCGCCCACCTCGAAGAGGATCTTGGGACGCGGCTTCTCCACACCCTCTTCCATCTGCGACAGGATCTCGTCGACCTCGCGCTGGGGGATGGGCGTGGGACGGTTGCCCGACCCACCCACGAAACCGGTCACCTTGTTGGTGTTCTTCACCAGGTGCCAGGTCTCGTCGGTCAGATCCATCTCGACCAGCACGTAGCCGGGGAAGAAACGCCGCTCGGTAATGGACTTCTGGCCACCCTTGACCTCGATGACCTCTTCCGTGGGCACCAGGATGCGACCGAAGGAGGTCTGCAGCGCGGCCCGCTCGATGCGTTCCGTCAGCGCCTTCTGGACGCTTTTTTCCATGCCGGAATAGACATGGACAACGTACCAACGTTTGCTCATCGTCTCGTTTCCGCCGTGTTATTTCCAACCAAGAATGAGGTCGTACAGCACCCATTCGATGGTCTTGTCTGTGACCCACAGGAACAACGCCATGACCACCACGAACGCGAACACCGCAACGGTGGTCTGGATGGTTTCCTTGCGGGACGGCCATACGACCTTGCGCGTTTCCTGGACCGAATCCTGGCCGAAAGCGACCAGGCGCCGCCCGGGCTCGCTGAACCAGCCGATCACGAGGGCAACGACCACGCCGGCGACGATGGCGCCCACCCGGGCGATCGTGGGGCTGCCTGCCAAGGCGTAGAACCCCACCAGCCCAGCGACGAACGCCGCGATGGCCAGGCCCAGCTTGATGCGGTCGGCAGTGCTAGTTACGGTTTCTACGTTTGGATTCGACATCTTTTCGTCCGGGCAGCGCCAGACCTGCTGGCGGTGACGGTGCTTGCAAAACACCCGGGGCAGAAGCCGCGCCGGGCTTTCTGTCGGAAGCCGCGGCTAGACCCCGCAGGCTCCGGGAGAAGTGGCAGGGGAAGAGGGAATCGAACCCACAACCTTCGGTTTTGGAGACCGACGCTCTGCCAATTGAGCTATTCCCCTATGGATGAAGCCCCCCCGAATTCTTTAGGGAGGGCTTTCAAACTTTTACCGCCAACTACTGTACTTTCGCACTACGTCTTGTCCCGCGCCAGGCGCGGGACAAGGGTCTTAAGCAATGATCTTGGCGACGACGCCGGCGCCGACGGTACGACCGCCTTCACGGATGGCGAAGCGCAGGCCTTCTTCCATGGCGATCGGCGCCAGCAGCTTGACCGTGATCGACACGTTGTCGCCCGGCAGCACCATCTCCTTGTCCTTGGGCAGCTCGATCGTGCCCGTCACGTCCGTCGTACGGAAGTAGAACTGGGGACGATAGCCGTTGAAGAACGGCGTATGACGGCCGCCCTCTTCCTTCGACAGCACGTACACCTCGGCCGAGAACTCCGTGTGCGGCGTGATCGAACCCGGCTTGGCCAGAACCTGGCCACGCTCGACGTCTTCACGCTTGGTGCCGCGCAGCAGAATACCCACGTTGTCACCGGCCTGGCCCTGGTCCAGCAGCTTGCGGAACATTTCCACGCCCGTGCACGTCGTCTTGACCGTGTCCTTGATACCGACGATCTCGATTTCCTCGCCGACCTTGATCACGCCACGCTCGATACGCCCCGTCACCACCGTGCCACGACCCGAGATCGAGAACACGTCTTCCACCGGCATCAGGAACGCTCCGTCGACCGCACGCTCGGGCGTCGGGATGTACGAGTCCAGCGCCGCCGCCAGTTGCAGGATCGCCTGCTCGCCCAGCTCGCCCTTGTCGCCTTCCAGCGCCATGCGGGCCGAGCCCTTCACGATCGGCGTATCGTCGCCCGGGAAGTCGTACTTCGACAGCAGTTCCCGGACTTCCATTTCCACCAGCTCCAGCAGCTCGGCGTCGTCAACCAGGTCCGCCTTGTTCAGGAACACGATGATGTACGGCACGCCAACCTGCCGCGACAGCAGGATGTGCTCGCGCGTCTGCGGCATCGGGCCGTCAGCGGCCGACACCACCAGGATCGCGCCGTCCATCTGCGCCGCGCCCGTGATCATGTTCTTCACGTAGTCCGCGTGACCCGGGCAGTCAACGTGCGCGTAGTGACGGGTCTCCGTCTCGTATTCCACGTGCGCCGTGTTGATCGTGATCCCACGCGCCTTCTCTTCCGGCGCCGCGTCGATCTGGTCGTACGCCTTGGCCTCGCCGCCGAACTGCTTCGACAGCACCGTCGTGATCGCCGCCGTCAGCGTCGTCTTGCCGTGGTCAACGTGACCGATCGTGCCCACGTTCACGTGCGGCTTGGTACGCTCAAACTTGCCTTTTGCCATGGCTGACTCCCGCCTCTGGATGCCTGCTATAACGGATGGAACCGAAAAAAACTGGTGCCCATGACGCGGATCGAACGCGTGACCTCTCCCTTACCAAGGGAGTGCTCTACCACTGAGCCACATGGGCGAATTCTGTACTGCAATCACCGGACCGTCCGGCAACTCACCGGAAACCCGGGCGCCTGCGACGACCTCGTTGGAGCGGGTGAAGGGAATCGAACCCTCGTCGTAAGCTTGGAAGGCTTCTGCTCTACCATTGAGCTACACCCGCCTACCTGGTACTGCTACTGCCGCGGACCCCACCGCCGCCAAACCTTCCGGCCAAAATTTTGACCAGCCGCTTGAGTTACAGCACGCTTCAAGCCACTGGCCACGAATTTCACCGAAAAGCAAAGCCGTTGGTGGAGGGGATTGGATTCGAACCAATGTAGGCGCAAGGCCAACAGATTTACAGTCTGCCCCCTTTAACCACTCGGGCACCCCTCCGCCGGGGAACGAAAGATTATGAAGGAGTCTGAATCGAATGTCAATTCACGCTCCCGGCCTATCCGTATCCGTCCCCAGGGCAGTTCGCTAATATAGACGAAAACGCCACCGCGCCCGACGCGCCCACCCCTTCGAGATACTCCCATGCACCAGGAAGCCATCGTCATCAGCCGCGCCGGCGGCCCCGAAGTCCTCGTTTCCGAGAATCGCCCCGTTCCCGCCCCCGGCCCGGACGACGTGCTCATCCAGGTAAGCTGGGCCGGCGTCAACCGGCACGATTGCGGCCAGCGCTCCCGCGGCCCCAACGACCATGAGTCGGACGTTCCCGGCTTGGAGGTGGCCGGCCGGGTGCATGCCGTGGGCGCCAACGTCCGCGACCTCGCTCCAGGCACCCCGGTCTGCGCCCTGGTGGACGGCGGCGGCTACGCGCAATACGCCTTGGCCCACCGCGCCCTGGTGCTGCCCGTGCCGGACTCGCTCACGCTCGAGCAGGCCGCCTGCCTGCCCGAGGCGGCCTTCACCGTCTGGTACAACTTCTTTTCAGTGGCCGCCATGCAACCCGGCGAAACGGCGCTCATCCACGGCGGGACCAGCGGCATCGGCGTATTCGCCATCCAGTTGCTGCGCGCGCTGGGCCACCCGGTCTACGCCACCAGCGGCAGCGACGAGAAATCGGCTTTCGCGCAGTCCCTGGGCGCCAGCCGGGTGTTCAACTACCGTACCGAAGCCTTCGCCGAGATCATGGCCCGCGAGGGCCTGGCCGCGGACGTGGTGCTGGACATGTCGGGCGGGCGGCACACCGAACAGAACCTGGCCGCGCTGGCCTACGGCGGCCGCATCGTGCACCTATCGGGCGGCTCGGGCGCGCCGCTCCAGGCCTCCCTGCGCGCCATCATGCAGAAAGAGGCACGCATCACCGGCTCGATGATGCGCCCGCTGCCGCTGGACCGGAAGATGCGGGTGGCCGAGGCCCTGCGCACCCGGGTCTGGCCGCTGCTGGGCAAGGAGATCCGGCCCGTGATCCAGCGCACCTACCCGCTGTCGCAGGCCGCCCAGGCCCATCGCGACATGGAAACGGGCGACCACATCGGCAAGCTGCTGCTGGAAGTGCGGGCCTGATGCGGGCGCGGCTGCCCTCGCGCCGCCCTACAGGTCCAGGGCGACCGCTTCCTTGATGGTGGACAACGCGAAACTGGAGCGGATGTCCACGACGGACGGATGCTTCATCAGCGTATCCATCGCGAATTTCGAAAAATGCGCCAGGTCCCGCACCTGGACGCGCACCAGATAATCCATGTCGCCCGTCATCGCGTAGCAGGCCACGACCTCGGGCCAGGCCTGCACGTCGCGGGCGAACTGCTCGATGGGCGCGTGGCCGCCGTTGACGTGCTTCTGCAGGCGCACGCTGACGTAGGCCAGGAGACCCAGCCCTACCTTTTCCGGATCTACCACCGCCATGTACTGGCGGATCACCCCCCGCTCTTCCAGGCGCCGGACCCGCCGCAGGCAAGGGCTGGGCGACAAGGCCACGCGTTCGGCCAGTTCCTGGTTCGTCAGGCGTCCATCGCGCTGCAATTCCACCAGGATCCGCCGGTCCGTCCGATCCAATTCAATTTCCGCCATCTTCCGCCCCGATTCCCTATATTTCTTTTATTTTATTGCTCAGAACACCTTTATTCGAGCAATCTTTGGAATCATTCGCCTCGCGATCATTCCTACAATGCCGTCTGGGATTCCTTTCGATCAGAGGCGCGCGGCGCCACAGCGGAGACAGCCATGACCACCCCCTTCCAGCCCTGGGACAACCCCATGGGTACCGCCGGATTCGAATTCGTCGAATACGCCGCTCCGGATCCCGCCGCCCTGGGCAAGGTGTTCGAAGGCCTGGGCTTCAAGGCGATCGCTCGCCACCGCCACAAGAACGTGCTGCTTTACCGCCAGGGCGGCATCAATTTCATCGTCAACGCCGAACCCGACTCGTTCGCGCAGCGCTTCGCTCGCCTGCACGGCCCTTCGATCTGCGCGATCGCCTTCCGGGTGAACGACGCGGCGGCGGCCTACAAGCGCGCGCTGGAGCTGGGCGCCTGGGGCTTCGACGGGCACAGCGGCCCCATGGAGCTGAACATCCCGGCCATCAAGGGCATCGGCGACTCGCTGATCTATTTCGTTGACCGGTGGCGCGGCAAGAACGGCCGCAACGGCGGGATCGGCGACATCGACATCTACGACGTGGACTTCGAGCCGCTGGAGCCGGCGCGAGCCAGCGAGGACGCGGGCCACCGCGGCGCCGGCCTGACCCTGATCGACCACCTGACGCACAACGTGCACCGGGGCCGCATGAGCGAGTGGGCGGATTTCTACGAACGGCTGTTCAATTTCCGCGAGATCCGCTACTTCGACATCGAGGGCAAGGTCACGGGCGTCAAGTCCAAGGCCATGACCTCGCCCTGCGGACGCATCCGCATTCCCATCAACGAGGAAGGCAACGACGAGAAGGGCCAGATCCAGGAATACCTGGACCTCTACCACGGCGAGGGCATCCAGCATATCGCGCTGGGCACGGACGACATCTACGCCACCGTCGAGGCGCTGCGGGCCTCGGGCGTGGTCTTCCTGGACACGCCGGACACGTACTATGAACTGCTGGACAAGCGCCTGCCGGGCCACGGCGAAGACGTCGCGCGGCTGGCGAAGAACCGCATCCTGCTGGACGGCGCGCCCGGCGGCGGCCTGCTGCTGCAGATCTTCACGCAGACCGTGATCGGCCCGATCTTCTTCGAGATCATCCAGCGCAAGGGCGACGAAGGCTTCGGCGAAGGCAACTTCAAGGCCTTGTTCGAATCGATCGAGCTGGATCAGATGCGGCGCGGGGTGTTATAGCCCCCCCTACGCGCTGACGCGCGCCCCCAGGGGCGATGCGGGTGGACCGGCGGAGCCGGATCCACCGCATCCTGGGTCTAGTCCTTTTATCTTAGGGTGTGGCGGCTGCGCTTCGCTGGCTGCCAACTGTTCGGCATGCCGAGAGGTGGGCCGGAAACTTGCGTTTTGCCGACCGGCCGTCTCAAGGCCGGGCGGAGCCTACCGTCCGGATGCCGTCCACGGGGGGGAGCTTGGTGGCCTGGACTTCGACGCGCTCGCCGCCCTGGTCCAGCACCACGCCGCCGCCCAGGACCTCGGCCAGCGTGACGCCTTCGGCCAGTTGGGTGCCGACCGCGTAGGCGCGGGCGGGGCGGCCGTCTATGGCCAGGACCGCGGAGCCGCGGGGGCCGGCGGCGATGAGGCCCGCCACCACCACCTGGATCTTCGCCCCGGCCCCGGTGCCGAACCAGCCGGCCACCGGGCCGGTGTCGGCCTGCAGGGCGCCGTCGCTTACCGCGGTGGGCGGGGCGGGCGGGGGGGAAGGCGCCAGCAGGATGGCTCCCCACACGCCTATGCCCGCCGCGAGCGCCAGCAGCGCGACGAAGGTGCTCGATCGGGGGAGACTGGGGATTACCCGCATCACTGACTCCGGCAGGGGCCGCCTTGGCGCGGCCAGTCAAAACGGTCCATTTTGCGGGGGGAATGTGACAGGGATACCCGCATCATGAATTGTCATCTAAAGCAGCGATAATAGGTGCCGCAAAAATTACGACACGGAGTTTACGCTGTGACACGGTCACGCTCTATCTGCGCCCGGCGCCAGGCCGGCTTTACCCTGATCGAGATCATGGTCGTCGTGGTCATTCTGGGCATCCTGGCGGCGCTGGTCGTGCCGCGGGTGCTCGATCGGCCCGACCAGGCCCGGGCGGTTGCCGCCCGGCAGGACATTTCCGGCATCATGCAGGCGCTGAAGCTGTACCGCCTGGACAACGGCCGCTACCCCACGACCGAACAAGGCCTGCGTGCCCTGGTCGAACGGCCCGCGACCGGACAGGTGCCTCCGAACTGGAAGCAGTACCTCGACCGCCTGCCCGCCGATCCCTGGGGCAATCCGTACCAATACCTGAACCCGGGCGTACACGGCGCCGACGTCGACGTGTTTTCGCTGGGCGCCGACGGCCAGCCCGGCGGCGAAAACGCCAATGCCGACGTCGGTTCCTGGGACCTCTGATCCCCGGCGCCGCCCCGCTGCCCGCGGCGTCGGCGCAGGCCCCCGGCGCGCCCGGGGGTTCACGCTGATCGAATTGATGGTCGTGGTCGTGATCGTCGGCATCGCCGCCGCGGCCGTGACCATCCGGGCCTTTCCCGACCGCCGCAAGCTGCTCCGGGACGACGCCGAACGGCTGGCCCAGCTGTTCTCGGTGGCCCAGGGCGAGGTCCGCGCCGACGGTCGCCGCATCACCTGGCAGGCGGACGAGCAAGGCTACCGCTTCGTCCGCCGCGCCCGCGCGCTGACGCCGGGCGCGGTCACGGCCGCGGGCACCTCCTCCACCACGCTGGACACCTTCGGCCGCGACGAACTGCTGCGGCCACGACGCTGGGCCGACGGTCCGGTCACCGTGCAGGTCGAGCCGCCCGGCCCGCCCGTATTCACGTCGGAGTGGATTCCGGGTCCGCTCATCGTCAGGCTGCGCAATGCCGACGCGATCGTGACCATCCTGCGCGACGAGGCGGGACGCTATGCGGTCCAGTGAAGCCGGCTTCACCCTGGTCGAAGTGCTGGTCGCCCTGGCCATCGTGGGCGTGGCGCTGGCCGCGTCGGTACGGGCGGTCGGCCTGATCGCGCAGAACAATGCCGCGCTGCGCGCCAAGTCGCTGGCGCTGGTCGAGGCCGAGAACCAGTTGGCCGAGCTGCGCCTGGCCCGCCTCATGCCCAGCCCCGGACGCCAGCTGGTCAACTGCCCGCAGGGCGGCCAGGCCATGCAGTGCGAACAGGTATTCACCAATTCGGACAACACCAACATCCGCCAGGTGATGATCCGCGTCCATCCCGAAGGCGATCCCGACCGCGTGCTGGCGCAGGTCAACGGCTTCCTGAGCGCGCTGCCATGACCCGACGCGCGCAGGCCGGCTTCACGCTGATCGAGGTCCTCGTCGCCATTTCCCTGATGGCGGTGGTGGCCATCATCTCGTGGCGCGGGCTGGAGAACGTCAGCGCCCTGCAGCGACGGCTGGCGGGAGATGCCGACGAGGTCGAGAGCGTCACGCGCATGCTGGGCCAGATGGAGCGCGACCTGGCGATGCGCGCGCCGGACGCGCTGCTGGACACCGGCACCGCCACGGCCACCGGCGCGCGCCTGCCGCAAAGCCTGCGCATCACGATCAAGGAAACGCCCGACGCCTCGGCCACGCTGGAGATCATCCGCGCCGACGCCGCCGATCCGGCCGGCTGGCAGCGCGTCGTCTGGTTCCTGGACGGCACGGTGCTGCGCCGCGCGGCCGGCGCCTCGGCCCGCCTCTATCCCCTGCCCGCGGCGGGCGGCGGCGCGGCGATCCTGGGCGGCGTGACGCGTTTCGCCATACGCGCCTGGGTACCCGGCCAGGGCTGGATCAATACCCCCTTTCCCGCCACCGGCACCCCGTTCACCGGCCTGGAGCTGTCGGCCGAACGCCGGACCGGCGAACGCGTGGAACGCTATCGCCGCGTGGTGGTGCTCGAATGACGCGGCGGCCCGACCCTCGCGCCAGGCGCCGGCAGCGCGGCATGGCGGTAATCAGCGCGCTGCTGATCGTGGCCGCCGTGGCCGTGCTGGTAACCGGCCTTTTCCAGCGCCAGGCGGCGTCGGTGCGGGCGGTCGAGAACGAACAGGCCCGCATCCAGGCCCGCTGGCTGTTGCTGGGCGGCCTGGACTGGGCACGGCTGGTCCTGCGCGAGGACGCCCGCCGCAACAACACCACGCGCCTGGGCGAGCTGTGGGCCACGCCCGTGGCCGATACCCGCATCACCCGCCCCGGGGACGACCGGGTGGCCCTGTTCTCCGGCCGCATCGAGGATGAACAGGGCAAGTACAACCTGCGCAACCTGGCCAAGGCCGGCGTGCCGCAGCCCATCGAGATCGCGGCCCTGGACCGGCTGTGCGCGATGCTGGGCCTGCCCGGCAGCCTGGCGCCGCGGATCGCCGTGCGGATCGCCAGCGCGCAGGCGGTGCCGGGCACTTCCGGGGAAACGGGTACGGGAACAGGAACGGGTACGGGCAGCGGCACGGGAACCGGCCAGAACGGGGAAGCAAGCCAGGGCCGCGGCCCTTCCGCCCCGATGATACGGACAGTGGACGACCTGGAAGGCATCACCGACGTGGACGAAAAGACCATCGAAGCCCTGCGCCCCTACGTCACGGTGCTGCCCGAAACCACCGCGGTCAATGCCAACACGGCCCCCGCCGAGGTGCTGGCGGCGGTGGTGCCGGGCCTGTCGCTGGCGCAGGCCCGCGCGCTGACCGAGCAGCGCAACGCCGGCACCTGGTTCAACGACCGTGCCGATTTCGGCAACCGCCTGGCCAATCCTGACATTACTATCAGCGACTCGCAGATCGTCACCGCCAGCAAGTGGTTCATGGTTTCCGGCACCGTGACGCTGGAGCGCGCTGCCGTCACAATGCAGGCGCTCGTCTCGCGGGCCAATGCCAATTCACCCACCGTGGTCTGGAAGAGGGAGACCAATTGAAGACAACGTTGCGGCTAGAGCTGCCCGCCCTATCCCTGCTGCATGCCGACTCGCGGGTGGCGTTCGCGCTGCTGGACCGGCAGCATGCCGTCCAGCGGACGGGCGAACTGCCGCTGGCCGAACTGGCCGCGGCCGTGCCGCCCAGCCGCGTCGAGGGCATCCTGCACCCGGCCGACAGTGTGCTGACCACCGTCACGGTGCCGCCCCTGCCCACGCACCGGCTGCAGGCCGCCGTCGCCGGAGCGGTCGAGCCCATGCTGCTGGGCGACATCGAAGGCCTGGCGGTCGCCCACGGCGCCCGCGCCGGCGATGGCTCCGTCTCCGTGGCCTGGGCGGCCCGCGAGCCGCTTGCGCGCGCCCTGCGGCTGCTGGCCGACAGCGGCCTGCCCGCCGACGCCCTGGTGCCGGCTCCGCTGGCCCTGCCGCTGACCGACACGGGCTGGACCGTGCTGGTGCGCGACGACCACGTGGTGGTGCGCACCGGTCCCCAGGCCGGCCAGGTCTGGGCCATCGACCCGTTCGCGACGACCGATGCCGATCCGGCGGTGGCGGCGCTGCTGCCCGCGCTCGAGCAGGATGCGCCCGGTGTCGTCGGCTGGATCGACCCGCAGCCCGCGGGCTGGCCCGAACTCTCGGCGACCGAGCGGCGCGCGTTGCCCACCGGGGCGCGCTGGCAGGGCGTGCTTCCGGGGTGGTCGCTGGCCCTGGCCGACCTGCAACCCCATCGCTCCGGCCGTTCGCCGTGGCGCCAGCCGGCCGCCTGGGCGGCCGGCGCGGCCGCCGTGTGGCTCGTGGGCCTGAACATCCACGCCTGGCAACTGGGCCGCGAGGAAGTCGCCCTGCGCCAGCGCATGGCCACCCAGGTCAAGACGGCGTTCCCGGACATTCCCGTGGTGCTGGATCCGCTGCGCCAGGCCGAACAGCGGCGCGATGCGTTGCGAGCCGCGGGCGGCGAATTCGGCTCATCCGATTTCCTGCCGCTGGCGCTGGCGACCACGCAACTGCTGCCGGCCGCCACGAACAACGTCGTCGCGCTGCGCTACACCCAGGGCGAACTGAAGCTGGAGCTGGTGGACGACGGCATAGGCATGGTCGCCAAGGCCGGCGCCGCGCCGCCACCGGCGCCAACGCAGCAGCAACAGGCCACGCATGGCCTGCGGCGCCTCATGCAGCGCCGGGAACAGGCCGCCACGCCCGCGCCCACGGCAGCGCCCGTGGCGAGCCGGATGGAAATCGATCCGGCCATCCTGCAGCGCGCCGAGGGCCTGGGCCTGCAGGTCACGCACGACGACGGCGTCTGGACCATCCGCTCCGCCGCCAGCGCGGGCCAGGACGGGGGCACGCGCCCGGCGCCCCAGGGCGGCGGCGTGCGCATTCAACAGGACAACCCGCGACGATGAATCTCCCCGCTTTCAAACTTTCCATGCCGCCGGCGCTGGCCCGGCTGGGCGAAGACGCCGGACGGCGCTGGGCCCGGCTCGCACCGCGCGAGCGCCGCCTGCTGAGCATCGCCGGCGCGGTGGCCGGCATCGCCCTGGTGTTCCTGCTGTTCATCGAACCCGCCTGGACCCGCGCCAACCGACTGGAAGCGCAATTGCCGCTGCTGCGCACGCAGGCGGCCCGCGTCGACGCGCTGACGACCGAGGCGCGCAGCCTGCAGCGGGTGACCAGCGGCCGGATGACGGCCGACGAAACCCGCCAGGCCCTGGCCCAGAGCCTGGAGCGCGCCGGCATCGCCGCCGAGGTCGCTCCCGCCGACGCACCGGCGGGCACCAGCGGCGATGCCTGGCAGGTCACCGTCGACCGGGTGCAGGCCGCGGGCCTGATGCAGTGGCTGGCCTCGGTGCCCGGCCGCACCCGCCTCCAACTGGCGCAAGCCGATCTCGAACGCCCCACGGACGATAACGGACGCCTGCTGACGGGCAAGGCGTCGGGCGTCCTGGTCTTCACCCCGGCCACGGCCGGACAGGGCCGCTGATGCGCACCTGGCTCAAGATCCTCCTGTGCGTCCTGGTGGCCCTGGCCGCCGCCCTGGCGGTACTGCCGGCCCGCTGGCTGATCGCGATCCTGCCCGCCCAATGGCCGGTGGCGGTGGTCGACGCCTCGGGCACCATCTGGCGCGGCAGCGCGCTGCTTGCCCTCGGTTTCCCCGAGGCCCGCAGCACCCTGCCCACGCCCGTCGAATGGAAGACGACATGGGACGGCGGCCCGGCGGTCGAGATCCGCCATCCCTGGCTGGACGGCCCGCTGGGGCTGCGCCTGCAGACCAACGGCTTCCTGCTGTCGGGCCGCACGCTGAAGCTCCCCGCCTCGACGCTGGCGCAGCTGGGCGCGCCCTTCAACACCCTGCGCCCCACCGGCGACCTGCGGCTCAAGTGGCCGTCCCTGCGGCTCAACGGCGGCATTCCGCCCGGCGAGCTCCTGGACGCCGAGTGGAGCGACGCCGGTACCGCGCTGTCGCTGCTGCGGCCCATCGGCCACTATCGCGCGCGCCTGACCGGAGAAGCCGGCGGCGCCGTCGCGCTCGCGCTGTCCACGATGTCCGGCCCCCTGACCATGGAAGGGTCCGGACGCTGGGCCGCGCGTACCGGCTTCCGCTTCAACGGGGTCGCCCGCCCCGCCCCCAATGCCTCGCCCGAGGCCCGCGCCGCGCTGCAAAGCACGCTATCGGCGCTGGGTCGCCGCTCGGGCGACGATTCCATCCTGCAAATCGGCCGCTAACATCATGCCTATGCTCAACCAAGCCCCTTTCCGCAACCGACCGGCCCCGGCACCCTTCGCCCGGACGCTGGCCGCGGCGGTCTCCTCGGCCATGCTGGCGCTGGCCGTACCGCCGGCCGGAGCGGCCGCCGCCGCAGGCCCCGCCAATGCCTCGGCGGCCGACGGCGTGGTGCTCAACTTCGTCAACACCGAGCTGGAAGCGGTGGTACGCGCGCTGGGGCAGTTCACCGGCAAGACCTTCCTGGTCGATCCGCGGGTGAAGGGCCAGCTGACACTGGTTTCCGAGAACCCCGTCAACCGCGACACGGCCTATCGCATGCTGCTGGGCGCGCTGCGCATGCAGGGCTTCGCGGTGGTGGAAGTGGATGGCGTCAGCAAGGTGGTTCCGGAAGCCGACGCCAAGCTGCAGGGCAGTCCCGTCACCAGCGGCGCCGGCGCCAACAGCGGCCAGCTCGTCACGCAGGTGTTCAAGCTCAACTACGAAAGCGCGACCAATCTCGTGCCCGTGCTGCGGCCCATGATCGCGCCGAACAACCCGATCAACGCCTACCCGGGCAACAACACGCTGGTCATCACCGACTACGCCGACAACCTCAAGCGCATCGCCAACGTCATCGCCAGCGTCGATACGCCCTCGGCCATCGCCACGGACCTGATCGAGATCAAGTACGGCATCGCCACCGACGTGGCCGCGCTGGTCACCAAGCTGCTCGACCCGGGTACCGGCGGCGACGCCACGCAGCGGATCACCGCGGTGGCGGACCCGCGCACGAACAGTGTGCTGCTGCGGGCCAGCAGCCCGGCGCGCAACAAGCTCGCGCGCGACCTGATCGCCAAGCTGGACAACCCAGCCGCCCGTGCCACGAACATGCACGTCGTCTACCTGCGCAACGCCGAAGCGGTCAAGCTGGCCGAAGTGCTGCGCGGCGTGCTGACCGGGCAGTCGGGCACCGGCACGATGGGCGGTACCGGCAGCCTGGGCGGCGGGATGAGCGGCGGCCTCGGCACGGGCCTGGGCGGCTCGACCGGCCTCTCGGGCAACAACACCTCGTCCCTCGGCAATAATTCCAATACCTCGGGCACGTCCGGCGCCCTGGGCGGCGCGACCGGGCTGGGCGGCTCCAGCACCCTGGGCAGCGGCACGACCCAGGCCGGCTCGACCGTGTTCACGGGCGGCGGCGCGACGGTGCAGGCCGACGCCACCACCAACACGCTCATCATCACCGCGCCCGAGCCGCTTTACCGCAGCCTGCGCGAGATCGTCGACCAGCTCGACGTGCGCCGCGCGCAGATCTTCGTCGAAAGCCTGATCGTCGAAGTCTCGGCCGAGACCGCCGCCGAGTTCGGCATCCAGTGGCTGACCGGGCTGGGCAACCTGAACGCGGGCAACGGCACCGCCGTGGTGGGCGGCACCAGCTTCGGCGGCACGGGTTCGAACATCATCGGCGCGGCACAGAACATAGGCTCCATCGGCAAGGGCCTGAGCATCGGCATCGCCAAGGGCTCGGTCAACATCCCGGGCATCGGCCAGGTCACCAACCTGGGCTTCCTGGCCCGTGCCCTGGAAACCCAGGCCGGCGGCAACATCCTCTCCACGCCCAATCTGCTGACCCTGGACAACGAACAGGCCAGCATCATCATCGGCCAGAACGTGCCCTTCATCACCGGCCAGTACGCGCAGACCGGCAGCACGTCCACCGTCAGCCCCTTCCAGACCATCGAGCGCAAGGACGTGGGCCTGACGCTCAAGGTCAAGCCGCAGGTATCCGAAGGCGGCACGGTGAAGATGACCATCTACCAGGAAGTCAGCAGCGTCGACGAGAGCAAGTCCAACAGCGCGGGCATCATCACCAACAAGCGCGCCATCGAATCCAACGTGCTGGTGGACGACGGCCAGATCATCGTCATCGGCGGCCTGATCCAGGACCAGGTCACCGGCAGCGTGGAAAAGGTGCCGGGGCTGGGCGACATTCCCGTGCTGGGCAACCTCTTCCGCTACGACAACCGCAAGCGCACCAAGACCAACCTCATGGTGTTCCTGCGGCCCTACGTGGTGCGCGAAGGCGGCTCGCAAAGCAGCCTGATGATCGACCGCTACGAATACATGCGCGCGCAGCAGGCCCAGGCGCAGCCCGGCTCGCACTGGCTGCTGCCCGACATGCAGGCGCCCCAGCTGCCGCCGCGCGTGCCGGGCGTGGGCGATCCGGTCCAGAGCGGCCGCGCCGGGGCGGGCAACGTGCCCCCCACGACCATTCCGCGCGACGTCTCCGCCCTGCAATCGACCGACCCGACCATCGTGCTCCAGGTATTCGGCGCGCCCTCGGAAAGCGAAGCCCAGCTGGCGGCGCGCCGGGTGGCCGACGCCGGCATGAGCGCCTACGTGGTCCACGACGACGCGCAGCGCTGGGACGTGCGCATGCGCGTGGCGCGCGACCGCGTCACGGTGGACACGACACTGGCGGCCCTGCGCGACCTGGGCTATGCCGCCGAGATCGTGACGCGGCCATGAATCCGCTGCCTTATTCGTGGGCCCGCGCCCAGCGGGCACTGCTCAGCATGCGGCCCGACGGCAACCTGCTGACGGTCAGCCCGCGCACGCCGGCCTGGGCCATCGCCGAGGTCCAGCGCCGCCATGGCGCGGTGCGCATCGCGCGGATTTCCGACGCCGAACTGGAAACCCGCCTGACCGCGGCCTACGCCGACACCGGCGACGCCGCCGCGGTGGTGGGCGCGGCCGAGAACGAGATCGACCTGGCGCGCCTGATGCAGGATATCCCCGAAGTGGAAGACCTGCTCGAAACCCAGGACGACGCGCCCGTCATCCGGATGATCAACGCGCTGTTCACCCAGGCCGCGCGCGACGGAGCGAGCGATATCCATATCGAGCCCTTCGAGACCCACTCGGTGGTGCGCTACCGCGTGGACGGGACGCTGCGCGACGTGGTCAGCCCGCGCAAGGCGCTGCACGCGGCATTGATCTCGCGCATCAAGATCATGGCCAACCTCGACATCTCGGAAAAGCGCCTGCCGCAGGATGGCCGCATCGCGCTGCGCGTGGGGGGCCGTCCCATCGACGTGCGGGTATCCACGCTGCCCACCGGGCACGGCGAACGCGCGGTGCTGCGCCTGCTGGACAAGGAAGCGGGCCGGCTCGAGCTGTCGCGCCTGGGCATGGACGCCGGATTGCTGCAACAGCTGGACCGGCTCATCCACCAGCCCCACGGCATCGTCCTGGTCACCGGCCCTACCGGCAGCGGCAAGACCACCACGCTGTACGCCGCGCTGGGCCGGCTCGATGCCTCCACCACCAACATCCTGACGGTGGAAGATCCGATCGAGTACGACCTGCCCGGCATCAGCCAGACCCAGGTCAACTCCAAGATCAGCATGAGCTTCGCGCTCGCGCTGCGCGCCATCCTGCGCCAGGATCCGGACGTGATCATGATCGGCGAGATCCGCGACCTGGAAACCGCGCAGATCGCGGTACAGGCCTCGCTGACCGGCCACCTGGTGCTGGCGACGCTGCACACCAACGACTCCGTGTCCGCGGTGACCCGCCTGACCGACATGGGCGTGGAACCCTTCCTGCTGTCGTCCTCGCTGCTGGGCGTGCTGGCACAGCGCCTCGTGCGGCGCCTGTGCCCCGACTGCAAGGCGCCGCACACCGAGCCGGACGGCCGCACGGTGTACCGGCCGGTGGGCTGCGCCACGTGCAGCCATACCGGCTACGTCGGCCGCACCGGCATCCACGAGCTCTACACCGTGGACGACACGCAGCGGCAACTGATCCATGAAGGCGCGGGCGAGCAGGAACTGCGCAGTGCCGCCCAGGCGGCCGGCATGCGCACCATGCGGCAAGACGGCGAGCGCTGGATCGATTCGGGCACGACCTCGCCTGAAGAAGTGGTGCGGGTAACACGGGATGTGTAGGAGGAAGGGCTGACATGCCTTCGTATCGCTTCGAAGCCGCCGACGCACTGGGCAAGCTCGACCGTGGGATGATCGACGCCGACAGCCCGCGCGCGGCGCGCGCCCAGTTGCGGGCGCGGGGGCTGACGCCCCTGGCCGTGGAGGAGGCCGGCGCTCAGCGCAGCAGCGGCGCAAGCCGCGGCTGGTTCGGCCCCCGCATGTCCGACTCGGAACTGGCCTGGGCGACGCGGCAACTGGCCAGCCTGCTGGCGGCCCGCCTGCCGCTGGACGCGGCGCTGACCGCGACGGCCGAACAATCCGAGAAAAAGCACGTATCCGAGGTCCTGGCCGCCGTGCGCGCCGACGTGCGGGCGGGCCACCGGCTGGCCGACGCGCTGGCCACCCGGCCGCGCGATTTTCCCGACATCTACCGCGCCCTGGTGGCGGCGGGCGAGGAGTCCGGCGACCTGGCGCACGTCATGGAGAAGCTGGCCGACTACATCGAGGAACGCAACGCCCTGCGCATCAAGGTCCTGACCGCCTTCATCTATCCCGCGGTGGTCGCCCTGGTATCGGTCGGCATCGTCATCTTCCTGCTGGGCTACGTCGTGCCGCAGGTCGTCAGCGCCTTTTCGCAGGCACGCCAGGAACTGCCCATGCTGACCCGCGTCATGCTGAGCCTGAGCGACTTCGTCCGCAGCTGGGGATGGCTGGTCGCCCTGGTCCTTGCCGCCGCGCTGACCGGCTGGCGCATGATGTTGCGCGCGCCCGCCACGCGACTGGCCTGGCACACCCGGTTGCTGAAGATGCCGCTGGCCGGCCGCTTCATCCTGGGCCTGGACGCCGCCCGCTTCGCCTCCACCCTGGCCATCCTGACCGGCAGCGGGGTACCGCTGCTGCGGGCGCTGGACGCGTCGCGCCAGACGCTGGGCAACGACCGCCTGCGGGCCAGCGTGGACGACGCCACGTCTCGCGTGCGCGAGGGCGTATCGCTGGCCTCGGCGCTGCAGGTACAGAAGACCTTTCCGCCCCTGCTGGTGCACCTGACCGCCAGCGGCGAGAAGACCGGCACCCTGCCCGAGCTGCTCGAACGCGCGGCGCAGACGCTGTCGCGCGAGGTCGAGCGCCGCGCCATGGCGTTGACGGCACTGCTCGAACCGCTGATGATCCTGCTGATGGGCGGCTTCGTGCTGCTGATCGTACTGGCGGTGTTGATGCCCATCATCGAAATCAACCAGCTCGTGCGCTAGCGCACGTTGCACCGGCGGCGCCAGCGCCGCCGGGTTCGCCGCATCCGACTCATGAAGAAACCCGCCGGCCATTCCAACGACCACCTCGAGAATTCGTTGGGATACCTGCTGCACCGCGCGGCCCACATCATCGCCGCCACCTTCGGCGACGAACTGAAGGCGGACGACATCCCGCTGTCCGTCTGGCGCGTGCTGGCCACGCTGAACGACCGCGACCACCAGTCGCTGAGCGAACTCGCCAGCCATACCGGCGCCGAACTGTCCTACCTGTCGCGCACCGTGGCGCAGGCCGAAGAGCGCGGCTTCGTCATGCGCTCGGCGCAACCGGGCGACAAGCGCGCGACCAGCGTCTCCATTACCCCCGCGGGACGGGCCATCGTCCGCAAATTCTCTCCGTTGACGCAGACCCTGCAAAAGCAGTGGCTGGCCGACATACCCGACGCCGACGTGGAAGCCACCTTCCGGACGTTGCGCGCCGTGTACCGGAACGCGGTCGCCGGCGCTTCGCCCTCTTCTCCGGTCAACCGCAAGATCACGGTGGCCCGCAGGGTCAACAAGCGCGCGACGCTCAAGGCCGACTCGCACTGACCCGCCTTTTCCCCCGGGGAATTCCCTAGGATCTTCGTCGCGCCAAAAAGGTTGTTTAAACTACCATTTAGTGATCCAATGCTTCGCATGCGCTGCGTGGGCATGACTCGTGTCGAGAACTGCTCCGTGGTTCCGATGCCATTGCTTGCCCGAGGTCCACCATGAAGCTCGTCACGATCGACGCGACCCCCGGCGGGATTGCCGGCGCCCTGCTGGAATCCGGCGAGATCCTGCACCTTGGCCGCGCGGCGGCCCCCGGCACGATAGAGGCCTGGCTGCCCGCAAGCGTGCGCGGCATCCTGCAGGCGGGCCCGGAAGGGCTGGAAGCCGTGCGCCGCCTGGTCCGCCGCGCGGAAGGGCTGGGCGCTAGCGAACGGGACCGGCTACGCAGCACGGGAGCCCTGACCGATGCATCGGCGACCCCGCTGCTGGCTCCGGTGCCTGATCCCCGTTTGATCCTTGCGGCGGGCCGCGCCTACGGCGCCCACGTCCGCGAGATGGGGGGCGGCCCGCCGCCCCATCCGACCGCCTTCCTCAAGAGTCCTGACAGCGTGGCCGGCCCCGGCGCCCGCATTCCCATCCCCGCCGGCATCGAACAGGTCGACTACGAAGGCGAACTGGCCGTCGTCTTCGGCCGCGCCTGCCACCGCGTGCGGCCGGCACAGGCGCTCGACCACGTCGCGGGTTACATGGCGGCCAACGACGTCTCGGCGCGCGACTGGATGCCGGGCGTCCAGGCCGCCCGCACCCCGGTCGAAGGACGCCAGAGCTGGGAACTCAACATCATGGGCAAGCAGTTCCCCTGCTTCACTCCCATGGGGCCGGTGCTGGCCACGAGCGACGCAGTCGGCGATCCGTCGTCGTTGCAGCTCGTCACCCGGCTCAACGGCCGCGTCATGCAATCGACCAGCGTCGGCGACCTGATCCATCCCATCGCCGAGACCATCGCCTACTTCTCGCAGTGGTACCGGTTCCAGCCCGGCGACGTGCTGCTGACCGGCACCCCGGCCGGCGTCGGCTTCGGCCGCGACCCGCAGGTCTTCATGCACCCGGGCGACCAGGTCGAGGTCGAGATCGCCGGCATCGGCACTTTGCGCAACGACATCGCGGCCGCCTGACGCATCCGCGACAAGAGAGGAGACCAGACATGAACATCGAAAGCATCGTCCCGGCGCCGGCCCATGCCGGGTCGGTCGTCAGGCCCTATGTGCTGTCCCATGGCACCCTGGAGTGCTATGACATCGAGAAATCCAGGCGCTTCTATGAAGAATTCCTGGGACTCGAATGCGTGCACCATGCCTCGCGCGGACTGTCCATCCGCTGCGGCCTGAAGTTCCACATCGTCTGCCTGGAAGTGGGAGAACGCCTGAAGCCCGTCAGCGTCTTCAACCACTGGGGCCTGGACGTCGCCACCCCGGCGCAAGTCGACGCTGCCTGGGAAGCCGCCAGGGCGCTCCAGGAAAAGTACGAGATCCGGCAGGTCCTGTCGGTCAAGAGCCAGCACGGCGTGTACTCGTTCTACCTGGAAGACCTCGACCATAACTGGTGGGAGATCCAGCATTACGACGGCTTCCAGCACGACGACGTCTTCGCCGCGGGCGATCGCCACAGCATGGCCGACCGCCCTTCCCAACGCCGGCTGCGCCAGGGCATCGACGCCACGCGCACGGACTGAGCGCCGGCCAGTTCCTCCAACGACAATCACCAGCGAGACACCGATGAACGACGACCTGCCCGTGCTCGACGCATTCACCCATCTCATGCCTCCCGCCTACCTGCGCGAGGTGGAGCGGCTTTCGACCAACCGCGACATCGCCAAGCGCCTGGGCACCGTGCCCATGCTCCATGACGTGCCCCGCCGCATCGAGATGATGAAGGGCTTCGGCGACTACCGGCAGGTGATCTCGCTGTCCCAACCTTCGGCCGACAACGTCCTGGGGCCGGAGGCCTCGCCCGCCCTCGCCCGGCTGGGCAACGACGGCCTGGCCGAGATCGTCGACCGCCACCGCTCCTACTTCCCGGCCTTCGTCGCGAGCCTGCCCTTGAACGACATCGAGGCGGCGCTGGAAGAATTCGACCGCGCCGTGCTCGAGCTGGGCGCCGCCGGTATCCAGATCGAGACCAACATACACGGCGCGCCGCTGGACCATCCGAGCTTCCTGCCCCTGTTCGAGCGCGCCGTCCACCACGACGTGCCGATCTGGATGCATCCCCACCGCGGCGCCGGCTACGCGGACTATCCGACGGAAGGCAAATCCCGCTTCGAGATCTGGCAGGTGCTGGGCTGGCCCTACGAAACCAGCGTGGCGATGGCGCGTCTGGTGTTCTCGGGGCTGATGACGCGCCTGCCCACGCTGAAGATCATCACTCATCACCTGGGCGGCATGATTCCCTACTTCGAAGGCCGCGTCGGCACGCTATGGGACCAGATCGGCGTGCGCACCGCGGACGAGGACCTCGGCTACATCAAGGACATGCTCGGCGATCGCCCCGTCGACTGTTTCCGCCGGTTCTACGGCGACACGGCCGTGGGCGGCTCGGCCTCCTCCATACGCTGCGGACTGGACTTCTTCGGCAACGACCATGTGGTGTTCGCCAGCGACTGCCCGTTCGATCCCGAAGGAGGCCCGGGCTTCATCCGCGACACACTGCGCGCCATCCGGTCCCTGGCGCTGCCCGCCGACGCCCATCGCAAGATCTGCCATGACAACATCGCCGGGCTGATAGGCCTCGCGCCCGAGACCGCGCCCGCGGCAGCCACCAGCGTCCAGGAGGCCTGACATGAAACGCTTCGGAATCATGCTCACCGCCGTGCTGGCCGCCTTGACGGGTGGCGCGGGCGCGCAGACCTTTCCCACGCGACCCGTCACCGTCGTCGTACCCTATACCCCCGGCGCCGGAGGGGATTTCGTCGCCCGCAAGCTGGCCCCGGAAATGGCGCGTGTCCTGGGCCAGCCCGTGGTGGTCGAGAACCGCGTCGGCGCAAGCGGCACCATTGGAACGTCCGGCGTGGCGAAGGCGCCTCCCGATGGGCACACCCTGCTCTCGACCGCCGACACCATCACCATGCTTCCGTACCTGTACAAAAGCGTCACCTTCTCGCCTTCAAAGGACTTCGCGCCGGTGGCCATGGTCGCGACCGGCACGTGGGCGCTGGCCGTCACGCCTTCGCTACCCGCGCACTCGCTGGCCGAACTCGTCGAACTGGCCAAGAAGCGTCCCGGCGGACTGTCCTATGCCTCGCCCGGGCTCGGGACGCCACACTACTTCCTGATGGAACTGTTCAAGCAGACCGCCAGGATCGACATGCTGCACGTCCCCTACAAGGGCATGTCGGGACTCGTCACCGACCTGATCGGCGGACAGGTGCAGGCCGCGCTGCTGTCCCTGAACGTGGCGCTGCCCCACGTGGCGGCGGGCAAGCTGCGGCTCGTCGCCGTCATCGCCGACCACCGCTCGCCGCTGGCGCCCGCCATACCCACCTTGCAGGAAGCCGGCTACGCCAACTTCCCGTTCGCGCCCTGGATAGGCCTGCTCGCTCCCGCCGGCACTCCACGGCCCGTCGTCGAGCGTCTGCACCGCGCCGTCGGGCAGGCCCTCGCCTCGGCAGAAATCCGCGAATCGCTGCACCAGCAGGGGCTGGAAGTCGCCCTGAGTTCCCCCGAAGAACTGGGCACGCGCATCCGCGCCGACATGGAACGGTGGAAGGCATTGGTCGAACGCTCCGGCGTCGAGCCCGAATGAGCGCGCGACCCGGCGAAGGGCAGCGCTTCCGGCGGAGTTGACGGCGGGGCGGCAGGCGCCTGATGATGCGCGGTGAAACGGCGCGCCGCCCCAACCGGGCGCGCCCCCGCCACTCACCCAGGGACACGCCATGACGACCATCTACGATTTTTCCGCCACGGACATCGAAGGCCGCGACGTACCGCTCGAGCGCTTTCGCGGCAAGGTGCTGCTGGTGGTGAACGTGGCCTCGCAATGCGGATTCACCCCCCAGTACGCGGGCCTGGAAGCCATGTACCGCGCCTACCGCGAACGCGGCCTGGAAATCCTGGGCTTCCCCTGCGACCAGTTCGGCCACCAGGAGCCGGGCAGCAACGAGAGCATCCGGGACTTCTGCAAGCTCAACTACGACGTGACCTTCCCGATGTTCGCCAAGATCGACGTCAATGGCGACGGGGCCCATCCGCTCTACCGCTGGCTGAAAAGCGCCAAGCCCGGCCTGCTGGGCACCGGCGCCATCAAGTGGAACTTCACCAAGTTCCTGGTCGATCGAACCGGCGTGCCCATCGCCCGCTACGCGCCCACGGACAAGCCGGAATCGATCGGACCGGATGTCGAGGCGGCGCTGGGCTCCGGTCCGGCTTCGTCCTGACCGGCCACGATCAATCCCGCGCCTCGGCGTCCCTGCCTGGAATCTCCACCCCCGGGATACCCGCCAGGATCTCCGACAGGATATCGATGAACCCGTGAACCGGTGCGGAGAGCGTCTTGTGGCGCTGCCAGGCCACGACCACCTTGCGCCTGATGACCGGCTCGACCAGGGCCACGCTGCGCAGGGCTCCCCCGAACAACTCCGACGACAAGGCCATGGGCGGAATGATGGACAGCCACCCCGGCCTGAGCGTGACGTGCAACAGGCTCTGCAAGGAGTCGATTTCCAATTGCGGCCGCAAGACCAGTCCTTGCAGGCCGAACTGGGCGTCGATCAGGTTGCGCATGGACTTGTAGCGCGACGGCAGCACCAGCTGGAACCCGGCCAATTCATTTCCCCGCACGTGGTCCCGGTCCGCGAGGGTACTCCGATGACCGACCACCACCAGGGCTTCGGTGGAAATATCCCGGGTCTGCATGTTGAGCAGGTCCTGCGTCGTGCTGAGCAGCGCGCACTCCAGGTCGCCGGAGATCAGCCAACTGATCAGGTCGCTGCGGTAGCCGTCGCGGGACAAGAATTCGACCGCCGGATGGCGCTCGCGGAACGCCTCCAGCGCCCGCGCCATCACGAACTGGTGAAACGACGCCTGGGCGCCGATCCGGATCTTGCCGCTGAACCGGTCCGCGCCGCTCGCCAATACCGCTCCCGCGCGTTCGAGTTCCGTCAGCACGCGGATGCAATGCCGGTAGAACTCGTGCGCCAGGGGATAGGGCGTCACGCCATGCGGGTCCCGGCTGAACAGTTGCACATCGTGATGTGCCTCCAGCCGCTTGATCTGCTGGCTGATCGCGGGCTGGACGACGTGCAGCCGGCGGGCTGCGCGCGTGATGCTGCCCTCTTCATAAAGCGCGACGAAGCAGCGTATCTGGCGTATGTCCATGCTGGGCACCCGGACAGGGAGTGATGCGCGCTTGGGGCCCGGGCATCCCGTTCAGCGGCTGGGAACGACACCCGGCGGCAGGCTCGCGACGTGCTCGGCGATCGCTCCGGGCGTCGTCAGCCATACCCGGTGGCGCTGCGAGGCGATATGGGACAGGATCCGCCGCAATTGCCTGATGCGATGGGGCTGTCCGGTCAGGAACGTATGCAGCGACAGGCAATATACCATCGGGTATTGCGCCGATTCCTGGAGCTGTTCGTCGAACGCATCGATGGCCATGCGCGTGAACTCCTCGTCGCTCGCTCCCCGGTTCACGTAGGCGGGCAGATCGTTGAGTTCCATCGACGGATAGGGCACCGCGAGAATGGGTCCATGCTTGGTGCGGAACCACATGGGCTGGTCGTCGAACCACCAGTCGAGCATGTATTTCCATCCCAATTCCTTGAGCAGTTCCGGCGTGTTCGGGCTCTGCGAGATGAACGGTCCCAGCCATCCGGCCGGCGCCTTGCCCTCATGCCGCTCGAACAGCGACTTGACCTCGCCCAGCATGGTCCGCTCGGCGTCCGGCGCCATGTCGGCCTGGCGCTCGGAGTTCGTGCGCCCGTGTCCGACCATCTCGTCGCCACGCTGCCGGCATGCCTCCAGTACCTCCGGGCAGACGTCGTAGACCGATCCGTTGGCCAGCACCGCCAAGGGAAATCCGAACGACTCGAATTCCCGCAGGATGCGCCACACCCCCACGCGATTGCCGTAGTCGCGATAAGCGTATCCGCGGTGGTAGGGAGCGGATGGCATGGAGGTGAAATCGTTGCCGGGATTGCGCCCGAACTCGAAGCCCTCGATGTTGAGGGCGAAATAGACCGCCAGCCGCTTCCCCTCCGGCCAGTCGTAGACCGGCCGGGTGACGATGGCGCTGTAATCGTAGCGATCGTTGCCGTGTTCGAATTTCTTCACTTCCCATCCTCCTCTGCCACCGCCGGCGCCAAGCCTTCGAGCGCCGCCAGCAGTGTCCTGGTATCCATCACGTCCGCGTACTTCTCCGCCATGTCGTAAAGATTGACGGCATGCGAGGCCTGGTTCCGGTCGTAAACCGCGTCCGAAGGCACGGCGACTCGATAGTTGTAGGAAAACGCGTCCACCACGCTGCTGCGCACGCAGCCCGACGTCGCGCAACCCGTCACCACCAGGGTGTCGGCACCGGTATTGACCAGGTAGCTGGCCAGCGGAGTGCCGAAGAACGCACTGGGATGTTTCTTGGGCAGCAACACGTCGCCCGGACGAGGCGCGATGGACGCCACGAACTCGTAGCCCTTGGCCGGGATCTGCATCATGGTCGGCACCTTCTCCGTCAGCCGGCCCTGGTCGAAGCCGAACTTGGGCGCGACGTGGGGATACAGCACCGGCCAGTTCCTCGCGCGAAACAGCGCCAGCAATTCGGCGATGTGCTCGATGGCCCGCCACGCCGTATTACCGCAGGAAGTGGCGAACTCCTGCACGGCCTGCTCGAACGGCATCGGCCTCGTCCCGGCCGTGCGGTATTGCACGTCGATGATCAACAGCGCCGGCCGTCGGCCCAGGCCCGACGGCCGGCCAAACCCGGCCAAGCGGGAAGCGGCCCGGTCTCGTTCGGGGATGAGCTGGTCCCATATTTCCGACATGTCGCTTTCCTCCTCAACGCGCACCGCGCACGATATCGACGATCCGGGCCGCGTCGCGGGCCTCGGCACCTCGCCACGCCACGTGGCCATCGGGGCGCACCAGCACCAAGGGCGCGCCATACGCCCGGGCCGCTTGCCCGGATTCGATCCGGTGCACCGCCAGCGGCATCCCCCTGCGATCCGCTTCGCGCACGAACCGGGCCGCCTCGGCCATGGCCCCGTCGCCGAATGCCAGCAGCGTGAATCCCCTGCCAAAAAGATCGAGTGTCGACCGCCCCGGTTCAAGCCAGGCGTGCGGCGCGCGCGCCCCCGGGCGTGCGGTCTGCTCGTAGCGCGAGTATTCGTCGGGAACCGGCGGCGTGCCGTCCGCCACGCACAGCGGCGATTCGTCGTAGCGGTATCCCATCTGCAACCCCCACGACTGCCACTCGTACTGCGTGGCGCGCTTCATCTGCTCGCCGATCTCGCGGCGCGCCGCCTCCGCCTGCGCCGTGTCCTCCAGCAGGTACTCGCAGCGGGGCGGCGACACCCAGGTCTTGTAGTTGTGGGTCGAGTAGGCGGCATTGCGCACCGCTACCGGCTGGCGCTCCTGCGTGTAGGCCGGCAGCAGGGCCGGCCCGCCCCACCCCTCGATCATCGCCTGCAGCTTCCACCCCAGGTCCGCCACGTCGCCCAGGCCCGTGTTCATGCCCATGCCACCGGTGGGCGACATCGTGTGCACGGCATCGCCGGCCAGCAGCACCCGTCCCCGCCCGTAGCTCCCGGCCACCAGTTCGGCCCGCTTCCACGGCAGGATGGACACCACCTCGAACGCGATCCGGTCCGTACCCAGCGCGCGCTGCACCCAGGCTCTGGCATCGAAGGCTTCCATGTCGAACTTCGCCGCCGTGCCATACACGGTCAGCCGCCACACATCGCGCCCATCGATCACCGTGACGTTGCCCCAGGTTCCCTCCGGCCCGATCAACAGGAACCGCTCGGCGGCCTGCTTGCCGCACTGCTCCAGCAGCCCCGGGCAGGAGAACAGCACGCTCATCGAATAGTTCAGGTGGCCCCGGCCTTCCATCTCGATGCCGAGACCGGTCCGGATCGTGCTGCCCGCGCCATCGCATCCGACCAGATAGTCGGCCCGGATAGCCAGGGGCGCGTTCCGGCGCAGGTCCGTGGCGCGGATCAGGACGTGTTCCGCATCCTGCTCGAAGCCGTCGACCCGCGTCTCGACCCGGATCGTGCCGCGGCCGCTGTCCCACAGCGCCCTCTTCAAGACCGGATCGAGCCAGTGCTGCGGGCAGCGTTGCTTCTTCTCCGGCGACCACTCGGGCAGCGGCATGGCTGCCAGCGCGGGATACTCGTCCCTGGCCAGCGTATGGCCGGCCAGGCTGGTGCAGAACTCGATGGAAAGCGCGAAATCGCCGGGAAACCCGCTTTCCCGGACAGCTTGCGCGATTCCCCAGCGCCGGAAGAGCTCCATGGTCCGCACGGAAACGAACCCCGCTCGCGGATGGGTCACGTGCCCGTCTTCCTTTTCCAGCACCATCGCGTCGATACCCCGCCACGCGAGATCCAACGCCAGGGACAAGCCCACCGGACCGGCACCGACGATCGCCACCGGGGTGGACAACACTTCTTCAGTCATACAGTCACTCCACCGAGACCTTTGCATCCGTCACCACCTGCTTCCACTTCCTGCCTTCGGCTACCACCGCCGCCGAAAACTGGTCCGGCGTCTCGTCCACGGGCATATAGCCGAGCCTGGCGATTTCCGCCCGCACCGACGGCTGCTGACTGGCGTGGCGGAACGCAGTATTCAACTTGGCCAGCACACCCGCGGGAATCCCCTTGGGGGCCACCAGCCCGAACCATTCGAGCGACTCGAACCCGGGATATCCGCTCTCGGCAAAAGTCGGCAGATCGGGAACCAGCGGATTGCGCTCCAGGCTGGAAATGGCGATGGGGCGCAAGCCCCCGTCCTGCATGTGAGGCAGCATGTGTCCCAGCGCGATGAACGCCATGTCCAGGTGATCGCCGGTCAGGTCCGTCAGCACTTGCGCGTTGCCCTTGTAGGGGATATGGATCATGTCGATTCCGGCGCGCGCCTTGAACAGCTCGCCGGTCAGGTGGATGATCGATCCCACGCCCGCGGAGCCGAAGCTCAGCCTGCCCGGCCTGGCCTTGGCCAATGCCACGACGTCCGCGACCGTCCGCACGGGCAGCTTGCTGTTGACCGCCAATACCAATGGCCCGCGCACGGCCCGGCTGACCGGCTGGAAAGAAGCAAGCGGGTCGTAGGGCAGCGAGGCATACAGCGATGGCGCGACCGCCAGTGTGCTGGTGCCGCCCCACAGCAGCGTGTAGCCGTCGGCCGCCGCGCGGGCCGCCTGACCACCTCCCAAGGTGCCGCCAGCGCCCGGCCGGTTGTCCACCACGACGGTCTGGCCCAGCTCCGGGGCAATGGCCCGCGCGAAAATGCGGGCGGTGACATCGGTGGGCCCGCCCGCCGCGAACGGCACGATCAGCGTGACGGGACGGCTGGGATAGTCAGCCGCCCAGGCCGTGGACAACACCGCCGCGGACAGTGCCCAGGCCAGCACGATACGGGCGTGACGTCGCCACGCTTGTCTGGAAGCGTTCATGTGATTCTCCTGAAATTGCGCGGTCGCCGCCGCGCCGTGAAAACTAGACGGGAATCCGGCCTGCCCATCCGCCATAGAGCGGCTCGCCCACACGCTCCGGGGCCAGGTAGGCCTCGCCGCCGGCCTCCCTCACCATGGCCCAGGCCAGGCACAGGTTGGAAGACACGACAGGCTTGCCTGTCGTGGACGAGACTTCGACCAGGGCCCTGAGCGTCGGCATGCCGGTCCCCGTGAACATGATGGCGTCGGCATCCTGCCAGCGCAGCCGGCTGAACGAAGACATCACCAGGGGAGTCGTGATGCCGTAGATATCGCGCGTGTCGCTGGTGTCCAGCGACACCGAGGCACAATCGACGACGTCCAGGCCCACGGCTTCCCAATAGCGTTTGCTGGCCTCGACCAGGAACGGCGGATAAGGCGCGAAAAGGGCGACCCGCCTTGCGCCGAGGTGATCCAGGGCCCGCCGCAGCGCCTGCGCCGAGGAAATGACGGGATAGCCGAAGCGCGCCGACGCAGCATCCAGCGCCCGCCGCTCCTCATCCGCGCCCACCAAATACGAGCTACCGGTGCAGGCATAGCCCAGCACATCCAGCCTGGCGCTGTCGTAGCTCTCCAGGCTGGACGGCAGATTGATCAGGTAATCGATCAGCCGCTGGCGCGAATCCGTGCGGCTGCCTTGCAGACGAGTGACAAGCATCGAGAATCCGGCAGGCAGCAGGGCCGCCAGTTCGGGCTCGACCACGGGGTTCGCCTGCGGAACCGCCACGCCCAGCACCGCACCATTGCCATACTCGCGTACCACGTCGCTCATGACATTCCTTCGTTCCAGAGTCGAAGAAATTATCTGCAGGCGACGCCATCGGGACAATTAACTTTGGTTGATGGGGGGTATCACGCAGCACCCCACCCTGGGCAAGCCTCCCGTTTCATGGGAGCATCTGCGCTTTCCGTCAGAAAGCGAGCAACAGCATGAAAGAAGTCATCGACGTCGGCCTGCCCGATGTGGGCCAGCCTTTTTCCTGGGCGGTGCGCAGCGGCGGGATCCTGTTCACCTCGCAAGGTCCGGTGCGCAAGGACGGCAGCATCGACACCGGCCCGATCGAGGACCAGGCCCGCCTGACCTTCCGCAACCTGCAATCGGCGGTCGAGGCCGCGGGCGGCACGCTGGACGATGTCACGCAGGTGCTGATCTACATGACCGACGTCAACGACATGAAGGCCATCGACGCGGTCTACCGCGAGTTCTTCACCGCGCCCTACCCCAGCCGCTCCAGCGCGGCCGTCGCCGCCCTGGTCGTGCCGGGCATGAAGGTGGAGATCGTGGCGTTCGGGGTGGTCAACAAGTAGCGGGGATCACTCCCGGTCCAGCACCTCGAAGGGCGAGGCCGAGCGCTTGATGTAGCCCAGCACGATGTTGGACTCGATGTCGCGCACGCCGGGCGCGCGATACAGGCGGTTGACGATGAAGTCGGAGTAGTGGCTGACGTCCCGCGCCCTGACCACCAGCATGTAGTTGGCCCCGCCCGTGACGATGCGGGCGGACAGCACCTCCGGCCAGTCCTTGATGGCGGCCACGAAGGCTTCGTGCCATCCCTCCACCTCGTGACGCATGGACACGTGCACCACGGCCTCGACTTCCAGGCCCAGCTTGGCGTAGTCCAGCACGCAGCTGTAGCCCTGGATGATGCCCGCTTCCTCCAGCAGTTTCACGCGCCGCAGGCAGGCCGATGGCGACAGCGAGACCTGGGCCGCCAGGTCCTGGTTGCTGATGCGGCCGTCGCGTTGCAGGCACTCGACGATGCGCATGTCGAGGCGGTCCAATTTTATTCGCATTAGATTTCAACTTTCTTTTCGAATTTCGAATTTTATTTGAATTCAGCCTTGCACGGCCGTCGAAAATGCCAGCACATTCGACGGCCGCTTCGATAAGATTCCGCTTGAACACACGGCGTTGCGGCCCGCGCACGCCGCCCCCTAGCCGCGACGCCATGCCCCTGATAGACATCAGCCCCCCGCTTTCCCCCGCGACCCCGGTCTGGCCGGGCGACACGCCGTTCCAGCAGGCCGAGGTCTGGCGCATGGAAGGCGCCTGTCCGGTCAACGTGGGACGCGTCACGCTGTCGCCGCACACCGGCGCCCATGCCGACGCGCCGCTGCACTACGCGCGCGATGGCGTGCCCATCGGCGCCGTGCCGCTCGATACCTACCTCGGCCCTGCCCGTGTCATCCACTGCCTGGGCGCCGGTCCGCTGGTGGAACCACGCCACATCGAACACGCGCTGGCCGATGTGCCGCCGCGTGTCCTGCTGCGCACCTACGCCCGCAATCCGGTCGAGCGCTGGGACAGCGGCTTTTGCGCGATCGCGCCTGCCGCCATCGCGCTGCTTGCGCGGCATGGCGTGCGGCTGGTCGGCATCGACACCCCCTCGATCGACCCGCAGGAATCCAAGACCATGGACGCGCACCGCGCGGTGCATGCCGCGGGCATGGCCATCCTCGAGGGCCTGGTGCTGGACCAGGCGCCCGAGGGCGACTACGAATTGATTGCCCTGCCGCTGCGCTTCGCCACGCTGGACGCGAGTCCCGTGCGCGCGGTGCTGCGGCCGCTGCGCTGATCCTCCCATCCCGTTTCAACGACCCATCGTCCAGGACGTTCCTCCATGACTGCCTCCCGGCAAGACACCGACGCATCCCCCGCCTCGTGGCACAACGCGCAGATGGATTTCTCCAAATCCATGAGCTATGGCGATTACCTCGGCCTAGACCAGTTGCTGGGCGCCCAGCATCCGCTGTCGCCCGACCACAACGAGATGCTGTTCATCATCCAGCACCAGACCAGCGAACTTTGGATGAAGCTGATGCTGCACGAGCTGTTCGCGGCCCGCGCCTGCATCCAGCGCAGCGAGGTGGAGCCGGCCCTGAAGATGCTGGCGCGCGTCTCGCGCATCATGGAGCAGCTGGTCCATGCCTGGACGGTGCTGTCGACGATGACGCCGTCGGAATACAGCAAGTTCCGCCAGTACCTGGGCAGCTCGTCCGGCTTCCAGTCGTTCCAGTACCGGCAGATCGAGTTCGTGCTGGGCAACAAGAATGCCGCGATGGTGGCGCCGCATGCGCATCACCCCGAGCGCAAGGCACTGGTGGAAGCGGCGCTGGAAGCCCCCTCGCTGTACGACGAGGCGCTGATGCTGATGGCGCGGCGCGGCTTCGCCATCGCGCCGGAGCGCCTCGCGCGGGACTGGACCCTGCCCACGCAATACGACGCCTCGGTCGAGGCGGCCTGGCTGAAGGTCTACGCCGATCCGGATGCCTGCTGGGACCTGTATGCGCTGGCGGAGAAACTCGTGGACCTGGAGGATGCCTTCCGCCAATGGCGCTTCCGCCACGTGACGACGGTGGAGCGCGTGATCGGCTTCAAGCGCGGGACCGGCGGCACGGCCGGGGTCAGCTACCTGCGCAAGATGCTGGAGGTCGTGCTGTTCCCCGAGCTCTGGCAGATGAGAACGAATTTGTAACCCCCCCTACGCGCTGACGCGCGCCCCCCAGGGGGCGGCACTGGCGGACCGGCGGAGCCGGATCCGCTGTGCCCTGGGTAGAGCGGCGCTTGAAAGGCGCCGCTCTATAATCGATCGATAGTTCCAAGGAAAATCGTTCCATGTTCGAGCACGTTCCCCGCTATGCCGGCGATCCCATCCTGTCGCTGGTGCAGACCTTCCTGAAAGACCCGCGCGAGCACAAGGTCAATCTCAGCATCGGCTTCTACTACGACGGCGCCGGCAAGGTGCCCGTGCTCGGCAGCGTGAGCCAGGCCCGCGACCGCATCGACACCTCGGTGCCTGCGGTCTACCTGCCGATGGAAGGCGATGCCCAGTACCGCAAGGCGATCCAGGAAACCGTGCTGGGCGCCGGCCACCGCGCCGTGGCCGAGGGCCGGGTGGCGACCATCCATACCCTGGGCGGCTCGGGTGCGCTCAAGGTAGGCGCCGATTTCCTGAAGGCGCATTTCCCGGGCAGCGAGATCTGGATCAGCGATCCCACCTGGGAGAACCACTACAACATCCTGGGCGGCGCGGGTTTCCCCATGCATGCCTTCCCGTACTACGACGCGGCCACCAACGGCATCCGCTTCGACGAGATGCTGGCCACGTTCGAAAAGCTGCCCGAGCGCAGCATCGTGCTGCTCCAGCCCTGCTGCCATAACCCGACGGGTATCGACCCGTCGCGCGAGCAGTGGCTCAAGATCATCGACGTGCTGGTCGCCCGCAACGCCATCCCGTTCTTCGACATGGCCTACCAGGGCTTCGGCGATGGGCTGGAAGAGGATGCCTGGGTCGTGCGCGAAGTGGCCAACCGCGGCATCGCCATGCTGGTGGGCAACTCGTTCTCGAAGAACATGTCGCTGTACGGCGAACGCGTGGGCGGACTCTCGGTGGTCTGCCCCACCGCCGACGAGGCCAGCCGCGTGCTGGGCCAGCTCCAGGCCACGGTGCGCAAGAACTACTCCAGCCCCGCGCTGTTCGGCAGCCGGGTGGTCAGCACCCTGCTGAACGACCCTGCGCTGCGCGAGGAATGGAAGGGCGAAGTGGCGCAGATGCGCACGCGCATCCATGCCATGCGCAAGGGCCTGCGCGACCGGCTGCACGCCCTGCGTCCGGACCTGGACGTGGATTACTTCGTCAACCAGCGCGGCATGTTCAGCTACACCGGACTGAACCCGGCGCAGGTCGATCGGCTGCGCGACGAGTTCGGCGTCTACCTGATCCAGTCCGGCCGCATGTGCGTGGCCGGACTGTTCGAGGCCAACCTGGACTACGTGGCCGCGTCCATGGCCAAAGTGCTGGCCTGATCCGGGCCGAAGCGACATCCGGCTCAATCGAGCCGGATGTTCGCCTTGTCGATCACCTGGCGATACAGGCCGCGCTCTTCCTTGACCTGCCCTGCCAACGCCGCGGCATCGACAGCGGGCACGTCAAACCCGCGCTCGTTCAGTTGCCTGACGAAAGCCGGATCGCGCAGGATGTGGTTCAGGTGCGCATCCAGTCTGGCCCTGGCCTGGGTATCCATGCCCGCGGGCGCAAGCAGGCCAACCCAGCTGTCCACCGCCGCCAGTGCCGGATAGCCGCGCTCGGCGAAGGTGGGGATGTCGGGCAGCAGCGGGCTACGCTGGCGGCCGGTAACGGCCAGCGCGCGCAGCTTGCCCGCCTGCACCTGGGGAGCGACATTGGTGACGGTATCGAAGGTGGCCGTAATATTGCCGCCCAGCAAGCTGCTCATGGCCGGTGCCGCTCCCTGGTAGGGAACGTGCAGCATGGCGATGCCCGCCGATTGATTGAGCAGTTCGCCCAGCAGATGGGTGATGTTGCCATTGCCGAACGAACCGTAAGAGACGCTGCCGGGCGTCCTCCGGGCCTTGTCCACCAGCGCCGCCAGGTCGTTCAGGCCACTGCCGCTGCTCGTGGAAAACACCATCTGGTTGGTGCCCACCAGCGCCACCGCCTCCAGGCGCTTCACGTCGAACGGTAGCTTGGCATAGAGCTGCGGAATGATGGTCAGCGTGGAATTGGGCGCCAGCATCAGCGTGTAGCCATCCGGCTGGGCTCCGGCCAAGGCGGTGGCGGCGATGATCGTGGCAGCCCCGGGCTTGTTCTCGACCACCATGGGCTGGCCGGTGCGCTCGGAGAAATCCTTGGCGAGGATGCGCCCGACCAGGTCCATGGCGCCGCCGGGCGGATAGGGCACCAGCAGCTTGACCGGCCGCTCCGGATATCCGGCCTGCGCATGCGCCACTGAAGGCACGGCGGCAACCAGCCAAAGCATGGCCAGGGCCGCGAGCAATGACGATGTTCCTGCCAGAAGCGTTCTTGCGATGAACATGGGGGTACTCCAGGTCCGGGGTGGAAAGACGGAGATTCAGGCGAAGTGCGCGCGCCCGGCCACGGCACCCAGGAACGCGCGCAGGCGGGCGTTGAAGGCCGGAGCCCGCTCGATGTTCAGGAAATGGCCGCAGTCCTCGAAGATGTCCAACTCGCTGCCGGCGATGGCACGAGCCATGGCCTGCATCTGTCCGACCGGCGCCAGCTGGTCCTGCCTTCCGCCCAGTACCAGCGTGGGCACGCGAATGTCGCCAAGCGCCAGGTAGGGCTGCAAACGCGTGCGCACCGGCACGATCTGCCGGTATTGGTCCAGCCGCAGGCGCAGCAGGCTGTCGCGCAACAGGGCCACGACGTCGGGCGCGGTGGCGGGCCCCATCAGCTTGGGGAGCAGGCTGTCGGCCAACGCTTGCTGGGGCCGCTCGGACTCCAGCGGCACCAGGCGGTCGCGCGCGAACTGTTCGCCATCGGCCACAGGCGCGTCGGCCGGCCGGCAGGCCGCGAGCACCAGGGCGCTGACCCGCTCCGGGGCGCGCGCATAGACGGATTGGATCACCAAGCCGCCCATGGACAGCCCCACCAGCGGCGCGCGCGCCAGTCCCAGCCTGTCCATGACTGCCAGCACGTCGGTGGCGAAGTCGTGGAAATCCAGCTTGCCGGGAATGTCGTCGCTATGGCCGTAGCCGCGCAGGTCCAGCGCCACGGCGTGGTGGTCGCGGCCGAAGTGCTCCAGCTGATCGCGCCAATTGTCCAAGTTGCCCCCGACACCGTGCACGAACACGATGGGCTCGCCCCGGCCGTGCGATTCGTAGGCGATGCGAGGCGAGCCGGAGGTGAGCTGATATCCTTGATGCATGGGTGTCGCCGCCCTCGAAAAGATAGGAAATCTTTGGTGGAAGCCCATTCTATGCATGCCTTGAAGCGGCATGCTAGATGGCTTTGGGCTACCTCGGACATAACCAATGGATATGAGCCGCGTATGGATGCCAAGCTGCAGCACTTTCTTGCGGTGTACGAGCACCGGTCGCTGGGCAAGGCGGGCCGGGCGCTCGGCATGTCGCAGCCCGCCCTGAGCAAGAGCCTGCGCCAATTGGAACAGTCGCTGGGCATGACGCTGTTCACCCGCCATGCCTGGGGCGTAGCGCCGACGGTGTACGCACACACGCTGCTGCCCTACGTGCGGGCGATCGACATGCAATTCGCCGCCGCCCAGGAAGAACTGGAGGCGCTCAAGAACGCGCACATCGGCGTCGTGCGCGTGGGCAGCGGCGCCGGGGCATCGGCTTCGCTGCTGCCGCGCACGCTGCTCAGGCTGTACGGCGAGCGCCCCGGCATGCAGGTCTTCGTGGAGGAAGGGCTGTACCACCCGCTGGTGATGGGCGTGCGCGAAGGGCGCCTGGACATGGCCGTGACCATGCTGACCAACCTGGAGCTGCCGGCAGCGCTCGGCCATTGCCGGCTGATGGCCGATCCCTTCCATGTCGCGCTGGCGCACGACCATCCCCTGCGCGGAATGCCGGGGCGGTCATGCCTGCCGCGCCTGCGGGACTATCCCTGGGTGCTGCCGCCGCAGAACGGCGTGCTGCGGCCACTTCTGGTCGCGCTGTTCAAGCAGCTGGAGCTGCCCGCGCCCACGGCCACCGTGCAAGGGGTCTCGATTCCGTGCTCCGCGGAACTGCTGCGCAAGGGCCGCTTCCTGACGCTGCTGCCCGAATCCGTGCTGCGCCACTATCCGGACCTGGCGGTGCTGCCCCTGCCCGAACTATGCCTGCAACGCGACCTGGTCGCGATCTGGAACCAGGAGATCCCGACAACGCCGGCGGCCGAGTATTTCCTGGCCCTGTTGCGCGACGAAGCGGGCCGGGCGCCCGCCAGCGCGGGCTAGCCGCGCCTTATCGCCAATGCCGCGCGATGGCGGCCGCCGCCTCGGCGCCGCTGCGGCAGGCGCCATTCACCAGCGATTGCGCCAGGTAGTCGCCACAGTAATAGACGCCGCGACGCTCGGCGCCCTGCCAGGCCAGGAACCGCGCGACCTTGCGGCCATATCCCGGATAGAAGACGGGCAGCTTGCAAGCGATCCACTGGTTGTATCGGTAGACCAGGCGCCGATCGAAGCCTGGTATGCGGGCGCGTATCTCGGCGCGCAAGAGACGGTCGACATCGTCGGTGCAACCCTGCTCCTGGGCCTCCCGCACGGCTTCCGGCGTCAACTGGCAATAGAGGATGGACTTGGCCTCGCCGGCATCGGCGGGCGCCGCCATCTGCTGCCAGGTCGCGATGCGGGTCGACCGGCTGCGCAGCGAGAACTCGAGGGCGGGCGCAAGCTCGCCGCGCAGCGCATAGTGGACGATACCCAGGCTGTTGTAGCGCACGGCGTCCAGCAGCGCGCGCTCCTCGTCCGATTGCCCGGAAACCAGCTTTCCCGCGTATTGCCCTTGGGTCGCGCAGACGACGATATCCGCCGCGGCCTCGAATTCGCCGGCGCCCTGGCGATACCTGACGACGGAAGCCGCCGGGGCCGCGCGCATGATGCCGGTCACCCGGGCTCCGTACTCGATGGCGAGCTTCTCGGCCAGCGCGGCGGTCAGCCGTCCCATGCCTCCCCGCGGCACGTGGACCGTATCGAGGCCCAACAGGCTGGGGGTGGTGCTCAGGTAGAACGAGGCGGAGATGTCCTCCGGATTCCAGCTGCGCGTCCCCCGGAACACGGGCTCGACCAGGCGCTCCAGCACGCGCCGACCGGCCACCTTCCGGATGTAGTCCGCAAGCGTTACGTCGTCGTAGGCCAGCGCCGACGCCGCATGATCGGGATCGGTGCGTCCGCGCAGCCAGGCCAGGTGCAGCCCCGAGCGCAGCAGCCCCGCCCGGTCGCGCCACCCCAGTCCGGGCGTGCGCAGTGCCGCGAAGCCCGGCATCAGGTCTATCCGGTATGTCGCGTCGTCCGTGCGGCAATCCGCACCGAGATTCCTGAGCGGGACCAGGGTATCGCGCAAGCCCAGCTCGTCGATCAGGGCCTGCAGTTCACTGCCGAAGGGATAGAGCAGCCGGGCGCCCGTGTTGTACGGAATCGGCCCCGCCCGACCCTGCGCCACACGCCCGCCGGGCTGGTCGTCCGCCTCGAGCACCTTTACCTGGAAGCCCCGCTGCTGCAGGCGGAAAGCGGCGGTCAGGCCGGCGATGCCGGCGCCCACGACGATGACGGACCGGCTCATTGCGGCTTCCCCACGGTGGCGGGCAGGACCAGTTCCAGCAGGGACGGCCCCGCCGCATCCAGCGCCCGCTCGAGCGCCGGCAGGAAGGCGCCGGTCTCTTCGATGCGCTCGGCATGCGCGCCGAACGCCCGCGCATAGTCGGCGAAGGACGGATTGTGCAGGTCGGTCCCCACCGCACGGCCGAACAGCCGCAACTGGCTGCCGCGTATGGCGCCGTACCCGCCGTTGTTCACAACGACGATCAAGATCCGCAGGCCGTGCTGCACGGCAGTGGCCAGCTCCTCGGCATGCATGAGGAAACAGCCGTCGCCGGCCACCGCCACCACGGGGCGCGCGGCATCGGCCAGGGCCGCGCCGATGGCCGCCGGCAATCCGTACCCCATCGCGCCGCTCTTCGGTCCGAGCATGCGCCCTCCGCGCCGCAAGGCGAAGTAGCGATGCAGCCAGACGGCATAGGCGCCGGCGCCCACCGTCACCACGGCCTGCGCCGGCAGCCGTTCGCGCAATTGCTCGAACACCTTGCGCAGATCGACCGGGGCGTCGCAGGCGCCGCTGCCCACGAAGCGCTCCCTGGCCGCGCGCATGCCCGCCAGCCAGCCCTCGTCCGGCCTGGCCTGCACGGGCAGGGCCTGCAGGGCGGCCGCGAATTCGCAGGGATCCGCCTGGATCGCCAGGTCGGCCTGGTACACCCGGTTCAATTCGCCGGCCTCGGCATGCACGTGCACCAGCGCCTGACGTGGCCGGGGCGCGTCGAGCAGCCTGAATCCCCCGAAGCCGCCGGCGCCGAACGTGTTGATCTCGCCCAGGCGCACGTTCACGGCCAGCACGAGATCCGCCTGGGCGATCCCTTCGGCCAGCACCGGATCGATGCCTATGCCGGTCTCGCCGGCGAAGTGGGGATCGGCATGATCGACCAGGTCGCCCCGCCGATAGGCCGTCGCCACCGGCCAGCCGCAACGGGCGGCAAACGCGGCCATCCGGTCGAGCGCCGCGGCGTCCCAGCCGCTGCCTCCCAGCAGCAGCAAGGGCTTGCGCGCACCGGCGCACAAGCCCTGCAGCCGGGCCATGTCGTCCGCCGGCGGCGCCGGGCGCACGGGCCGAGAGGGCTGAAGGTCCGCCACGCACGCGTTCTCGTGCATGACGTTCTCGGGCACCACCACGACGACCGGGCCTTGGCGGCCCGACATCGCCGCCTGCCACGCCCGGGCCAGGACTTCCGGCACCCGCGCCGCCTCCCCCACCTGCAGCACGCTCTTGACCACCGGCCGGAACACTTCGCCCAGGTCCGGCCCGCCCAGCGGGTCGCGTCCCGCCTGCCCGGCGGCGGCCTGGCCGACGATGAGGAGCAGGGGCGCGGCATCGGTCTCGGCCGTATGCAAGGCCAGCAGCGTATTGAGCGCCCCCGGCGCCCTGGCAGCCAGGCATACCCCCGGCTGGCCCGTCACCTGGCCCAGCGCCTGGGCGGCATAGGCCATGCCTCCTTCGTGGCGGAAGCTGGTGAGCCGGATGTCTGCATGGCGCGCCGCGAGGGCATCGACCATCTCGAGGATGCCTTCGCCGGGTATGTGGAAGACGTGGCGCACGCCAAAGCCATGGAGTGTGTCGGCCAGGATGTCGGCGCCGGTGCGGGAGGAAGTCGGAAGGGTCATGAGCGGAAAAGCGCCCGCGAGGCGGGCGCACTGCGGCGGGACGGGTTCAGAACAAGTGGAAGATGCCAGCCAGCAGCATCGTCTGGTTGCGGGTGCTCGAAGCGCCCGAGGTGCTGCCGAACAGGATGTAGGCATTCTCGGCGTCGCCGGCGGCGCGCTGGTGGATCGCCGCCAGTTGCAGGATGGTGCGCTTGGAGAGGAAGTAGTTGGTCATCAGGTTGATCTGGTGATACTTGGGCTCGAAACCGGTCGCGTCGACCTTGCCGAAGGTATAGGTATAGCCCGCGCCGAGCTGCCAGCTGGGATTGACGGAATAGGTAAGGTTCACGTCGACGTTCTGGTATTTGACGTCGGTCACGGGCAGGCCCGCCACCGTCCCGCCCATCCGGTCGAAGCGGCTCTGGGTATAGGCGGCAGCGTACTTGAAATCGCCCGCCTGGTACTCGGCCGCGACGCCGAAGGTAGTCATCGACTGCGGGCTGATGGTGGCGGCGCTGCGCTGCGAGCTGGGAGTCAGGGCGGGGAACAGGATGGTGTTCCAGTTGCCTTCGGACACGGCGCTGGCCGGATTGTTGACCCGCATGTAGGCCGCGGCGACCGAGAAGTCGCCGGACTTGTACTTCAGGCCTATGCTGTGGGCGCTGTTCTGCTTGCCCGATCCGGCCACTTCCCCGAAGCTGTAGACGGCGCCGGCCTGGAAGCCGTTGATCACGGGCGACACGTACTTTACCGAGTTGTTCAGCCGGAACTGGAAGTTCAGGTTGTCGACATCGCCCGGGTGCGCCATGTATCCGTTCCACTTGCCGGTGGGCACATAGGGAGCGAGGAACGAGGCCACCATGTCGTACTGGCGCCCGAAGGTCACCGTACCGAGCGCGTTGTCGTTCAGCCCCACGTAAGCCTGGCGGCCGAACAGCCGGCCGCCCTGGCGCGAGGTGCCCGTGCTCATGTCGAAGCCGCTCTCCAGCGTGAACAATGCCGAGCGGCCGGAGCCCAGGTCCTCGGTCCCCCGCGCCCCCCAGCGCGAAGGGCCCGTCGCCAGGCCCGTCACGCTATGGCCGGCGCTGTTGTTCACGTAGCGCAGGCCGCTATACAGGAAACCGTAAAGCGTCACGTTGGACTGCGCATGCGCAATCCCTGCCCATGCGACCGCCGCGGCCGCCCCGACCAACCATTTCTTCATGCTTTTCTCCGCGCCAAGCGGCCCCGTGTTCTCGATGAATTGAAGGAGAGGTTCTTGCGAACCGCCGGAAGGCGCACAGACTCGCCTTCCCGCCGGGCAGACTATGGAGGTTGCACCGGCCGAACAAGAGCGCGGGCGCACACGGTGCGGATTTCCTAGCATTCCGGGTTGCATCGCCACAATTTGCCGCGCGGGCCCGGCCCGCCGCCGGGCCGGGCCATGCGCCGCATGCGCCATCTAGGAAATGAGCAAGAACATCTAGGCGATCGGGACTCGTCCCTTTACGCATGGGGACGGCACGTTGTTCGATGCTAAAAATTCGCCATTCCAAGGCTCTCTTCCCTCAACAGCGCCCGTGCCGGCGACCGCCGCGGGGGCCTCCACCGAGTCCATCGCCATGCTCCAACACCGCCTCCTTTCCCCGCGCGCCGCCGTCCTCCACGCGGCCGCGGCAGCCATGCTCGCCTACTCCTGCGCAGCCATGTCGGAAACCGTGATTGGCATCGCCAACCTCGGTCCCCACCCGTCCATCGCGCAGACCATCGAGGGCTTCAAGGAAGAGATGGCCAAGCGCGGCTACGTGGAAGGCAAGAACGCCAGCTATGTCTATAGCGACGCGAACTTCACCCAGGCGCTGATGCCCCAGATGTTCACGCAGATATCGTCGCGGTCGCCCGACCTGATCCTGACCATCACCACTTCGGTTTCGCAGACGGCGCTCTCGGCGGTGGTCAACCGCAAGACGCCCATGGTGTTCGCCATGGTGACCGATCCCGTCAAGGCAGGCCTCGTGCCGAACTGGCAGCAAGGCGGGACGCGCTTTACCGGCGCCTCGGACATGCAGGACTTCGATGCCGCGCTCGCCTTCGGCAAGAAACTCTTTCCCAAGGCCACGTCGTTCGGCACGCTCTACAACCCCGGCGAGGTCAACGACGTGGTCACCACCCAGAAACTGGAAGAGGCGGCCAAGCGCGCGGGCTTGAAGTTCGTGCCGGTCAGCGTCGATGCCGTGGGCGACATTCCGCAGCGCGCGCAGCTGCTGCGAGGCGTGGGTTTTGCCTACGTCACCGGCTCGAACCTGGTGCAGTCGGCCATCCCCGCCGTGGCGGCCGCGGCCAAGCAGCTCAAGTTCCCGATCCTGAGCTCGGAAACCGAATTCGTGAAAAGCGGCATGGCCGCCGCCAACTACGCCGTGTCGCTGAAATCGATAGGCACCAACGCGGCCGTGCTGGCCGACCGCGTGCTCAAGGGCACGCCCACCTCGCAGCTTCCCGCCGCGCGTCCCGGACCGGACGACTACGTGGTCACCATCAACAAGGCCAAGTTCAAGGAACTGGGCCTTGCCATCCCCGCTTCGTTCGACAACTGCGCATGCTTCGTCGAATGAACGTGCTTCCGTACCAGGGCTTCATCCCCATGCTAAACGTCCATCAACTGCAGAAAATCTTCCATGCGGGTACGCCGGACGAGCGCGTCGCCATCGACGGCGTCTCGCTCACGCTGCGGCGCGGCGACTTCGCCGTCGTGGTCGGCGGCAACGGCGCCGGCAAATCGACACTGCTGAACATGCTCGCCGGCGAGGTCCTGCCGGACGCGGGCTTCATCCGCATCGACGACCAGGAAATCACGCGCCTGCCCACCTACAAGCGGGCGAAGTACATTTCCCGCGTGTTCCAGGATCCCTCGGTGGGCACCGCCGCGGCGCTGAGCATCGAGGAGAACCTCGCCGTCGCCGCGCGCCGCGGCGCCAAGCGCACCTTCGGCCGCGGCCTGACCACGGCGATGATGGCCGAGTTCCGCGCGCGGCTGGAGACCTTCGGCCTGGGCCTGGAAAACCGCATGAAAGCCCAGGCCGGCCTGCTCTCGGGCGGCCAGCGCCAGGCCCTGTCGCTGCTGATGGCGGTGCTGCGCGAACCCCAATTGCTGCTGCTGGACGAACATACCGCCGCGCTCGACCCGAAGACGGCCGAGAAAGTGATGCAGGTGACCTCGCGCGTGGTGGCCGAGACCGGGCTGACCACGCTCATGGTGACGCACAACATGAGCCATGCCATTACCTACGGCGACCGACTCATCATGATGCAGCAGGGCCGCATCATCGCCGACCTCACCGGCGAACAGAAACGCGGCATGACCGTCGAGCGCCTGGTGGCCGCTTTCGACGACGAATCCCATCTTCTCGCAGCGGCATAACCCTATGAATTTCCTCTCGACGTTTCTGAACCTCGTTCCCATGGGGATGATGCAGGGCCTCATCTACGCCTTGATCGCCATCGCCGTGATGATTCCCTTCCGCATCCTGAGCTTTGCGGACATGACCGGCGAAGGCACGCTGGCCTTCGGCGCCTGCGTGACCGCCAAGTGCCTGGTGATCGGGCTCGAACCGGTCTCGGCGCTGCTGATCGGCGCACTCGCGGGTTTCCTCGGCGGCAGTGCCACTGCCTACATCCACGAGAAGGTCAAGATCAACACGCTGCTGTGCGGCATCCTGGTCCTGTCCATGCTGTACTCGATCGACATCCGCGTCATGGGCCAGCCCAATACGGCGCTGTTCAACTTCCCCAACCTGTTCGCCTACCTGCCCGGCGACGACGGCAGCCTGACCAACCGCATCGTGTTCCTGGCGGCGGTCGACGTCGTGCTCATCGGCCTGATTTTCTGGTTCCTTGGCACACAGCACGGCATGGCCATGCGCGCGCTCGGCTCCAGCCAGGCCATGGCACGGGCGCAGGGCATCAACGTGAAGGCCTATACGTTGGTTGGCCTTGGCCTGGCCAATCTCATCGCCGCGCTGGGCGGCGGGCTGCTGGCGCAGAACCAGGGCTTTGCCGACGTCAATATGGGATTCGGCACGCTCATCAATGGACTGGCGTCGCTGCTGCTGGGCGAGGCGATCATCGGCAATCGCACCATTTTCCGCCAGGTCGCGGCGCCGGTGCTCGGGTCGGTGGTGTATTTCCAGCTGATCTCGCTGGTCCTGGCCTTTGGTTTCCAGCCCTCGGACCTGAAGATGGTGACGGCCCTCTTCGTGCTCGTGACGCTGATCAGCCTGGTGCGGCGCAAGCCCGGGCGCAGCCCGTCGCGGGCGATTCGGGCCAGCAGCGCCTGATGAGATGCGGGGCGGCCGGCGCTTAGCTGAATCGACATTGATAGCATGCAGATGGCTTAGTCTTCAATTGCTGGAGAGTTGAGTTCTTGATCCGTCCTTGGCCGGTGGGGCGGGGCGGCCCGCTCTCGGGGCGCAGCGAAGCCGGTCCCGGCTCCGCCGGGACTTCCCGGAGTTGGCGCGGTCGGCGGGGCGGGCGTGAACTCGCGCGGGGACAGTCCCCCGGACTGTCCCTAGTCGGACCTGATTTATTCATTTTCGCAGACGAAGCCGCTGCTGACCGACCCCAGGCCGCTGGGAGCCGCCAAGATCATCGCCTGCCGAACACCGAT